>NZ_REFY01000002.1:0-333441 GCF_003841485.1 Natrarchaeobius halalkaliphilus | reverse complement strand
CGTCGCGGCCGTCGCCGACGCACACGGCTGGACGGTGACGGCCGGCTCCGCCGACTCGGGTGGGGCACGATTCGAGTTCAGGATCAGTCAGAACGAAACCGATCGCCGGTCTCACGACCTCACTCGATCGGTTGGTCCCCTCCGAGATCGGTCGTGAGACCGGCGATCGTAACAACGTTTTACTATCAGCCCTGTGTGTCTACCAGTATGAGCGACGACAGCCACGACCACCAGTTCGCGACCGACAGCATCCACGCCGGACAGGACCCCGATCCGACGACCGGCGCTCGAGCACCCCCGCTCTATCAGACGACGTCCTACGCGTTCGACGACACGGAACACGCCGCTGCACTCTTCGGGTTACAGGAGTTCGGAAACATCTACTCGCGAATCATGAACCCGACGAACGCGATGTTAGAAGAGCGGATCGCCACCCTCGAGGGTGGCGTCGGCGCGCTTGCGACGTCCTCTGGAATGGCGTCGTTCGATCTCGCGACGTTTATTCTGGCGGACGTGGGCGACAACATCGTGTCCTCGTCTTCGCTCTACGGCGGGACCTACACCTATCTCACCCACACCGTCTCGAAACGCGGGATCGAGACGAAGTTCGTCGACACTCTCGACTACGACGCCTACGCCGAGGCGATCGACGACGACACCGCGTTCGTCCACCTCGAGACGATCGGTAACCCCGCCCTGGTCACGCCCGATATCGGACGCATCGCTGATATCGCACACGAACACGACGTTCCGCTGTTCGTGGACAACACGTTCGCGACGCCGTATCTCTGTCGCCCGCTCGAACACGGGGCCGATCTGGTCTGGAACTCGACGACCAAGTGGATCCACGGTGCCGGGTCGACGGTCGGTGGAATTCTCGTCGATGGCGGCTCGTTCCCGTGGGACGAGGGTGAGTATCCCGAACTTACCGAGCCGAATCCGGCGTATCACGGGATTAACTTCCACGAAACGTTTGGCGAGCAGGCGTTCGCGATCGCCGCCCGAACGCGTGGATTGCGCGACCTCGGCAACCAGCAATCGCCGTTCGACGCCTGGGTCACTCTCCAGAAACTCGAGTCGCTCCCGCTCCGGATGGAGAAACACTGCGAGAACGCGATGGCCGTCGCAGAGTACCTCGAAGACCACTCGTCGGTTTCGTGGGTCAACTACCCGGGCCTCGAAAGTCACGAAACCCACGACGAAGCCAGCGAGTACTTAGAGGGTGGCTACGGCGGCATGATCACGTTCGGTCTCGAGGGAGGCTACGACGCCGCCGAGACGGTCTGCAACGAAGTCGACCTCATGAGTCTGCTGGCGAACGTCGGAGACGCGAAATCGTTGATAATCCATCCCGCAAGCACCACTCACCAGCAACTCACCGAGGAAGAAAAGCTCGCAGGCGGTGTTACCGACGACCTCGTCCGACTCTCGATCGGTATCGAAGACGTCGACGACGTGATCGCAGATCTCGATCAGGCAATCTCGAGCGCGTGAATCGCCTCGAAGTCAATCCTTCAGTATCAATAGGTCGATAAGTCCCCCCGTCGTTAAGGTGGCTGAGTTCGACCACTCAGGTATGGCCACAGGCCTACTCACCGACGAGGCGACGGAGCAGATCGAAACGACCTGTCGAACGGCGATCGGGGACAGCCTCCGCTCGGTCACCTACTTTACGCGTGACGACTACGAACAGGTCTATCTGCGAGAAGACCTCGAACGCGATGCCGACCTCTCGACGTTCATCGGTCACGAGTGGCGAGGGTTCAAAACCGCACAAACAGCCTACGAAAACTCGGAACTTGGTGAGTACAACTACACCATTCGCGTCTTCGATAACGGCTTTTTGATTCGCGTGACCAACGACAGCGAGGGCGTTTTCGCCACGACGGACGGACTCACGGTCAAGGACTTCGAAGAAGTCGCGACCGCGCTCAGTTCGTTTCTCGAAACCCGCCAACTGTCCTGATCTCGTCGGACGATTCTGGCCGCCTCGGACTATTCTGATCTCGGATCGGCTCCGACAGCCCCCTCGCTTCCGAAGTCGGTTACGCGTTCGTCATCGGCCCCGTCCGTCCGTCGCTCCTCGCGGGCCGATTTGGAAACCGAACTCGAGCGAGAGCCGATTGGGAGTCCAGAACCGACCTCCCCGTCGGTTCCGAGAAGTCGAGCAAAACGGCGGCGTTCGGCTGCGTGTCTATCGATGGACATGCCAGCGAGAAACGTCGATATCCGTTGTAGTTATGCATGGCGTTTGCATCGGAAACGGATCCCTACCGAGTCGAAACGATCGGACGGATTACGATGTCGTGGTGGTTGTTCCCTCGTCTCACTGTCCGATCGGTAGGACAACGTAACACCCTTTTTCATGACGGCCGTTTCACTCTACGATGACCACAGTTCCGCCAGCCATCGAACAGGAACTCGAATCCCACGACGCGTTCGACCAGTCGGACGAAGACTATACGCTCACGACGACCGTCTTCGACACGACCGTGACAGCCGTCGATACGAACAGCGGACGCGGCAGTCGATTTCTCATCACCGTTACCCTGCCGACACTCGATGCCGCCGTCGCGAACGAAACCGTCGCTCCTGTCGTCGAAGACGGGTGGTTCGAAACCCTCGAGCGTCGACTCGAGGACGCCTTCACCGTTTCTCACACCGACACGCACGAGAAGCCCACCGTCGACCGTGACGCCACCGACGTGCGAGTAACGCTGGAGTACGTCGCCGGGAACGCGAGAGATGGCGTCGAGGACGCGAAAGCCCTCATCGAATACGTCGAGGGAACCTTCGCACAGGGAATCATCCCCGGCTATGACTACCGGGGTGAGGCGGAAACGTTACTCGGGAACGCCCAGAGCCGCGGCGACCGTCCACTTCACAACGAGTCACGCGAATAGAACTGGTTGTCTCGCTGAGGGTATAAACGGCAAGTCAAAAGACAATGAAGACGGCCAAATCTGCAGACGGCACGTCGATCGCGTACGAACGGACCGGGAGCGGCCCACCAGTCGTACTGGTACACGGAACGACAGCGGATCACTCCAGGTGGGGACCGGTTCGCTCCGGCCTCGAGGCGCACTATACCGTATACACGTTCGACCGACGGGGACGCGGCGAAAGCGGCGACGCCCCGTCGTACCGACTGGAACGTGAGTTCGAGGACGCCGTCGCCGTCGTCGAGTCGATCGAAGAACCCGTGACACTCGTCGGACTCGTTTTCGTCGCCCTCGAGCGTGTGCGTCGACTCGTCTAGAATCTCGTTGTCGTCAGCGACGATCGTCACGTTGAGATCGGCAGTCGCACCGTCTTCCGCGAAGGTCGCGTTGACAACGACAGTGTCGTTGTGTTCGACCTCGAGATCGTCAGCGGAGGTTTCTTCGGCAGCGGCAGTGCCGACGAGCGCGATCGAAAAGCCTACGACCGCAAGCGTGAGGACGACCAGGCCGAACAGTGCGAGATCGTGGTATTCGATCACCGACGGCAGGTACGGCAAGTATTCGTACCCGAGTATGAGAATCGGTCCGGCTGCAATCGTGACCTTTTCCCAGTCCTGGTAGTGCTCGAAGCTCTTGGTCTGGCTCGACATGAACGCGATTACGTACACGCCGAGCGAGCCACCGATAGCGTGCGTGTTCGACAGCGTGTAGTCGAACCACTGGATGTGAATTTCGTCGACAGCGCCGAACTGGTATAGCGACGCCATCGCGAAGACGATTGACAGGAGCGCAGGGACTGTTCGAAGGTTTGCGTAGTCGTTTGCCATTCCGCCCAGATCGAATCCGTTTCTGTGATTTGCCATAGTAATCGTGTGTGAGAAAACGTCGTCGCGTTACTGCTCAGGCGCGGTACTCCAGCTCGCGTTCGGTTCCTTCGCGCTCGTTGCCGTCGTCGTCCGTCCACTCGTACGAGTCGACACCTTCGAGGCGGAACTCGTACCCTTCCGAGATTCCATTCTCGTGAACGGTGTCCTCGAGCGTCTGGTTGAAGTGAGCGAGCCGAATCTCGCCTTCATCGTCGCCGTCGGTCGACTTGAACCGGACGCGCAGCTGATCGTAGTCTCCGCTGTTTGGAGTCATCGCAAGGATGATTCCCTGAATCACTTCGCCTTCGTCCGGGAGAGGAATCCATTCAGCATCGTCGCCATCGTAGTTCCCGCTCGATACCGTCGCTGTCTGGAACCCGTCTCCAGAACTATCACTAGTTGCCATGCATATCTAAATACTAGAGTGATAGTAATAGCTAGAAGTGGGAAACGTGGTCTTGTACGTACAGTGGCGGGACCGAAAGTGGCGTAGCTAACTGTGGGAGTCATAGAACGATTTCAATAGAATTCTTTTCGTCTCCGATAGACTGAACTATCCGTTCACTCCACGCGCCTACTATTCGCTGTACCACTGCTGAGGGAGGACGAACGGGCGCTCACCCGGCCAGCGGACTCATAGTTTCTCCCAGCTTTGTCTGGACTCGGTTCTCTTCCTACGAGTCAGAGTAGCTGACTTGCTCAGGTCTGATTGAGATGATAACACGTTCTGTCTGAGGGTCAGCGTAGTCCCCGTCTCCCAGATAGCGCTCCGCCATCCTGTTGACTTGCTCGTGTGCCCCTTCTGAAGTGATGTCGTCGACCTCACCTCGTACCGAGAGCATCCGGTAAGGGTTATCTGGGTCAGTCATACTGATGGCAACTCGTGACTGTTGGCGGACATTTTTTTCCTTCCGGCGGCCACGTTGGGTATTCACCAAGAGACGGTCAGCATCGGCATCGTACTCCACCCAAACTGGAACGACATGAGGTGCGCCATCCGGCAAGAGCGTTGCCAGGTGAGCGAACGTCTTCTTCTTCTTGAACAAATCACGAGACTCTGTTGGAATTGATGCCATACGGACAACAAATACTGGAGATACTAATAAACCAGTGACCAGAATCGGCGACAGTGTCGGAGAGGAGGACTATTCCGCTCGCGAGAAACTACCGACGCCGAATGCCACCTCTGACAGGCAGTGAGTATGACTGAATTCTGCTTCACCTCGCTCTGTATTGGTCAACCAATGTACTGTACTTACCGTTCGTCGGTAGCCGCAAAGGGTGGCAAGCTGTTCTATAACACCCTCTAGCAACTAGTAGACCTGGAGTCATGTCTATGACCACACGTCTTCAACAGGTGGTGGATTATCGCCAGAAGATGCAAGAACAACAGGTTCGTTCGGATCGTGTATCGCCTGCTCAACCACAGCAGCGTCCACGCGTCGATCACCGCTGTCGGGAACGTCCGAATAGTGGTACGCACCGAGGTAATCGATTCGGGCAAGCGTAGTCGACGTGACCGACGCTCGAGTTTCCTCGAGCTCGCGTTCAGCGAGAAGGTCACGAACGAGATCGTGGAACAGCGACTCAGTTCGTGACGAATCGAGATCGGGATAGGATGCATGAGGCTCGTGATGTGCTTCAGCGGAAACGAGGAGTGATGTTCTGGTAGCATCAGCGACACCGCGACGAATGTCAGTGCGATCATCGTCGAGCCGTATGGCATCGCGAATCCCGTTTGATGGACTCCAAAACTGGCGCTGTGTCGCCCAGTAGAGTGCGAGCTTCCAGTACGCCGCATCGTCATCGTCAGCATCGAGTTCCGGATCGAAGTCCTCCGGGACGTCGGCAGCGTTGTGATCCAGGAGCGTTCCGTACATCTCAGAGATGTACTTCCCGATGTATGCACCAGCAGTTTTCTCCTGTAGAACGTCGTCGTCACCGTCCATATCGATCAGGCCGTCCGTTCCTTTGTGATACCGAACGTGCTCATCGACCCACTCCTGCGAGTGATCGTGATCGCCGTATCGATACCAGGAGACGAAGCCTTCGTCGACGGGTTCCGTGACAAACTCGCCGTCCTCATCTTTGAGACGAGTCCCGTCCTCATCACGGACGACGCGATCTCCGAAGTCACCGACTTCGTCGAGATCGTCACGATACGCAAGCGGGTACAGATCGCCGATTCGACCTTGCCCGTACTGATCCCAGCGATGTGAGAGTTCGTCTTTGTCGATCAACCACGGCATTCCGTCGCTCTCACGGGTTGGAACATCGAAAAAGAGACAGTGTAGATGTGGTTTCCCGCCACCGTCAAATTCGAGCACTTTGACGTACTCGAGACGTTCACGTGGTCTGCCCGACACGACACCTTCTTGGCCGAAGTGAAAGTTCGACGAGTCGAGTCCAGGTCGCCAGTACGGAACCACGGATTCTCGAGTATCCTTGACCGTGGAAGGGTCGGTTTTGAAAAACTGCGTGAGGTTGTGAAAAGCCGGATTTATCGCCTGTATAGCGTCCCACAGCGAATCATGTTTCGCGGGATCAGTCGTGAGCGTCACGAACACGGCGTTCTTAGCTCGTTCGTAGCCGTATTCGAGTGCTGACTGAAGCCGCGCGAAAGCCTTGTTCACGCGCCCTTCGTCAGTAAACCGGGTTTTGTAGGACTTTTCCATACGACGACGGTCGTAACCGCTTCGGTTAGCGAGGTGCACATCGAAGAGTAATCGGTAATCCTGCGTGCGTTGGATGTAACGACGAAGTGCGTGAGCTGCAAAGTTTTTCTGGGAATCAGTAAGGTCGAAACTGCTGTTCCTACAGGTCTTGAGCATGTTCTGTACGAACTCGCGGTCGTAGACGAGTTCGTTCGAAGCGGTCGGTGTTTCACGAATGCCTTCCGAAATCAAGTCAAGGAGGCGGTGGGTCGGGTAGACCCATCGTCCCCGCTCGTCGTCGCGATCGACGTGCTCGAGACGGACGAGATCGGTACACTCCTGGAGATCGTTGACGAATCGATTGAGGAACTGGTAGTCATCATCGGAGCCATCGAGCGCTACCCAGTCGTTACCGGTGTAAAAATACTGAGCAGCAGCATCGTGACGTTCGTAGGCATCGCCTGAGAGATCGTAGAGGCCCGAGTAATCGCTAGGAGCAACACCTTTCAGCACAAAGTGACAGAGCGCAGTCTGGGAAACGCCTTCTGGGTGCCGTGCAAGGAACTTGAGAATTCGAACGCGGTCGCTGTTTCGGTCGGTCAGCGCGTTCGAGTCACGTTGACCGTAAGCCATCAGGCCGCAGTCAGCAAGGTACTGGACTAAACTGGATCTGTTACAACCTTGCTGTGTGCCCGAAAGCGCCCCCATTCACCGTGCGTCGACGATGGGCGTTCGACTCGCAACGGGACAGATCCGAAGAACAAAGCGATCCTCGAGCACGGCTGTTCCGTGCTCTTGAATCACCCTGCCGCAGTGACGACAAACGACCGTCATGCTTCGTCCTCCGATCTGTCGATTTCCCCAAACCGATCACTACAACGTGCCCAGATCGGCGCAAGAGCGACCGTCTCTGTAGTGTTGAGAATTGGAGTTCCCTTCGCAGTCTTGGCGTCAGGACCGAGCCACTCGGTCGGTACGACGTGACGGACGTCGTACTGTTTACCGAAGACATCGTACGGATCAGCGCCAGCAGCGATCGCACAGAGCTGGTGAATATAGACCGTATCGTCGTTATCACCGCGAGTACAGCGAACGTATCGGTGACCCTGGCCGGTTTCGGAGATCGTCGGTGGCTTAACTGGTGGATAGCGAATGAGAGACGGTTCACTCTCGACACGACCCCCATCGGTCAGTAGCCGCTTTGACGAAGGCGAACCAGTCGTTTGAGAACTCCTTCGCGCCGCTCCCTCGCCGGAACGAGGCTGGTCGCTCGCTTCGCTTGCGCCAGCTCGTCCGGGCGGGATTGCCGGGCTTTCACCCATCCGGCACTCGCGGCGCTCCGTCGATGCTGACCGCTCACCGCTACACGATAGGAACCGCCGGAGGGAAAGAAGTATATCAGAAATCAGATTATTCCTGCCAAAAACGGCCGGAAATACGGTAACAGGTATTTCGAGTTTTGTCCAGAGAAGACGTCTCTGTAGTCTTAAGATAGTATTAAGCTCAGAATGGGGTCGGAGGGATTTGAACCCCCGATCGACTGATATCTCCGGTGCGCCTCGGAACTCCAGAGGGTCATCACACGGACACTGATCAGGTGTCCGATCAGTATATCAGTCTGGAGTGTCGTCCCGGGCGCGGGACCTCTGGAGTCAGTCGCCATCCCTGGCTTGGCCACGACCCCGCGATGAGACGTTGGTCGAAGTTACCTAAAGTGGTTTCGATTCAGGCTACTCGTCATCTCGAGTCGAAGACGGTCGCTCGTCACTGCGGGATGACAGGGGAACCTCGTCCGCTCGAGAGGGGTGGACGTTGATCGTGTTTCCGCGATACGGATCGGTCTCGGGGTCGTACGAGAGCTCGCTCCGTTCGAATAAATAGATGAAAAAGCCGAAGATCGGAACGGCGAACGTGATCACCGCCCATTTTCTCGGCGGCTCGAGGCCGACCCGTCCGGCGTCGTAGTAGGTCACCACCGTAAGGACGAGATGCCAGGCGAGCGGGATGCCTACGATTATCGCGAGCAATACTGTGTCCATGCGATATCTCGGTGCCGAGGATACTAAACTGGCAGGCTCTCATACGGGTCGTTATACCGTTTTACCGGTGATCGCAGCCCCATCCGAGCCATCACCGGTACCGAATCATAACAGACCGTATCACTGGACACGTCACGAGCGATGTACGGTGTGACCAGTTGCCACCCAGATCACCGTTCGATGGGGCCAGTGCGAGCCAGTAGGGAAGCCGCGATTGATACCGGAGATCGCACTGCTTCCGTCGTTGCACTCGAGCGCCGTTTTGTCTTCACCGCGCTCGAGTCTCATACGGTCTACTGTAAGTCGTTACCGGAGCGACCGCAGGACGGCTCGCGGTCGCCCCGGAAAAAAGTCACAGTAAACCGTATCACGCGTTCGCAAATCAGAGAGACACGCGTGACGTCGGTGGACCGCTCCGGTGTCACGTCTCTCGATATCCTCAAACGTCGAACTCGATGGCTGCACCCTGTCCGAAACCAACACAGAGCGTCGCGAGACCGAGACCGCCGCCGCGTTTTTGGAGTTCGTGAATGAGTGTCACTGGGAGCCGGGCACCCGAGGCACCGAGCGGGTGTCCGATGGCGATCGCACCACCGTTGACGTTGAACAGGTCGGGATCGACGCCGAGTTCGTCGCGCGAGTAGACCGCCTGGCTGGCGAACGCTTCGTTGAGCTCCACGAGGTCGTAGTCGTCGATATCGCGGCCGTTGCGCTCGAGAAGTCCTCGAGTCGCGGGCACGGGACCGATCCCCATTACGGTCGGGTCGACGCCGGCGACGTTGTTCATCCCGACGTGGGCCACTATCTCGAGATCGTGGTCGTTAGCGAAGGATTCGCTGGTGACGAGTAACGCGGCTGCGCCGTCGGAGATCTGAGAGGCGTTGCCGGGCGTGACGGTGCCGTCGGCTTTGAATACGCTCGGCAGTTCGGCCAGCTTCGACGCGGTCGTTCCGGGACGAAGTCCTTCGTCCTCGTCGACGACGCCGTCGTCGGTCTCGATCGGAACGGTTTCGTCGTCGAACCGTCCGTCTTCGGTCGCCTCGACTGCACGTTGTTGGCTTTTAGCTGCGTATTCGTCCTGTTTTTCTCGGCTGATATCGTACTCCTCGGCGACCGTTTCGGCGGTCATCCCCATCTGGAGTTCCCCGATGTTGTAGCGTTCGGCCATTCCGGGGTGGACGTTCGGCGTGTTTTCACCCATCGCGATACGAGACATGTTCTCGACGCCGCCGGCGATGATGACGTCGCGATTTCCGGCTGCGATCGCGTCCGACGCCGACATGACGGCCTGCATCGAAGACGCACACCAGCGATTGATCGTCGTTGCGGGGACGCTCTCGCCGAGTTCCGAGAGCAACGCGATGACGCGAGCCACGTTGTTCCCCTGCTCGTCGCGTTGCTGTGCACAGCCCCACATCAGGTCGTCGATATCCTCCCCTGTGAGCCCCGTCCGGTCGAGAAGCTCGTCGACCAGTGGAATCGAAAGCTCCTCGCTTCGGAGATCCGCGAATACACCGCCCTCTTTGCCCTGTGGCGTCCGTACGGCCTCGACCACGACTGGCGTCTGTGACATGCAGTACCGGACGGTCCTTACGGACTTAAATCCGGTCGAACTGTCCAAAACAAAGCTCGAGTTTATCGTTTACTCGATCGCGTCGAGCGAGCGTCGGTTTCGAGAACAATCCTTATCCCGTGTGTCTCGGAATAGGCGGCCATGAATGACGAGCCCATGCCGGACGTTCCGGACCCCGAACCATCGAAGAGCGACGTTCCCGAAGACGTCGAGAAGTACGCACGGTTTACGAAGATGGACGGTGCACAGTACGACCGGGTAAACGAGTTCCTTCGCGACCGAACGTACGTGACAGCCAGGGAGTGGGCGATTGCCCGGCTCTGTTCGGATTTTCGGACCGAGACCGGCGTCGAAATGACGAAGATCGGAGAGAACCTGCCCGAGCTCGTTCCGTTCATGACCGACACGTACACGCCCCAGGCGGTCAATCAGGCCAGATCTTCGTTCGAAGACAAGGTCAGAAAAGCCGGTGCGACCTTCCTTTACGGAGCGATGTGTGACTTTTTCACCGCCGAGGAACTCGACGACGTGATGTACGAGTCGACCGAGGTCGCAAAGTTCCTCCTCGAGGTCGAAGGGGTCGATCTCTCGGTCGACGAGGAACTCGAGGCAGAAGAGCGAATCTCGAGCGTGATGCGAGAGGTCAGAGAAGCGAGCGAAGAGTTGCGAGAGCAAGACGAGGATTGAACCGGCTACGTGTCGTCTTCGGTCTCGCTTTCGTCCCAGTCTCGGACATCCGATTCCTCGAGGAAGAGCGATGGATCGTCGTGCGAGAACGTAACCCACTGTTTCGAACGGTCCTCGTGGTCATCGTCGTCAGTGTCCGATCGGAGGGTTCGAACGTGAACGAGCAACTCCTCGTCGAGCAACGCTCCCTCGAGGACGGAGCGAGCCGATGAAATCGAGTACGTGAGCGGAATGCAGACGGCCGTTTCGCTCGCTTCGTCGCGCTCTAAGACGAGCGCAAATCGTCGATCGGAGCCGTCGGACGGACGGTAGTAGACGTCCGCGTCAGTAAAGGAACCGTCGTCTCCCTCGACGAGCGTTTCGACGAGGTCGTACTCGGCATCCGAGACGACGACGTCGAAACCGGTTCGATCGCCGTCTTCGACCGGTGAGATGTCGGCCGGTTCGAGGACCACGACGTCCCAGTCGCGGTCGCGGTACTCTTCGGTGATCGCTCCTGCGTCCGCGACGACCTCCGCCCAGACCGGGTCGTTCGTCGGTGAGTCGCCCTCGGTCGTCATCGGTCCCCCTCCAGTCGAGATTGCGTGGTCATAGTCGGATCCGACGTGACCGAGCCCCGAAAGCGTTACTTCACGGATCGAACCCGTGGCGTCTCGAGTTGGTGGGATTTCGGCAAGTCAACGGGAGCGCTTACGGCCGTGAGCCGGCTCGATCAGTCGTGTTTGACCGGCTCTTCGGGTGACCAATCGGGTGGGACGATAAACGTCACGTGCTCCGGATCGCGAAGTTGATGTAGCTCTGCGGCCTGCTCGGCCAGTGATCGATCCCGGTAGGGCATCTCGAGGCCACAACCGGTACAGACGAGCTTGCAGGTTGGTTCCTTCATGACGAAGTGGACCCGACGACCGCGAGCCGGGGCGTCATCGACCGGTAGGGCTGCAGCATGCTTAAGTAGTCGTCTCCTAGTGAAACCCAGGGAGAACGGCCGGTTTCGCTAGGCGTTCGTAGCTGATCGTTGGCCTCGGTAGCACCGTATTGGCTCGACGAACGTTCGGTGCAGTCGGGCGAATTCATCGAAACGGTCGAGTACTGTCGAAGATATCAGACGACGAAGACGTCCGCGCGAAGTTCGTTCGAGCGAGGGTGGTGAGTGCGTTGGGTTTATTCACCATCGCGGCGAGAGGGGCTGTATGCACAGCGCACGGGATCGAATCGAATACGAGCCGTGGCTCGAGGAACTCGAGGCGGCGGCGGATCGGCTGGCGCTGTCGAGCGAGGCCCGCTCGTGTGCGATCGATCTTTTTCTCGCTGACGTTCCGTCGAACGACCGATCGAAGCAGGCGGTACTCGCGGCGAGTGTCTACGCCGGATCGTTGATCGCTGGTGACGGCCGAACGCAGGGTGCCGTCGCGGAGGCGACGGACGTCTCTCGGCTTTCCATTCAGACTCGGTGGAAGAATCTCCTCGAAGACGCCGGTCTCGAGCCCCCCAGATGGTAAGGGGTCGATCATCGGAATTCGACGGTGGATCGTCTCCGAGCTGTCGGTCGGCGGACGGTATCGGACAGCGATGAGAATCCAGCGATAGGTGATCGTTTCATCCAGTTAGCGGTCCGTTATCCGGTGGAAACGATCGCGACGTGGGCCGATAGTAGCCGTCGGAACGACGTTCGTTTCGCTCGCACCCGAGCAGCCAGAACCGAGCCTACTGGTCGCCAGTTCGCGAACGGGAGTGCAGTGATGTTCACCGACTATATCACGGACAGTCTGAATCCTCCGACAGGACCGTTCCGTGCTCGTCGATTTCCCCCTCGATAATCCTCGTACTCGAGATGAGATCGCCGTCCGCTGCGAGGACGTGTGGGACGGCGACGACCTCGAGGGGATCGTACCCGCGTTCTACCCGGATCTCGTTGATTCGCTCTCCACCGTCGCGCGTCTCGGGGGAGACGACGAGATAGTCGAACTGTGGCTCGGTCGCGATTCCGGTCGGCTTCTCGAGCGGCCGAATCTCGAATTCGCGAGCGTACTCGTCTGCGAGTTCCTCGAGTTCGTTCTCGAGAATCTCCGCTCGCGCTTCGAAGGGTCGGATCTGTCGGTCGGTGTGTCGGGTCTTCGGTGCGAACTCGTCGCTCGTCAGTCCGACCGTCACGTCTCCGAGTTCGAGCGCCCGTTCGAACAGTCTGCGGTGCCCGTCGTGAACGGGATCGAACGTTCCACCGACCGCGACGTCCATACTGCACACCATTCGTGCAGATCGTATAAAAGGGTCGAATGCTCATACGACGGTCGATCCCGGCGGGGTTTACGACAGTTGTCGAATACCCCTTTCGCATTGTTTTTAGTGCTAGCCCACACTGGCTGTGGTATGGGACTGGATGAAGACGCACTGGATTACCACCGAACGGATCCACCTGGAAAGATAGAAATCTCGACGACGAAACCGACGAACACACAACGGGACCTGTCTCTCGCGTACTCCCCCGGCGTCGCTGCGCCGTGTACGGAAATCGATGAAAACGAAACGGAGGCCTACACGTATACGGCTAAAGGGAATCTCGTCGGAGTCGTCTCGAACGGTTCTGCCGTCCTGGGCCTCGGAAATATCGGTGCGCAGGCGTCGAAACCCGTGATGGAAGGGAAAGGAGTACTGTTCAAGCGATTCGCGGACATCGACGTCTTCGACATCGAGCTCGACGAGGAAGATCCCGACAAACTCGTCGAGGCCGTCAAAATGATGGAACCGACCTTCGGCGGCGTCAACCTGGAGGATATCAAAGCACCGGGGTGTTTCACCATTGAAGAACGCCTGCGCGAGGAAATTGACATTCCCGTGTTTCACGACGACCAACACGGGACCGCGATCATCTCTGGTGCGGCGCTGCTCAACGCCGCGGATATCGCCGGGAAGGATCTCTCGGAGGTCGAAATCGTCTTCTCCGGTGCGGGAGCAAGTGCGATCGCAACGGCTCGGTTTTACGTCTCTCTCGGCTGTGAGAAAGAGAACATCACGATGTGCGATTCGTCGGGAATCATCACCGAACAGCGAGCCAACGCGGATGAAGTAAACGAGTACAAACAGCAGTTCGCTCGCGACGTTACGGAGGGGGATCTCGCGGACGCCATGGACGGTGCAGACGTCTTTGTCGGCCTCTCGATCGGTGGCCTCGTCTCACAGGAGATGATTCGGTCGATGGCGGACGATCCGATCGTCTTCGCGATGGCGAACCCCGACCCCGAAATCGGATACGAGGAGGCAAAGGCCGCCCGAGACGATACCGTCATCATGGCTACGGGTCGGTCGGACTATCCGAACCAGGTCAATAACGTCCTCGGCTTCCCATTCATCTTCAGAGGGGCACTCGACGTGCGTGCGACGGAGATCAACGAGGAGATGAAAGTCGCCTGTGCCGAAGCACTGGCCGACCTCGCACGCCAGGACGTTCCCGACGCCGTGGTCAAAGCCTACGGCGACGATCCAATTCAGTTCGGTCCGGATTACATCATCCCCAAACCCGTCGATCCACGGGTTCTCTTCCGAGTTGCACCGTCGATTGCCGAGGCGGCGATGGAATCCGGTTCCGCCAGAGCCGAAATCGATCTCGATGAGTACGAAGCCGAACTCGAGGCTCGTCTGGGCAAGTCACGCGAGATGATGCGGGTCGTCCTCAACAAGGCCAAAAGCGACCCGAAGACGGTCGCGCTGGCGGAGGGCGAAAACGAGAAGATGATTCGAGCGGCCTACCAGATTCAAGAACAGGGGATCGCAGTCCCGATCCTCATCGGAGACGAAGGTGACATTCGACGGACTGCAGCGAATCTGGGACTCGACTTCGAACCGCAGGTGGCCGATCCGACGGTCGGGGACTACGAGGAGTACGCCGACCGGCTTCACGAACTCCGCCAGCGCAAGGGAATCACCCGGACCGAGGCGGGCGAACTCATCGAGCGCGATACGAACTACTTCGGAAGCATCATGGTCGAACAGGGGGACGCAGATGCCCTCATGACCGGCCTGTCACACCACTATCCGTCGGCGCTTCGCCCGCCGTTACAGGTCATCGGCACCGCAGACGACGTTGATTACGCGGCAGGCGTCTACATGTTGACGTTCAAGAACCGCGTCATCTTCGTCGCGGACGCGACGGTCAACCAGTCGCCCGACGAGGAAGTACTCGCGGAAGTGACCAAACAGACCGGCAAACTCGCCCGACGGTTCAACGTCGAACCGCGCGCTGCGTTGCTGTCGTACTCGAACTTCGGCAGCGTCAACAACGAGAGCACGCGCAAACCTCGCCGGGCGGCGAAAATGCTCCAGAACGATCCCAACGTCGACTTTCCCGTCGACGGCGAGATGCAGGCGGACACCGCCGTCGTCGAGGACATCCTCGAGGGAACGTACGGCTTCTCGGAACTCGAGGAACCGGCGAACGTGCTCGTCTTTCCGAACCTCGAGTCGGGGAACATCGGCTACAAGCTTCTCCAACGCCTCGGTGGCGCGGACGCGATCGGTCCGATGCTCGTCGGTATGGACGAACCGGTCCACGTCCTCCAGCGAGGCGACGAGGTCAAAGACATCGTAAACCTGGCTGGCGTGGCAGTCGTCGACGCCCAGCAGGAGTGATCACGGCAGGGGCGGTGCGGTCGGTCGTCTGACCGCGGGCGCTCCGATCCGAAAGGATGGGGTTTTTCTCCTCGGCTCACCGTAGACGAACGAGAACGGGCGTGAACGGACCTAACACAGGTTCCGATCGATCTCGAGTCGAACCCGAACGGCCAGGGACCGAACTCGAGGAGATCTCCAGGCGCGGCTTGCTCGCCGGCGTCGGTGCGGTGGGGAGCCTGTCGCTCGTCGGCTCAAGCGCACGCGTCGGACGGACGATACCCGGCTGCGAGCGAGCGGCGGCCGACGCTGGACCCGAACACGTACCGAGACCGGTCGACGATGACGTGACGATGTTTCGCCGCGGGCTGCGCCGATACGGCTACTACCCGGACGTAACCGTTCCCGACGAGGTTCGCGTCGACTGGTCCACACCGGTCAACCGCATCGGTCACACGGCGGCGAAGTCGACACCGCGACCGACGTCCGACGGCGAGACGATCCTCGTCGCGGCCGATACGGGCGTGATACGCGCTCTTACGCCCGAGGGAAACGAACGCTGGCGGCTCGAGACGGGGGCCTCCCGAAGCCTCGGCTTTCACGGAACGCCGGCGATCGTCGGTGACGTGGCGTACGTCGGGGGCTACGACGGCGTGCTCTATGCGATCGACGTCGAGAGCGGCGAGTTGATCTGGCGAACGGGCATCCGCGAGTTCGACGGCGCGATCGCGATCGGCTCGAGTCCAGCCTACATCGACGGCAGGCTCTACTTGCTGGCCGAGTATAGCGATCCGGCAAGCGGCGCGCTGTGGGAGATCGACGCCGAAACCGGGACGCCAACCTGGAGCGACGACCGAATCTGGGGGATGCCCCACCCATCGCCCGCCATCGACTGCGACGCCGGTCGGCTCGTAACCGGCTCGAACGACGGCGTCGTCTACTGCTGGGAGTTTCCCTCGCTCGAGTTCGCCTGGTCGTTTCAGGCGGGCGGCGAGGGCGGACCGGACGGCGAGTCGATGGCCGGCGGTCGGTTCAACCTGGGTGCGGAGATCAAGGGAACGACGCCGGTCTACGACGGCGCGGCCTTCGTCGGCTCATGGGACGGACGATTTTACCGACTCGATCTCGCGGACGGCAGCGAGGAGTGGTCGTTCGAGACGGGACAGGTGATCATGTCCAATCCCGCGATCGACCCCGACGAAGGTGTCGTCTACGTCGGGGGCGACGACCGTCACGTCCACGCGCTCGACGCGGAGACCGGCGACGAACTCTGGTCGACGAACGTTCGCGGCCACGTGATCGGGTCGCTCACGGCAACCGCGGACGCGGTCCTCGTCGGCTCCTACGATACCCACCTCTACGCTCTCGAGAAGGAAACCGGAAGCCGTCGCTGGCGGGTCGAGAACCGAGGACACGTCACCAGCGGACCGATTCCCCGTGGCGGGCGAATCTATTACGCCGAGCGTGGCGTGTTTTCGAACTTCTGGGACGACAGCGAAGAGACGGTGTTCGAGGAGCCGGGCCACGCGTACTGTCTCGTCGCGGACGACTGAGACGGATCTACGCGGCGTCTTCGATAGTCGCTTCGACGTCGGTCCAGACCTCGTCCGGGGACTGCTCGCCGTCGATTCGCTCGAGGACGCCGACGGACTCGTAGTGGTCGATGACCGGCTTCGTGTTTTCTCTGTAGACGCGAAGCCGTTCTTTGACCGTCTCCTCGGTGTCGTCGTCACGCTGTTCGAGGCGAGCTTCGACCGCTGGGTCTTCGGGCGGGTTGTACTCGAGGTGGTAGATGTCGCCGGTCTCGGGATCCATGCGCCGGCCGGTCAGCCGGTGGACGAGTTCCTCCTCGCTCACGTCGAGCGAGAGCACGACGTCGAGGTCAGTCATTCCTTCGAGTTCTTTCGCTTGCTCGATATTTCGGGGGTAGCCGTCCAGTACGAACCCGTCGGCCTGAGAGAGCGCTTCGTCGACGATGGCGTTGACGACCGCGTCGGGGACGAGTTCCCCCCGGTCCATATACTCCCGCGCGGTGTCGTACTCCGTATCCATCTCGGAGATGTCCATGTCCTTGTTCGCGCGGAGTGCGTCGCCGGTCGTTACGTGCTCGACGTCGAACTCCTCGGAAATCTTCGCGCTCTGGGTTCCCTTCCCCGCACCGGGAGCACCCAGAATCAGGATTCGTGGCTGTGCCATACCGATCCGTTCATGCCCGTCGCATAAAGGCTTAAAGAAATGCGCGTATCGGTCTTCGTATGACTCGCTTCGACGCGACCGAGCCGAACGATCGCCGGAAACTGTACGTCGATGCCATCACTGCACACCGCGAGCGCGGGAGCGCGTTTCTGACGCTCGAGGTCGACGACAGTGAACTCGGTGGCGACGAACTCGGTACCGAGGAGACCGATCACGTGGACGGTGACCGAAAGCGAAACAGTCGGGAGACGACCGGTCCGGATCCCGAACTCGGCACTCCCTGGATTCAGTTCTCCGATGGAACGATCAACCTCGACTGTACTGACGACGAACTCGAGGAACTCAAGGCCGTCCTGGGGGAGTTCCCCGCCTTCAAAATCAGCGAGCTGACCCGCCCGGACGACGCGCCGGGAACGAACGCCCACGTGAGCGCGAAAGCGGATCCGAATCGAATCGGCCAGTTTCTCGATGCGGTGTTTCGTCGAGTCTACGGTCTCCCCGCCGAGTTCCGCGTCTGGGTTGTTGCACTCTGAACCCGACGCCGTCTCGCGTTCGAACCGGCGACGCTATTCGATGTTCAGCTCGCCGCTCGATCGATCACCGTTTTCGTCCCACTCGAGTTCGAACTCGATGCTGAGTTCGCCAGCGCCGCCGGAACTCGAGGTTTCGCGTTCGGCCTTGATTTCGAACGTCGGCCGGGCCGGCGGCGACATCGTCACCGATTCGCCACCAGCCTCTATGGTGAGGTCTTCCCCGCTCTCTAAGTTATCTGCGACTGCCCGGAGATAATCCGCAATATCGGCCTGATTCATCTCCCGTTCGAATTTGAAGAGCACTTCTTCCGGCATACCCGCCTTTCGTTCCGGACGGTATAGAAAATTGCGTCCCAAAACCGACCCTGACCTCTTCGTAAGCGACGATGGGGTCGACTCGAGGGACATCGATGTGCGGTCGTTCGCCGCGGTGAGCAACCACGTCTCGAGATGGCTGCTTCCCGGGCGACAGATAGAAGCTTGACGAATCCTACGACTCAGTGACGAGCCAGAACGAGCGATTCATACGGTTTACTGTGACTTTGTCCGGGACGACCGCGAACCGTCCTGCGGTCGCTCCGGGAACGACTTACAGTAGACCGTATCAGGTCGGACTATTGTATCGGTCTGACAGATCGTTCGATGATGGACGACCGACCCGCACAAGTACGGTCAATGACGTCGGGGCCGTCGGCCCGTTTCCAAATAGATAAGTGCCCCCGGCAACCATCGTCCGTCATATAAGCGGTCTTCAATAGAGGTGAATACAATCTTCAGCGCACTTACGATCCCGATGCAAGTGCAGACGCGCGTGGACGTGTTCGAGGACATCTTCCTGGTCTTCCTCGCACTCGGTACGCTCGTAGGCGTCGTCGTCGTCGCATACACGCTGTACAACGCGTACAAATATCGTGATAGCGGCGAGCCGAGCGACGACGACGATCTGCCAACGCTCGGGGAGCTACCGACTGGTGGAAAGGGCGGAAAGAAACTGTTCGTATCCTTCGGACTGAGCGCGATCATCGTCATCTCGCTGGTCGTCTGGACCTACGGGATGTTGCTGTACGTCGAGGACGGCCCAGACGACAATCCGACGGAAGACGCCATCGAAGTAGACGTCGAAGCCTGGGCGTTCGACTGGGGATTCGAATACGAGAACGGCGTCGAAACGACTTCATTCGATGAGGGCATGGTGATTCCGGCGGATACGCCGATCTGGATCGAGGTGACATCGACCGATGTCTGGCATACGTTCGGGATCTCCGATCTACGGGTCAAAGCTGACGCGATCCCCGGAGAGACCGAACAGACCTGGTTCATGGCCGATGAGCCCGGCGATTACCTCCTCGAGTGCTTCGAACTCTGTGGAGCCGGCCACTCCGGCATGACTTCCGACGTCACCGTCATGGCCGAGGACGACTTCGACCAGTGGTTGGACGACCAGCTAACGTTGACGATCGCTCTCGAGGACGACCAAGAGGAGCCCGAACCCGTCACCGACGGCTTCGAACTCTTGATCGAGCACCAGGAGAACGACGAGTTCGAGCAGGATCTCTCTGCCGCGCTCGGTCCGGACGACTTCGAGGACGGAACGGTCGAGATCACCGACTTCGATCAGGGTGGCAGTTACGACGTGGTGATAACTCCGACCGACGGCGAGTTCGAAGAGATCGAAGACACGATCGACTTCACCGGCCCGACGGACGAGACCTACACGCTCGAGGATCCGGATGCGGACGACGAGGATAATGACGAGGACTCGGATACCACCGACGACGGAAGCGGAGGCGATGACGAATGAGTGACCTTCCCCCGATGACGTCGGTCAAGCGGTGGCTCGTCACGACGAATCACAAGGACGTCGGGATCCTCTATCTCGGAACGGCGCTGTTTTTCCTCCTGTTGGGTGGGGTAATGGCGCTCGCGTTCCGTGCACAGCTGTGGGTACCCGGCGGAACCGGTCTGTTGAGCGCAGGTGAGTTCAACCAGGCCGTCACTGCTCACGGACTGTTGATGGTCTTTTGGTTCCTGTCACCGTTCGCAGCCGGCTTTGCGAACTACTTCGTACCGCTCCAGATCGGTGCCAAAGACCTCGCGTTCCCACGGATGAACGCGCTGAGTTACTGGTTCTATCTGTTCTCGGGAATTCTCATCGTACTCTCGTTCTTCCAGGGCGGTGCCTACGCTGGCGGATGGACGATGTACGCGCCACTGAACGTGCCGACGTACACGCCCGCGATGGAGGCGACTACCGGTGGGAACGCGACGATTCTCGGATTGATGTTGTTCGTCATCTCGATCACCATCGGAACGGTGAACTTCCTCGTCACGATCCATCGGTCGCGTGCCGAAGGGCTCGGCCTCTGGAACATGCCGATGTTCACCTGGTCGTGGCTGCTCACCGTCTGGATGATGCTGTTCGCGTTCGCAGCGCTCCTCGCAGCGCTGTTGTTGCTGGCGACCGATCGACTGTTCTTGACGCAGTACTTCGCGGCCGAACAGGGCTCGAGTCTGTTGTGGGCGCACCTGTTCTGGTTCTTCGGCCATCCGGAGGTGTACATCGTCTTCTTCCCCGCACTGGGGATCATGTTCGAGACGTTCCAGACCTTCTGTGGTCGGCGTCTCGTCGGCCGAAAGTGGGTTATCATCGCGATGGTACTCGTGGCCGTCCAGTCGTTCCTCGTCTGGATGCACCACATGTTCCTGACGACGATCAACCTCGAGATCAAGACGCTGATGATGGCGACGACGATCGGAATCTCGCTGCCGTTCGACCTGATGGTCTTCGCGCTCATCTACACGATGGTCAAGGGACGGGTTCGGTTCACCACGCCGTTCCTGTTCTCACTCGGTGCGCTCGTGCTGTTCATCCTGGGCGGGATCACCGGGGTGTTCCTCGGAGCCGTCGTCCTCGACTACGAGTTCCGTGGCACGTACTGGGTCGTCGCCCACTTCCACTACGTCATGGTCTCGGGCGTCACCGCGTTGATCGCCGGCCTCTACTACTGGTGGCCGAAGATCACCGGGAAGATGTACTCGGAGACGCTCGGCAAGCTTAACTTCGCCGTCTACTTCATCGGATTCAATCTCCTGTACTTCCCGCAGTTTATCGCCTGGGAGACGCCACGACGTGTCTTCCACTACACCGGAGACGCCCAGTTCTATCACCAGCTCTCGACGGTCGGTGCGTTCGTCTTCGCCGCGTCGTTCGTCATCATGTTCGCGACGTTCATCTACAGCTTCCTCTACGGGCCGAAGGCCCCGGACAATCCGTGGGAGTTCTCCCGAACAGCGGAGTGGGCGGTTCCGTCCCCACCGCCGCTCGAGAACTGGGGCGGTCGACCGAGCTACGCGAGCGGTCACCTCGAGTTCGTCGAGGATTCGGCGGCGGCGACGGACGGCGGCGTTGCCCACGGTGAGGGAACCGCCTCCGAAACGGTCGCTGGCCACGAAGAAGAACACCCAGATCACGCCAGTATCTGGCCTCTCGGAATCGGTATCGGGACCTTCGTGTTTTTCCTCGGACTGACGGGAATCACACCGTACCTCGTCGAATTCGCTGAAAATCGCGGTCACTCCGTCGTCGGGACCAGTGCCGAGCCGAACGCCTTGTATCTGGGTCTGGTCGCACTCGGCATCGTCCTGCTCGGATACACCCTCTTCAAGTTCGGTCTCGAGCAGTTCACCGTCCCGGAGATGGCAGTTGCCGAACGGTGGCCGTTCGGCGGCGTCGGAAACACCAAAATGGGCGTCTGGGTGTTCCTCGCATCCGACGTCGTCGTCTTCGGTGCTGCGATCGGTGCGTTCGTCTTCATGCGTCTGCACACTGGTTGGTCCGACTGGACGACCGTTCCGTTCGCCTCCTGGCCCGGGCTACTCAACACGTACGTCCTGTTGACCTCGAGTTTCACGGTCATCATGGCGCTCGTCTTCGCTGAACGCAAGAACAAGAAGGGGCTGCTCGGTGCGATGGGCGCGACGCTTGCGCTTGCCCTCACCTTCATGGTCGTCAAGGCCTACGAGTACAACTACAAGTTCGCGATCGGTGAATATTGGTGGACCAGCATCGAGCACTCGATCTACTTCGTGACCACGGGCCTGCACGCGCTTCACGTCATCCTCGGCGTGCTCATCGCTATCTTCATGATCTACCGGATCGTAAGCGTCGACGCGTATCTCGAGGATCACCGGCCGGTCGAGTTCTTCGGACTCTACTGGCACTTCGTCGATATCGTCTGGGTCATTCTCTTCCCGCTGTTCTACCTGATGTAGCGTCGATCTCCGACGCTTTTCGTCGACTTTTGCTACCGAATACGAGCCGACTCGAGGAGAGTGATCGATCCGGTTCGAAAGCCTGGGAGTCAGTTTCGAATCGCGATGGCAGCGATTCCACCGGCGACGGCGAACAGACCCAGATAGACGGCCACGACGAGTGGATCGGCATCGAGCCACCAGGACGGCTCCTCGTCCCGCTCGCTGGCTTCGACGCTTGAGACCGGACTGGCTCCGGCGTCGTCGGAATTCGCTTCGGTGAGTGGTTCGGACTCCTCGTAGCTCTCGACGAGTTCCTCAGCCGCGGTTTCTGCGTCGATAATACCGTGTTCGTACCGATTCTGGTCCGGTCCGTCTTCGGGATGCCAGGCGCTCTCGAGTCGCTCGCCGGTCTCGGTGAACTCGGTTCATCCACCGGGATAGGTGGGATCCGACGGGTTCTCTGAGTACAGTTCGATATCAGGATGATCGTCGTCGATGCCCGTGTCGAAAACGGCGACCCGCAATTCCGTCACCCGCGGCCATCCCGGACGCGATGGGAGTACCCGAGTTACGATCGGAAGAAACCCGTTGCCGACACGACCGAATCACCCCTGCATCAGCCGCATTGAGGAAGGTATAAGTGGTCGTCGCTCAGAATGGAGATCAATGGCTGACGTTCGAACGTACGCGCTAATTTACGTCGTACTGCTGGCACTCGGTACGGGTAAGTTCGCCTTCTTCGAGTTCTTCACGTACGAGATCGCACTGGCGGCAACGATCGTTCTCGCCGTTGCTAAAATCCTCCTCATCGCCGGCTACTACCAGCACCTCATCGAGGAACCCCGATCGATCACCTACATGATGGGGATGGCCGTGTTTATGGTGTTCCTGCTCACCGTCGCAGCCGGCTACTCCATCCAGTAGTCGACCGCCGTTTTCATACTTTCAGTTCGGGTCGTCACTGAGTCAGTCACACAGCCTTTAGCGTCACTCGAGTGAGCGAACGTGACCGTCGAAATCCCGATCCACTCGAACTCGAGCGGCCAGTACCGAGCGTGTAGCCGGCAGTTCGCAAACGAGCGTGCAGTGACGTACAACGACTGCGATAGCCAAACCACCGACGAGCGATACCGTCAGGCGAGACCGTACGTCGTCTCGAGGAACCAGCGGACGATCACAGCGACATCACGAACGTAGCTGCTCGAGACGAAGCCGATGATCAGGGATGTTTACGAACAGAAAGAAGTGGAGCTATTCGTTACTCCTTGCCGAACATCTGGCGCATCATCGGGTGCATCTCCATCATCTGCTCTTCTGCGATCTCCTCGTAGAGCTTGTAGGTGATGGAAACGGCCAGCAGCAGGCCGGTCCCGGTGACGGCCCCGATGGTGCCGAGCATGTTCGCCCAGACGGCGAGCAGCCCGACGAGCGCACCACCGATAACGGTCACCTGTGGAATGTATCGCTCCATGACCTTCTCGATGACGCCCGTGTTCTGTCGGAAACCGGGGATCTGCATCCCGGAGTTCTGGATCTGCTGGGCGGTCGCCTCTGGACCCATGTTCGTCGTCTCGACCCAGAAAATCGCGAAGATCGCACCACCGATGACCATGAACGTCAGGTCGACGGAGACGCGGATCATCACCATCCAGGCGTCCTGGGCGACTTCACCGGTCCACCACATCCAGTCTTCGGGCGAGTAGATCGGTGCGGTGTAGTAGAAGAACCCACTGACCGGCTGACCCTGCGGACCGTACTGTCCGAGCCAGGCCGGCATATCTGCCCACTGTCGCTCCATGATCTGTCCGATGAACTGAATGTTCGCCTGCAGCGCGCGAACGAGGATCATCGGCAGGACGCTCGCGTAGATGAGCTTCACGGGGAAGCGACCGCGAGCGCCTTTGACGCGTGAGTGACTGAGTGGAATCTCTACCCGAACGGATTCGGCATAGACGACGATCCCGAAGATCAACAGCGTCGTGAACAGGGCGATGATGTGCCCCTCCTGAAGTAACAACGTGTAGAGACCGTCACCGGCGACGATCGATCCGATATTCACCTGGCCGGTAAGGATCAGATACCAGTCGTAGAAGAATCCGCCTTCGGTGGGTTGAATAAACCCGGTGACGAGACGCTGGCTGACACCGGCGATGATGAACAGCCCGATCCCGCTCCCGACTCCCCACTTACTGACGACTTCGTCCATATAGAGGATCAGGACGCCGCCGATGAATATCTGGAGGAACATCAGCGCCTGGACCTGGGTCTGATCGAACGAGAACCCGCCGAGCGTCAGCGTCGGCTGGGCTGGCAGGAAACCGCCGGCGAACACCATCGGGAGCGCAGTTAGCGCCGTCATCAAGATGACGAGCAGTTTCTGCAGTCCCTGATAGAGCACCTGGTCTCGAGGATCGTCCGTGTCGAGACCGAGCAGGTTCGCACCGCCGAGGAGTTGCATGACGATGCTGGCCGTGACGATCGGTCCGATACCGACTTGCATCAGCGAACCGTGTTCTCCGGCGAGAACGGCACGAAACTCACCGAAGAGGTCGTCGCCCTGCCCGGCTTCCATCCCGAGCAACCCGATGTTCGTCAGGAAGAAGTACAACACGAGAATGCCAGCTGTCCAGGCCAGTTTCCGCTTGAACGGAACGTGCTTCTGTGGACGCTGGACTGCGGGCATCCGCGTCAAGACTGGTTCGGCGGCTTCCTTCCATCCCATCTGTTAGTCCTCGTTCTGTTCGGGTTCGTCGTCGGTTTCGGCGTCGTCTTCCTGGGCTCGCTCCGAAACGATAGCCTCACCGCCTGCCGCCTCGAGTTTCTCGCGAGCGGTCTCGGAAAAGGCGTCAGCCGTCACCGTTAGCTGGTTGCGGACCTGACCGGAGCCGAGGACCTTGACGATGTCGACGTCGTAACCGTCCTCGACGATGTCCCGTGCGTCGAGTTCGTAGCCACCGTCGGTCTCGTCAGCGAGATCGTCGGCAACGTAGAGGATCGCGTCTTCGTCTAGCTTCTGGACGTCGATCTCTGCGACCTCGTCACGAATGTCGTGTGGTCGCTTGAACCCGTGTTTGCCCTTCGGTTCGTAGTTGTGAAACTCGTGTTTGCTTCGTCCGGCACGGCCGCGACCACCGCGATGACCCGCACCTCGTCGATTCTTGTGAGTACCACCGCTGTGGGTTCGGGATCCGCGCTGGCGTCGTTTTTTGCTCGTCATAGTTATCGCATCGATTCTAGCAGGTCGTTAATCTGCGCTGTTGTATGCTTTCCGAGTTGGCCTCCCTCGGCGGTCGGCTTCTTGATGCCGTCGTGACCACCGCGCGGCGGGTGAAGTCGCAACGTCGGAGAGAGCCCCTCATCGCGAAGGGTCGTCTCCTCTGCGAGCAGCGCCTCGGCAAGCGCGGCGAAATCGTCGTAGTCGGTGTTGTCCGCGAGCCACTCCTCGTCGACGTCGGACTGTGAGCCTTCGAGCGGCTCTGCACGCTTTTCGAGGACCGTCTCGAGGACGGCGGACTCCGGCACTCCGTGAGCGACGTAATCGTTGACTTTGGTGATCATTCCCCGGTACGTGTCGGTTTCGGGAATGAGTGCACAGTGGTTGACGCTGTGGATGTTGAGCATCTCGAGCGTGTCCTGGACGTCCTCCTGGCGGTTGACTTCGCCACGGACCTGGACGACGGCCTTCATTGGTCAGCCACCTCGGCGTCCTCCCGGTCGGCACCGACCGAACGCGGCAGTCGCGACTGCGAGGCGTTCTCGAGTGCGTTGAACGTCGCCTTCGCGAGGTTGACCGTCGTTCGCGTGTTGCCGTGACTTTTCGTCCAGGCGTTCTCGAGCCCTGCAAGCTCGAGGACGGCGCGGACGGTGTCACTCGCGGCGAGGCCGAGTCCTTCCGGAGCCGGGATGACGTCGACTTCGACCGAGCCGGCCTTGCCGCTCGTTCGGCGGGTCAGCGAGTGCGGACGGTCGGATCGATCCTCCCACGAACCGGAGCCGCGTGGAACCTGAATGATGTTTAGCTTCGCGATACCGATCGCCTTCTGGATGGCGGAGCCGACCTGATCGTCTCGGCCTTCCGCGTAGCCGACGTAGCCGTCGCGGTTACCCACCACGACGACACATCGAAACTTCACGCGGCGTCCGGAGTCGGTCATTCGCTGGACCATGTTGATGTCCAGCACTTCGTCGTCCAGCCCCGGAAGGAGCTGATCGACGAGTTCGGGCTCCTTCAGCGGGAGTCCCGAGTTGAGGGCAGTCTCCATCGTATCGATTTCGCCCTCCTGAACCTTCCGGCCGAGACGGGTGACCGGCTGCCAGCCGTCGTCGTTGTAGTCGTTTGCGCTCATTCGAGAATCGCCTCTCGTACCTCGTCGAAGTGTTCTGGGAGTTCGACTGCGTCGAACTCTCCGCTGTACAGCGGCTCGTCGAGCTGCTCTGCGTACTCAGCGATGTGTTCACCGCGAGTACGCGACCAGTCCGCGAGCACGCTGTCGTTGTGCGGAATCTCGAGGCCCGCGTCGATCGCACCTTCCTGTAGTGCGAACACCTTGTTGCCGGGCGTTGCAGTGTTGAGGCCGATGTCGAGGACCGCTTCCTCGAGGCCTGCGTCGACGGCTCGTTTTCCGGCCAGTAGGCCGGTCAGATAGGCCGCGGATATGTTACTCGTTGGTGCCTCCCAGCCGTACTCTTCGAGGTCTCCCGAGTACGCGCTGGCGAGGGTTTCGTCTCCCTGAGGGCCGGGCGTGATCAGCTGCGCCGTAGTGTGCTTGTTGCTCTTGCGAGCAACGAGGCGGGGCTTGCCCGATTTCAGCAGGCGCAACCTCTGATGGTAGTCCGTCCGGACCTCACGGCGACGACGCATCGGTACCTTGTATCGTGGTCCTGTCGCCATTAGTTGTCACCGTAGTTGTCGTCGATGTAGTTCAACAGATACTGGACGCTACGGAACTCCCCACCGCCAGCCTTCTTGTAGAGCTCGCGGTACTGGGTGGGCGTCAGCTCGCCCTTGTCTCGGAGTTCACGGAGCGTCCGTCGCTGTGCACGAATCTTGTTCTGCCACTGCTCTTTTTCGTTCTGGCGAGCACCCTTCTTGCCTTTGCGCTTACCGGCCCCCTTCTGGTGACCGTACGAACGCTTTTCGTTTCGCTTTCGAGCGCGGCCGCGGGAGTTTCCACGGGCGTCGTCGGCCTGAATGAGGCCGTCGTCGACGAGTTCGCGGATCTCGTCGCGGGTAATCGCCTCAGCGATGTCGCCCTGTGCGGTGGGATCGAACCAGATGCGGTTCTGTCCCACGTCGAGGACGTCGGCCGCGAGTCGCTTCTGTGCGGAGAGATCAGTCATCTGTATCCACCTCGACTTCTTCGTAGGTCGGATTCAGCACGCGAACGCCGTTGTCTTCGGCGGTTTCTTCGATTCGTTCGCGTTTTCGCGCACCGACCGAGGACGCGATTCGGACCGCTTCCGTGTCGCCGTCGACGCCCTCGAGATCGTCGGTGTTCTCCACGTAGACCTCGTCGAATCCGCTCGGATGTTTCCCGCGAACTGATTCGGGCGTTCGGTAGCCGGCCTGAACCTTCGGTCCTTTGCCTTTGATGCCACGGCGCTGTTTCGAGAGGCCGCCGCGTGGCCGACGCCACGATTCCGGCGTCCGCTTTTTCATGTGGTAGTCCTGACGGTTGAACTGCGGTTTGCCCTCGGCCTTGCGCCGATCGAGCAATCGCTGTTCGTCCGCAGAGAGTTCGGGCGTTTTCTCGGTCAGTCCACGAGGCTGGAGTTCCGTCTCCACGTCCTCGACTGCGACCTCGTCGTCCTCGTCGGCGTCGTCTTCGATCTCGGCGTCGGTATCTGCCGTGACCTCGAGATCACCGACGTCGGCTTTGATACGGGCAGCGAGTGCGTTCCCGATGCCGTCGGCCTCCGCCAGTTCGTCCTGATCGGCTTCCTTGACGTCCTCGATGGACTCGAAGCCTGCGTCGCGCAGCGCGTCGGCTTTGCTCGCGCCGACGCCGCTGATATCCTCGAGTTCCTGCTGGTCGTCGTCGTCGGTCGCGTCGACGTCGTCCGCCTCCACGTCCGGCTCTGGATCGTCGTCTGCCATCTATCAGGCACCTCCTTTGGCTGGCTTTTTGGTGATGTAAACCCCGTCCTGAAAGACGCGGGTGTCCTTGCCGCTGACTTTCGTCAGCTGCTCGATGTCTGCCGCCGTCTGGCCGACGTCCTCTTTGTTCGGACCGGTGAGGACGACGACTTCGTCGTCGACGGAGACGTCGGTGTCACCGTGGATAGTCGTTCGTCGCGGTGCCTTCTCGCCGAGGAAGTTCTCGATGACGACGTCGGTTCCTTCCGCACGGACCTGCATCGGGAAGTGAGAGTAAAAGACTTCCATCTCGTACTCCCAGCCCTCGGTCACGCCGTGGAACGCGTTCTGGACGTGGCTCTCGAAGGTACCGACGGTCGCGTTCGTTTTCGCGTCGTCGGTGTCGCTTTCGATTACCAGGGTGTCGTCTTCCACATCGACGGTCACGTCGGGGTACCAGAGACGCCGTGAAACGGTGCCTTCCGGTCCGTCGACGGTCACATCGAGGTGGTCGGTCTCGACGGTTACGTTGTCGGGGATTTCCAGTTCGACTCGCATGGTTAGTAGACGTATGCGATCACCTGACCCCCAATCCCCTGCTCACGAGCCTCGTAGTGGCTCATGATGCCGTTACTCGTCGTGACGACGAGCGCGCCGAAGTCTCGAGCGGGGAGGAATCGCTTCTCCCACTTCTCGAAGTCCTCGGCACCGGCACTGTAGCGGGGCTTGACGGGGCCACACGCGTTGATCGCTCCTTTCAATTCGACCTCGAACTGACCGGCTTTGCCGTCGTCGACGTACTCGAAGCCGTCGATGTACCCGCGGTCGTAAAAGACCTCGAGTACGCTGCCGATTTCGTTGGAGGCGGGCGTTACCTCGTGGCTCAGATGGCCAACGCTTTCGGCGTTGTCGAGCCCCGAGAGCGCGTTGCTGAGTGGATCGTTCCCGGTCATATTATCGGTACTTCTTGAATCCCATGTCGCGGGCGATCTCGCGGAAGCACTGTCGGCAAAGATTGATGTCGTACTTGCCGACGAGGCCCTGCTTACGGCCACAGCGCTGGCACTGCTCGAACTGGCCAGTGCGCTTTGCGGCGTGCTCGCCCGTCTGGTCGTTTTCGTGTTCGCTTTCACTCATCGTCGGTCTCCTCTACAGATACGTCGAAGTTCGCCTCGAGGAACGAAATGGCGTCCTCGGGAGTCAGGCGGTGACTCGATGGAATCGACCGATTCGCCTTGTCGCGCTTGGCGATACGGTAGCCCGGCCGAACCATGTTGACAGTGACGTCGAGTCCGTAGATCCCGATCGCGGGATCGTACTCCTGGCTCGGGAACGCCGTGTGCTCTTCGACTCCGAAGCTGAAGTTACCCGTATCGTCGAACTGCTTCGACGAGAGCTCCGCAAGCGGCAGGGCCGTCTCGAGGAACTCGTTGGCATCCTGACCGCGAAGGGTGACCTTCGTTCCGATCGGGTCACCCTGACGAATGCCGAAGTCGGGCTCCGTCCGTTTCGCCTGGGTTCGGACGCTCTGTTGGTCGGTAACCTCCTCGATGATGTCCTCGGCCTTGCCGAGTTCGCGGCCACCCTGACCGACGCCCATGTGGACGACGACCTTTTCGACGCGAGGTTCTCGCATTTCGTGGAGCTCACCGGAGTCGGCTTCGCTCATTCGTCGTCACCTCCGTCGCTCGCGGTTTCACCGCTCTCATCTTCCGACGACGAGTCGTCGCTCGTGAAGTTCTCGTCGATGACGACGACGTACTCCTCGATGGTCTCGAACTCGCCGTCGTCCGTCGAGACGGCGACGGTGTTCGGACCGCTACCGGGCGTGACGTCGATCGTTTCGACCTCACCGATCTTGCCGCCGTGGTTGCCCCGGATCGCGGTGACGAGTGCACCTTCCTCGTAGGGGAAGTGAGCGACGATCGACTTGTCTTCGTTGTCGATGACGATGGAATCGTTCGCGACGTACTCGCTTTCGGCGTCGACGATGACGTTCGTACCGTCGTGAAGCGACAGCTGCGTGTCGCCGCCCGGAACCTGCTGTTTGCCCTCGATCTTGCCGAGGCGGCTGCCAGCGGATTCCTCGTCGATCTCCGTCAGAGCGAGACGGCCGCCCTCATCGGGGAAGATCCGGTAGCTCTCTTCGCGTCCAGGGAACGCGAGAATGTCGAAGATTCCGATCGGACGCTGCTCGTCGTTGATCGACTCTCCGTTGACGAGGATCGAATCCTCTGAGAGTGCGTACCGTGCTTCCTTTTTCGAGTCAACGTAACCGAGAACGTCCCGCAAGAGGACGACGAGGGGGACACCCTCCTCGCCGTGGGGACCGGCTCCGGCTTTGACCGTGAAGACCTCGGTCTTTCGTTCGACCGGCCAGGACTTCGGAACGGATAGTCGTTTCTGGTGTTTCGTCATTCGGTATCACCGTCCGCGTCGCCTTCGAGGCGTGCTTCGCGTCGCTCGTCCGAGAGATCGAGTTCCGTGATCCGGACGTTCGAGGTGTCGAGCGGTCGTGGCACTTCTTCACCGTCTGCCGTTTCGACCGTCACGTCCTCGACGTGAACGACGCCGTCTTCGAGGACTGCACGAAGGACCTCGCCTTCTTCGCCGGCGTGGTCGCCGCGCATGACCTCGACCGTGTCGCCCGCGTTGACGCGAGTTCGACGCGTGTCGTACTCATCGCGAAGATCGTCCGAAAGCGTCGCGTGAAGCTGCGTCCCCCGCTTGTGAAGCGGTGCGCGCTCCGTTCGATTTCGCTGTTTGTGTGGTTGCTTGCTCATGGTCTATACGATCATCGTCGCGGTTGATGCGATTGCACCGAAACGCTCTGCGACTTCGCGAGCGATCGGTCCCTTGATCTCGGTACCGCGGGGCTCTTCGTTCTCGTCGATGATGACTGCCGCGTTGTCCTCGAATTTGAGTCGGGTTCCGTCCGGCCGACGAATCGACTTTCGCTGGCGGACAACGACTGCCTCGAGAACCTGGCGGCGCATCTCCGGGGTCCCTTTCGTGACCGAGACGGTTACCTTGTCACCGAGTCCCGCCTTCGGCTGGCGGTTCTTGGTGCCGTGGTAGCCCGAAACGCTGATGACTTTCAGTTCGCGCGCGCCGGTGTTGTCGGCACACGTGATCAGCGACCCTTTCTTGAGTCCCTGGGTGACGTCGGCTTTCATCGCCTCCATCACTGATCACCTTCGGGTTCGTCGTCGGCGTCTGCGGTGACGTCTTCGCTCGAGAGCTCGCGCTCGGGCTCGCCCGGTCGCGTCAGCTCTGCGACGTCAGCCGCGGTCGCTTCTTCGGTTATCTCGACGACCACGTGCGATTTGGTTTTCGATAGTGGTCGGGTCTCTGCGATCTTGACCGTGTCACCGAGCGAGAGCGGCTCGAGCACGCCCGGCACGTGTGCCGGGATGCGCGAACGACGTTTCATGTACCGGTCGTACTTCGGGACCGCTACATCGTACTCTCGTTCGACGACTACGGTCTTGTCCATGTCCGTGGAAACGACGGTCCCCTCGAGGATCTGGCCTCGAGCGGGGAGCTCGCCGTAAAACGGACACTTCTCGTAGTCGTATTCCTCCGGGTTATCCGGTTCCGGAGGGGTTTCAACGTCTAGTCCTATTGCCATGGTGAATCACCATTCGTTTCCGTTCGTCGGGCGGGTCGTGAGAGCAGCCGCGATCCATCGACCGTAACGTAGGCTGCGTCCTCGCCAGCGCCGTCTGGTGTCGTCGATAGCTCGTGGACACCAGGTTGAGTGTCGGCCAGTTTGGACGCAGTCCCCGGTGACTTCTCGTCTCCGGCGGCGTCATCTGTGATCGCAAACTCGAATACCGAGCCCGATTTGGGCACCATGACGACCCGAGACTCTCCGTCGGTGCGCTCGACGGCATCGTCTCGCCACCGGTCCGTCTCCGGCGGAACGCAAACCTCTATCGAGAGCGTGTTCGCCGTCTCGATGACGACGCGCCCCTCGAGGCCAACCCGCGAGGGGTCGTCGCTCTCGACGACTCGGACGGGAAGTCCGTTGAGTTCGTGTCGCGGGAGTGTCTCGGGTGTCAGTGCCATTGGTATCGTTATTCGTCGTCGCGGTCGCCCGTTCGGATTTCGAACCTCATTCGAAATCACCTTCCTCACGCTGGATCGTTTTGATCCGCGCGATCGTGCGACCGAGTTCTCCGATTCGACCCGGGTTCTCCGGGGCACCACCGGCCGCGAGGACGGACTTCGCGTTCAGCAGCTCGGTTTCGAGCTCCTCGAGTTCCTCCTCTCGCTCGGCGGCGGTCATGTCGCGGATCTCCTCGACGTGGATGATCGCCATCAGGCGTCACCTCCCTCGTCGGGTTCGTCCGAGTCGGCCTCGTCGTCGTCCATCTCCGCCATCAGCTCCTCGGCTTCGGCTTCGACGTCCTCCTCGAGTTCGTCCAGATCCTCTTCGATCGGTGACTCGGCTGGAGTCTCGACCTCTTCTTCGTCGTCATCCGAGACCTCTTCCTCGATGACCTCCTCGATGTCTTCTTCGTCGACCGCCGGTTCGGGCTCGACGGCGTCCTCGGCAGGCGCTTCGGCACCGCTCTCGGTAGCCTCGGCCTCCTCGGGTTCGCCCTCGAGGAGTTCCTCGACACCCTCGGCCTCGTTGGCCTCGACGGCGTCCGGAACGACTTCTTCGGGATCGAGATCTTCGAGAATGCGGAAGTCGTCGGGGAGTTCGGCGTTCGGCGGGATAATCTTCACCGTGACGCCGATCGTTCCGAGTTTCATGACGGCGACGCCCTGTCCCTCGTCGACGATCTCCTCGGCGGGTTCGCCGTTGTGCTTGATGTAGCCTCGGTTGAACTTCTCCACGCGCGACCGTGCGCCCGTGACTTTCCCCGAGAGGACGATCTCTGCGCCGAGCGCGCCGGCCTCCATGATCCGGTCGATCGTCGTGTGACCGGCTTTCCGGAAGTACCAGCCACGCTCGAGTGCGTTGGCCAGTCGATCCGCGACGATCCGTGCGTTGAGGTCCGGTTCCTCGACTTCCTGAACGTCGATCTGTGGATCCTCGAGGTTGAACTTCTCCTCGAGTGCGGTCGTGACTTTCCGAATGTTCTCGCCGCCTTTGCCGATGACCATCCCGGGCTTTTCGGCCTTGAGAACGATCTGGGTTCCCATCGGCGTTTTGGCGACGTCCATGCCACCGTACCCTGCACGGCCGAGTTCTTCGCTGAAGAACTCGTTGATCTGTGACCGCTGCAGGCCGTTTTCGATGAACTGGTGTTCGTCAGCCATTAGTTATTATCCTCCGTAGAACCGTCCTCGTCCGAGGAGCGTGGCTCCTCGCCGACGACGATTTCGACGTCGACTTCGGGCGTGTTCCAGGCCGACGCTCGCCCCATCGCGCGGGGTTTGCGCCCGACCGATTCACCGACCTTGTGGGCGGCGACGTGAACGATTTCCATCGATGCGCCGTCGAAGCCCTGATGGTCCGCGTTGGCCTCGACGTTCTCGAGTAGTTCGAGGAACTCGTTGGAAACCTTCTCGGGATAGCGGCCGGCGTCCCAGCCGTCGATATCCGAGCGGTGACCGACGCCGCTGTTGTGAGATCGGAACGGAACTGAGCGCTCGCCGTCGATGACGTCCTGAAGGTACGCCCGCGCGTCGTCGATGGTTCGTCCCTTCAGTTCGCGTGCGATTTCCTTGCTGTGCTTGTGGCTCATGTGACGCTCCCGGAGCATCGCTCTCGCGGTCGTCTCCGGATCGGCGTCGACTGAGTAGTTGATTCCCATGCGTGGATCACTTCAGTGGGACGAACTTCGAAGATCGAGTCGCACCGATCCCGGCCTGTCCGTGTTCGACGGACGTGCGGGTCAGCTGGAACTCGCCGAGATAGTGTCCGATCATCTCGGGTTCGACGCGAACGCGCTCGAAGGACTGGCCGTTGTACACTTCGAAGGTCAGTCCGACGAACTCCGGCAGGATCGGCATATCCCGCAGGTGGGTTCGGATCGGCGCGTTCGCCGTCTCTTCTTCGCCTTTCTCGCGGCCCTTCTCGAGAAGCTTCTGCTTCTCGACGGAGAGACCGCGTTCGATACTTCGCCGCTTTCGTGCGGGCAGCAGTTCCGCGACGTCCTCGAGCTCCAGATCCTGCAGCTCCTCGAGCGTGTGGCCGCGGTAGGTGAACTCATCACCCTCACGGCCGGTTCGGTACTCCTGACTCATTTGTTTCCACCTCGGCCGGTTCGGCGCGAGGAGATGTCACCGACCTTCCGTCCCGGCGGGGCATCCCGCGAGACGGACTTCGGTTTGCCGGGGTGCTGTCGGCCACCGCCACCGAAAGGGTGGTCGACGGCGTTCATCGCGACACCACGGACGCGAGGCCATTTCGTGCCCCGTGCTCTCATCTTGTGATACTTGTTTCCTGCTTTGACCATCGGTTTCTCCGTGCGGCCACCGCCGGCGACGACGCCGATGGTGGCACGACACTGCGGATCGAGGCGCTTGACCTCACCGCTTGGCAACTGGACGACCGCCGCGTTGCGGTCGTGGGTGATCAGGTCAGCGTTCGTTCCCGATGCACGGGCGAATCGGCCGCCGTCGCCGGGGTTCGCCTCGACGTTACAGACCGGAACTCCTTCGGGAATCTCCGCGAGCGGGAGCGTGTTGCCGGGTTTAATCTCGGCTGAGACTCCGACCTGTAGCTCCTCTCCGACGGAGATGCCCTCCGGAGCGAGGATAAGACGCTGATCGCCGTCGTCGAATTCGACGGCAGCGATCGGGGCCGAGCGAGCTGGATCGTGTTCGATGTCCACGACCGTCCCGCGAACGACGTCGCTTTCTTCTTTCTTGTGTTCGAGCTTCGCCTTGTACCGGTGTGACGGGGCACGGAACGTCGGCGTCCCGCGGCCACGTCGTTGTCCGAAGATTCGTCGTCCCATCGTCAGAACACCCCGATTCGCGAGGCGACTTCCTGAGCGTCGTCGTCCTCGGAGAGTTTGACGATTGCTTTCTTTTTGCCCTTCATCGTTAGCTGCGTGTTGATGGAATCGACTCCAACGTCGAATCGAGATTCGACCACGTCCCGGATCTCGGGTTTGGTCGCATCCGGATTGACGACGAACTGGAGCTTGTTCTCGAAGTCCATGTCGTTCATCGCCTTCTCCGTCACGAGCGGGTGTTCGATGATCGAACTCATCGGTCGGCCACCTCCTCGAGTGCGCTCTCGGTCCAGACGGTGAGTCGACCCGGCTGCGTTCCGGGTGCGAGGTCTTCCGCGTTGACCTCCGCCGCGGTCGCGACGTCCGCCCCGGCGAGGTTTCGCGCCGCACGGGACGGCCCGGTCTCGCTCGCGGTCACGAAGAGGATCGACGTCGGCGTCTTGTACTTCCGGCCACGGGCTTTCCCCTGTCCGGATCGGACGCTTCGACCCTCGTCAGCGCGTTCGATATCCGCCTCGAGACCGGCTGCCTCGAGGAAGGAGACGACCTCGTTCGTCTTCGTGAGGTCTTCGAACTCGTCTGCGACGACGACCGGAATCTCGGCGTCGTCGTCGAACTCGTGGCCGCGTTCGGCGACGACTTCTGCGTCGGCCGTCGCAGCGATCGCGCTGCGGATGGCCAGTTTTCGTTCTTTCGTGTTGATCGATTCGGTCCAGTCCTTTTCGGCTTTCGGCGGGTGTGCCTTTCGTCCTTTGACAGCCTGTGGGACGCGCCGAGCGCGTCCGTCCTGTCGTGGAACGTGAGCCATCCCGCGACCGCTCCCGAGCGATTCGGCCGGCGTCCGCTTGCCGGCGAACTCGTCGGCGCCGTAGTCCTGTGTTCGGTTCGCCTGGGCGACACGAACGGCGCGAGCGATCAGATCCGGGCGGTACTGGGTCTCGAAGACCGCCGGGAGTGTAACCGAGCCCGCGTCGCCGCCGTCCAGGTCTCGTACTGTTGCTTCCATAGTCTATCAGCCCTGGTTGGATGCGGTGGAGACGTACCGAACCTCGGGATCGAGGCGCGGCTGGTCTCCGGGTCGGATCGCCGGGCGGAAGCGCACGAGACGCCTCTGTGGCCCGGGAAGCGAACCCTTGATCAACGCGTGCGGTCCGTCGACTTCGCCGTAGTTGACGAAGCCGCCGTCGACCGTCGCGTCCGCGCCGTCGCCGATGTCGACGAGGCGCTTGTTCAGTTCCGTCCGCTGGTGGTAGCCGGTCTGTCCCTGCTGGGGAACCGTCGAACGAACACGAGACGGGTTCCAGGGGCCGAGGTTGCCGATACGGCGACGCCAGCCCTGCCGGGCGTGCTTGCCCTTGCGTTTCTGGACCCCCCATCGCTTGACGGGACCCTGGGTTCCTTTCCCTTTCGTGACGCCGCTTGCGTCGACGTACTCGCCGGCGCGGAAGACGTCGTTCATGACGTGCTCGCCGCCGTCCTCGTCGAGTAACTCGAGGGCGTACTCGAGGCGCTCGTCGGCGGAACCCCCGCCGACGCGCGTCTCCATAACGTCCGGTTTCTTCTTGGGCACCGATGGGATGTCGCCGGGAACCGTGTGCGTGATGACGCGAACGTCGTCGACGCGTCCCTCCTCGAGGAGGCCACGGAGTTCGTCCGCGGCGGCGTCGGTATCGTAGTCATCGCCGGGAAGGTCGAGAACGCGGTCGAGTTCGGGCGTGAACTCGTCGGTCCAGACCTCGGTTACCGGTTTCATACCGTACGGTGTGTTTTCGTACGCACGCAGGGCAACGGCGCGCATCGGCGGCGTCTCCACGATCGTTACGGGGACGGTCTGTTCCATCCCCTCGGTCGACGAGTTCGCTTTGTCGTCGACCATCACGACGTGGGTCATGCCGGCCTTGTAGCCCGCGAAGCCCTGGAGCGTCGGCTGTCCGTCGTCGTCCGGCCACGAATTGAAGCGCGGGACCTCGCTGGTCGCACGCTGTCGTGGGCCGAACCCGAGTGAGCCTTTGCGTGGTGCGTTTGGTTGTGGCATTCTATCACTCTCTGAGTGAGAGGGGAGCGAGCGACGCGAACAGAGCCTCCTCCGTTCGAATCACCTCGCTTCCCTGATCCGGAACCGTGTTTAGCCAGAGGTCGAACCCCGGATCGGCTGTGGGTTCGACTCCGTCGTCGGTCGTCCCCTCGTCGCTCGAGGAAACGGTCGACGCCTCGATTCCGAAGATGTCCGGCAGCCCTCTCTCGGGCGCGCCGAACGCGACGGTCAGCCCGTCCCGCTCGATGCGTCCGGCCAGCGTCTCGAGTCTCCCGACGGTGAGCTCCTCACCGAATCGAGAGGCTGCGATACACACGCCAGCGTCCTCACGGCCGAGTGCTGTCGAAAGGTCCGTCCGCTCGACGACGAGCCCCGGTAGGGGACTGTCCTCGAGTTTCGCCCGGACCGGTCGTCGCGAAGAGATCCTGACTGTCACGCGCTCACCCTCGACGACCTTCATTTGGGAAGGCACGTTGAGGGAGATCGGGTGTTGCAAGCCGCAATTGACCCGGACGCGCTGATCAGGTCCGACCTCGGTCACGATCCCTTGTCTTGTCGACCCCGAACCGTTCGATTCGGAGCCGGTCTGCGACGCGGCGCGGAGCGGGGGCAAGACGCCCACGTACTCCAGTTCGTCCCGCATCCCCCAGACCTCGTTTCGGAGGTACGGAGGCGTTGCGGCGTACCGCAAGACGGTGTGTACGAACCCGCCGTCGAATCGACCTGTTTCGCCGCCCCGGTCGGGGTAGACGAGCAGGCGATCGGCCCGGAAGACCGTCGCCGCGCGGGCGACGTATCCGAGTTTGCGAGTTGCCTCGCGTTTGTCCTCGGCTTCCCGGGTCAGTGACGACGGAACGAGTACGCTGACGGTCATGCCGAAACGCTTCGGCGCCGCGTCACTAGACTGTAGCGATGTGTTGCGGACAAGGTCTTAAAAGGATAGCGGATTCGATCACGGCTGTGAACCCCTCACACCCACGAATTCGTGGTGAACGGGCACACACTCACGACTGGCAAACCGTCGTCCCGAGCGTCACATCGACTCACCGGTTTTTCCACGAACTGACTCGAGGAAACGCACTCGGCGTCGACTGTCGTTCGAGCGGCTTTCGTGTGTCCCTCTGTCGATGGTGACCCGATTCGCAACCCTTATACATCCCTCCGGGAGTAGATAAGAGTGCAACGGGGCGCTGGTAGTGTAGTGGTATCACGTGACCTTGCCATGGTCACAACCTGGGTTCAAATCCCAGCCAGCGCATTTCTTTCGCGAACAACTCCGTGAGCGAGAGGAATCGAACTTGGATTTGAACGAGAGAAGTCGCACCCGCGAGCGAACGAAGTGAGCGTGAGCGAGCAGGACCGTCTTCGCGTTGTTCAAATCCCAGCCAGCGCATCACCGGCTCTCCGATCCGAACTCTGCATTTTCTGTCGTCTTCAGCAAAGAAAGAAGACGGCTATGATTCCATCGATTCGATTACACCGTTTCGACTGACAGGCGGGTGCAAAAAGTAGCCTGGAGGCCAGTAAATGACGTTCAAGCGGGAAGCGCGAGAAGTTAACTCTGATTTTCTTCTCCCTGCCCAAGAAACCACAGAGGCATCGGTCAACACGCGCGCGCATAATCAGAAATACCAGAAAAACCACCAAACGTGGAAGAGGGATCTACTCGAATGGCTTTACTTCGAAGGGATGTCCTGACCGATTACTGGGGTATTCTGAGAACACTCTTCTGAACAGTAACTACAAGATTGACCGGATCGTGCTTACGAAAAGGATATCCACCACGGACGGTTGTACCCAAACCTCGATACCATCGTCGACAAAGGTCTCGTCGAGAAGGGACAGGAAGATCAATACGTCGGCGAACTCCTCGAGAGCGAATAACGCGCTTCGATCTGTCGTGGATAACCGTGTTTCTCTTCTGCGGGCGGAGAGTGTGACCAACTACGACTCGTCGGGACGTGGTGCGTTCTCGTATTTGACCATCTTTTCGGATTTGTCGGAGATTGTTTCGTAGATTTGCTGGAGGGTCTCCTCGGCGGCGAGCAGGTTGTGCTCCTCGAGGAAGTCTCGTCCCTCCTCTGTAAGACCGTAGAACTTCCAGGGGTAGCCCTGCCGGCGCTGATCGTCGTCTAGCGCGACTTCATTCACGATGCCAGCATCGATGAGCTTCTGGATATGCTTGTAGACAGTGGCATCGCTCACGCTGGGGTTGAGTTCCTCTAGTTCGTACATCGAGGGGAGTTGCTCGGGGTGCTGGAGGATGTTGTTGATGAGCGCGAACCGTGTCTGTTGGGTGACGAAGTGGATCAGTTCGCGAGGTTTGGTCCCTTTAGCAGCCTCCAGATTAGTGCTCATATGGAAGGGTATACGTCCCGGTGATAAGTAGTTTACCCTCGGGTAAATTACCGAAGGGTAAACCAGGCTATGGTCAACTCGGTAAATTACTCCATAAATCATATTTCACGTCACTGAGAAGGGCCGTGTATGTCCGACGAGGAGTCGCCTGTCCCTGAAGGGGTTCTTACGAGCGCTAAGGACCAACTCAATGAGGATGAAATCTCGTTGGCAGACAACGAGGAAATTCTCCACGCTTTGAGCGAGTTGACACTGGTCTACGAGAACGATCGATCGTACTTTGTGCTCGGGAACTATGATCGAGAGCCAATTCGTCGGTTGAACTTGGTGGTTGACCGCCTTAACCGTCGCCAGGATACCTATGCCTTCCGGATGGTAGACATCCGTGGAGAGTGGGACAATAGCATCCAGAAGTTCTGCCTGATCGCCGATATCGTGACCTACCTCGTCGGCGTCGCTGAGAAGGAACCGAGCGACTTCCTCGTCGAACAGGGACTCCTCGTCGGTACGACCGAGTACTTCTCGAAGAGTCATGTCCTCAAGCGAGAGTATGAGGATGAAACGTACCCGTTTGGTTGGATGCAGGACGGCGTCTTCGAACTGTTCGAGAAAAAAGGGCGACTGTATCGCTGGCGGACCGAGGAGCAACTCGTTGACGTGACTGAGAACCTCCCGTGACAGCAAGTGCGTTCAACTGGGTCGAATTCGCTCTTATACAGAATCGAGGAGAATACCTGGCCCTTTAGGGTCAGGATGAATCCGACACCTCCTCAACAATCCACCGCCGATGGCAGGCCCGGATATTCCGCGTTTCCAATCCGAACTTTTGCAAGAAGCGCGAGTATAAGTGATTATACAGACGTTCAGAATGTTGGAAGTCCACCGCACCCATCGAGCGAAAATCCTCTCCTACAAGGCGAAAGTCGAGGGGATCGAAGTCGTAGAAGTTCCAGAGCGCGACACGAGCAAGACGTGTTGTGTGTGCGGTACGGAAGACGATAATCAGCGTATTGAACGCGGGTTGTACGTCTGTGAGGCGTGTGACGCGGCGTTCAACGCTGATGTGAACGGGGCGGAAAACATCCGTCTCAACATCAACAAGGAAAGTAACTCCAAGTCTGCACCCAGTTTGGGTGGGGATAGGAGTACCGGCTGGTTGGCACAGCCCGGAGTCTACCTTCATGACTTGTCCAGTGGATTCCAACCGCAGGAACAAGTGGTAGACTGTAAACCCTAATATCCCAATCCAGCGGTGCGGTACCGTGGGATTCCTCCGCGTGAACGCGGAGGAGGATGTCAAGTAGAGCTGTGGAATCCTCCATAGCAAGGCAGTCGATAACGCTCACGAGGGATGCGCCAGCGAGATTCAACGAGCCAACGGTTCCAAATGTGTGAGCGGCCTGCTCCAAGTCGAGACAGTTTTCGATCCCGTGCGGCGTGGGGACGATCATCGAAGTATGGTACTTTCCGTCGAAACTTCCCGAGCTAAACGCCGTCGAAGGGTGGTGGGTCAGTTGCGAGAGTGGTTCAAGTATCGACTCGCACCTGATCTCTCAACGTTGAAAGACTACATCCCACGAGGAGTGAACGCGATCACCGAACCAAGCATTTGGCCGTATCTTACCGGTAACGATTCGACCTAATTACTATCAGTCAGCATCGCTCAATAGGTCTGACGAACGATCCCGGAGAGGTACGACTCGAGGCGCTTTTCGAGTGAATCGCTACCGTGAGGATCTCCTCAAGCACGTGTTACCTCTCGGTTCGGACGAACGCCGTGGACGGAGGCGTGCCGTTCAGACTGACGTGGTCTCGAGATTCCAGCCGGGGTCGTAACCCGAGCGTTCGATGTGGTCGGATCGACACGCGGGACAGAAATCGGGCGTGACGGTTACGTCTCGCGGAACGTAGACCGCGCCGTTGCACTCTATGCACGCACCGGGGACGATGGTCGCGCAGTCGACACAGAGGTTGAAGTCGTCGACTGTGAGTTCGCGCAGGGGTTCGAGTTGTTTGTCGAGGATGTACTCGTCGATGACCGCCTGACAGTTGTGGCACGGTTTCATATCGATGCACTCGGCACCATGTGATAGACACACAAAGACCTACCGTTCACGGAAAACCGATCGTCATTAATCGATACTGGTGACTCGAGGCAGAGGTACTGGCGAGCGTTCCCTCCCGACGATATCCGGACCGGTCACCGAGAACCGTCGCATCGATCCGGACGAACAGTATTTCCGGGCGGCTACCGAAGGACCGCCATGCACGTCGTCGTCAACGCCGCCATGAGCGCGGACGGCAAGCTCTCCTCCAGACGCCGCGATCAGATCGTGATCAGCGGCGACGCGGATTTCGAACGCGTCGATCAACTTCGAGCTGATAGCGACGCCGTCGTGGTGGGCGTCGGTACGGTGCTGGCGGACGATCCGCATCTCACCGTCAAGGACGAGACGCTTTGCAGGCGGCGTCTCGAGGAGGGACAGAGTGAACACCCTGCCCGCGTCGTCGTAGATTCGACGGCCCGAACGCCGACGGACGCCGCGGTGCTCGACGACGCGGCGACGACGTACGTCTGCGTGACCGACGCCGCACCCGTCGACAGCCGAATGGGAATCGAGAATCACGCGGAACTCGTAACCGCGGGCGACGACCGGGTCGATCTCCTGCGTGCGTTCGCCGCGCTCGAAGCGCGGGGACTCGAGCGGCTCATGGTCGAGGGAGGCGGCGAACTCATCTTCTCGCTGTTCGAGGCCGGACTGGTCGACGAGCTTCAGGTGTTCGTCGGTCCGACGGTGATCGGGGGACGCGACGCACCGACGCTCGCTGATGGCGAGGGATTCGTCGACGAGTTTCCCACGCTCGCACTCGAGTCCGTTCGGCGGCTGGACGACGGTGCGTTGCTGCGGTGGACGATCGGCGGCCGGTAGCGCCGACCGACGACGGGACGCGTCGCTCCCCGTCACACCTTTCCTCCGGCGTCGCTTACGACGGGACATGGAACGAGCCACGTTCGGCGGCGGCTGTTTCTGGTGCGTCGAAGCGGCCTTCGAAGAGCTCGAGGGCGTCGAATCAGCGACCTCGGGATACGCCGGCGGCTACACCGAGGATCCGACGTACCGGGCGGTCTGCTCGGGTGAGACTGGCCACGCGGAGGTCGTCCAGCTCGAGTACGATCCGGATCGAATCGAGTACGCGGATCTGCTCGAGGTGTTCATGACGATCCACGATCCGACGACGCCGAACCGTCAGGGACCGGACGTCGGCTCTCAGTACCGATCTGCGATCTACACGCACGACGAGGGCCAACTCGAGACCGCGACGGCGTTCGTCGACGAACTCGAACGTACCGGCGTTTACGACGGGATCGTCACGGAAATCGAACCGCTCGAGGAGTTTTACGAAGCCGAGGAGTACCACCAGAACTACTTCGAAAAGAACCCGACTGATGCCTACTGCAGGATGCACGCGGCCCCGAAGGTCGAGAAGGTCCGGGAGACGTTCGATGAGCGCGTGTCGACGGACCACTGACGGAGACCGATCCAGTCTCAGTTTCCGGAGTACGACCGTTCGGTACGGTTTCGGCGTTATGCGATCTTCCTCCTGAACCCGAGTGAGCGGCGGGGACGAACAACTACATGTGCGATCGGATCGACGGCTTCCGTATGAGCGAGGATCAGAGTCGCGACGCGACCCTCGAGAACACGCCCGGACAGGGACGAACGCCGACGGCCGAACGGATCGATCCGTCGGCACCGGAGGAGTTCGGACTCGTCCAGGTTTGGTGGGGCGACGGGAAAGGGAAAACGACGGCGACGCTCGGGATGGGGGTACGCGCGGCGGGCCACGGCTATCGTGTTCACGTCCTCCAGTTCATGAAAGGCGGTGCCTCGAGCGTCGAAGCGGTTCGGGGCGAGTACAACGCGATCGAGGCGCTTCCGGGGATCAGTTACGAGAACCTCGGCCACTACGGCTGGCACGGGATGGCAGACGGCAGCGACGAGGCCGGTCACGAGGACAAGGCGCGGGCCGGCCTCGAGCGAGCCCACGAGTTGCTCGAGGCGGCGTCCGAGGCCGATCTCGGGACGGCGTTCGATCTCGATGGACCGCCCGAGGCGGGGGTTCACATGCTTGTACTCGACGAAATCCTCTATGCCGTCGATCAGGGACTGCTCGCGGAGGCCGACGTACTCGAACTGATCGAGACGAAGCCGAACGACCTCGAGTTGGTGTTGTCAGGGAGCCACGCCGAACCAACCTATCTCGAGGAGCGAGCGGATCTCGTGACGAACGTTCGAAAGCAGAAACATCCGATCGACGAGGGCCAGCGAGCGCGACGGGGAACCGAGTACTGAGACGGGCTGTTGTCCGTCAGTTCCGACGTATTCGCGACCCGTGTGGGCGGTGAATCGCTACAGCAGACGTATGGCGCTCGAGGGCGTGTCGGGCGACCCGCGGTCGTGCGCTCGAGCTGGGCCTTGCAAACGCAAGCTGTTCCGAAACGTGTTCGGACGTGGAGAGCGAATCCGTGAAAGTCGTCTACAAACCCGGAAACACCTACGAAGAGATCAACTGTTTCGACTTTCGAGAATACGACTACGGTATCGTCTTGCACGACGAAAACGGCTACAACATCGGCTACGTTCCACACGAGATCCTGAGTCACATCGAGCCCCACGCGGGCGAAGCGGTCGCGTTCGAGGACGGAGAGCCACCGATTCGTGGCGATGACGAGGGGTGATCGTTCTCACCACGGTGAACCGATAGGACGATAGCCCCGTGCGAGTGAGTGCTCACTACGCGGATGACACGGACTCTCCTCGTTGCGGGGACGGCGAGCCACGTGGGAAAATCGACGATCGCCGCCGGACTCTGTCGGCTGCTTGCCGACCGAACCGTCGCCGTCGCTCCGTTCAAGGCACAGAATATGAGCAATAACGCTCGCGTCGTCGTTCGACCGGACGGTCCCGGAAACGAAACCGAAGAGGCGGATGCGCGCGAGCGCGTCGATCAGTGGGGCGAGATCGGCGTCTCTCAGTTCGTACAGGCTCGAGCCGCACGGACCACACCGACGACGGACTGTAACCCGGTTCTGTTGAAGCCTCGCGGTGGCGGGGAGAGCCAACTCGTCGTTCAGGGACGGGCGCACGAACACGTTCGCGCCGGTCAGTACTACGAGGCGTACTGGGACGTCGCTCGCGAGGCTGCCGAGGAGTCCTACCGACGGCTCGCGGCCGACCACGACGTGATCGTGGCCGAGGGCGCGGGGAGTATCGCGGAGATCAACCTCCACGACCGCGACCTGGCGAACGTCGAAACCGCCCGCTTTGCGGACGCCGACGTCCTCCTGCTCGTCGACATCGAACGCGGCGGGGCCTTCGCCAGCCTCTACGGAACGATCGAACTGTTGCCCGACTCGCTACGAGACCGCGTGATCGGGGCGGTTATCACGAAATTCCGCGGCGATCCCTCGTTGCTCGAGCCCGGAATCGAGGAGATCGAGTCGCGAGCGGGCGTTCCGATACTCGGCGTGGTTCCCTACGACGATCCGGGACTCCCCGAGGAAGACAGCGTTTCGCTGCCCGGCCCGGGCGAGTGCGGCGTCGTCGGGGACGACGACGGCGTCCCCGATGAGCGCCGGCTCCGAATCGCCGTTCCCCGGCTGCCGCGCATCTCGAATGCGACCGATCTCGAGGCGCTCGCAGCCGAGCCCGGCGTCTCCGTGATCTACGTCCCGGTCGACGACAGCGACGGAACCGAGCCGGCGACGGGCCGAACGGACGAGCGCCCCGATCCACTGGCTGCGGTCGACGCGGACGCCGTGGTTCTGCCCGGGACGAAGAATACCGTCGACGACCTGCTGGCGCTTCGAACGGCCGGGTACGAGGACGCACTCCACTCGTTTTCCGGACCGATTATCGGCCTCTGTGGGGGCTACCAGCTACTGGGCGAGCGGATCACGAACGCATCACTCGAGGGGACCGGTTCCGACGACGTTGTACGGGGACTGGGATTGTTGCCGGTCGAGACCCGCTTCGTCGCGAAAAAGTCACTCGAGCGAACGACGGTCTCGATCGACGAAGACGCGACGTCGCTTCTGTTCGGTGCGAAGGGTTCCGTCACCGGTTACGAGATTCACGCGGGCCGAACGACGGTGCTCGAAGACGAATCCGTCTCGCGTCCGCTTGGCGACTCGAGCGTAGCGTGTGGATCGGTACTCGGGACGTATCTCCACGGACTGTTCGACGACGATTCCGTTCGAACGGCTGTTCTCGACTCCATCGCCGAAAGCGCGGGAATCGACCGACAGAACGCGGGCGATTCGGAGGACGAATCGAACGCCGAGGCTGCACGCGGGTCGACTCCGTACGACCGGGCCGCAGCGCTCGTCCGCGAACACATCGATCTCGAGGCGCTCGGAGAGCCGTTCGATCACTCCGGTCCGTTTCGGTAGGTTCCGAGCAGTTCCTCGAGGATGATACACTCCTGATCGGTTGCATCGTAATGGGTGTCGATGAACCGCTCTGCGGCCTCGTAGTTGCCGCGGAGTCCCTGTTTTCGGACGGTGATAACGGCATCTAGGAAAAAGGTTCCGCCGTCCGTACCCAGGGCTTTTCCGTGGTCGGCGTCGGAGATGTCGAGTTCGGTCTTGATTTCGTCGTAATTGAACGTCTTCACGTCGTGATCCGGATTGACGAGCGTCAGAACGTACTCCGCGGAGAACCGGTAGAACTCGGATTTACTTTCGAACATACCGTCTTGGACGAGAGTGTCGATCTCCTCGACGACTTCGTCGGGATATCTGACGGTATCTTTCGCCATGCCCCGAAATTCAGCACTACTCACTATTTATTGTTTCGGAGGTGTACACGTGATCGGTGTGGTGTTCCCGGGTTGTCGTTTGACTCCCGAGCAAAAAGCAACTACCTGCAAATTTATTATTTATCGTGTGTAACGGAGAGGCGATGGTAGACGAAACCGACATCCGCGAGCAGATGATCGAGGCGTTCGAAGGCGCAGAGTATCCGATTTCGAGTCCGATGGATCTCGTTCCAGCGCTTCCGAACGGGCCTGGAACGTCGTTCGAGTCCGGGGAGTTCTCGATGACGGCGATGGAACTGAATACGAAGACGTCGGGTGGTGACTTCCCGTACGACGACGTGGAAACGTTCGTCGACGACATCATCGAGGATCTCAAAGAACAGGGTGAACTGTAGCTTCGATCGGGACTATTCGCCTTCACCAGGAGCGGTCGTTTTCGGCCGGAGCGTTCGTCGAGAGCTGACGGTAACGATCCGCTCGAGCGTCCCGGTGTGCCCACAGTATTCTCCTGGGCCGGGCGTTCGGGTCCATGTGCCACCAGTTTTTTAATTACACGAGACAGGTATATACAGAAAGAGAGCGCGGTCTGTCAGCGCGGTCGTTCGTCGATATCGAAACACATGGATACAATCGATGGTATGAACAACGAGACTCGAAGCGAGTTGATCGTTCTCGTATCTGGAGAGCGAGCGGGGGAAAGTCGCCTGTCAAGTAGGCTGCGTGAGGAGACGACGGCTCGAGTGCGGTCGATTTCGGTCGACGAACTCGAGACGGTACTCGAAGCGAACTGTCCGGTAGGCGTCGTTTTCGAGATCGATGACCCCGATGTCCTCCGCGACCGCGTCGATCTCGTTCGGTCGATGGCGATCGATCTGCCGATCGTCGTGGTCCCAGAGCGGGGCAGTGAAGCTCTCGCAACGGCAGCGCTTCGAGGTGGAGCGACCGACTACGTTTCGGCCGGGAGCGACGAGGCAGTCGCTCGGATCCTCGAGCCGATCCGAACGACGGGGAGATCAGCGCGTGATCCAGACGGTGATTTCCGTCGCATTCTCGCGAACGAACTGCCCGACGAGGCGTTCGTCATCGGGGAGGACGGGACGTGTCTCGAGGCGAGATTTCGGGCGCGATCGGAGGGGCTGTATTCGGTTTCAGCCGACAGTCTGGTCGGGATGAACCTCACCGAGTTCGTTCCCGACGAAACCGCAGCGTCGTTGCAGGACTGTGTCGATCGGACGCTCAGGACCGGGAACGTACAGTCGATCGAGTACGATCTGGAGACGACCGACGGCTGCCGACGGTTCGACGCTCGAGTGGTGCCAGTCGAGGAGTGGATCGAAGGTCGTCGGGCGGTCATCTGGCTGGCACGCGACATCACGGAGCGGGCGAATCGAGAGCGAGAACTCCGTTCGCGCCAGGCGCAACTCGAGACGCTCAATCGTATCAATGCGGTCGTCAGACAGGTTATCGAGACGCTGGTCGATGCACCCGGGCGCGACGCGATCGAACGAGGAGTCTGCGATCAGCTCGTCGAGTCGGAGCTGTACTGCGGATCCTGGATAGCCGAGTGGACCGGCAACGACGAACTCGCGTATCGAACCGGTTCCGGCGGGGCGACCGAATATCTCTCGTGCGCGAGAGAGACCACGTCCAGTTCGGACTGCCCGTTCCGACGAGCAGCACGAACCGGTGAGATACAGACGATCAACCGTATTCTCGAGCGCGAACCGTTTCCACACCCACTTCAGGGGGCTGCCCGAGAGGACGGCATTCGGGCCGCTATCGCCGTTCCGATCACCCACAACGAGACGACGTACGGCGTTCTGTCCGTTCTTTCGGGCCGTGCCGACGCGTTCAGCGATAGCGAGCAGACGAGTTTCGACTTACTCGGTGAGACGATCGGATTCACGATCATGGCGATCAAGAACCGACAGCTGCTGTTCGCGGATAGCGTCGTCGAACTCGAGTTTCGAATTAACGGTGGGGAGACGTTTTCGTTCGATATCTCGAGGGAGTACGGCTGCTCCTGTACGCTCGAGTGGGCGGGAACGACCACCGGCGGACGGACGTATCAGTTCGTGACGATCGATGGAATCGACGGTGAAACGGCTCTCGAAGCGGCCAACGAACACGAATCCGTCGAGGAGTGTCAACTGGTTCAGGACGGTACCGAGGGCTGTACGCTCGAGTTGCGCCTGCGTGACTCCGGCGTTCGGACGCTGACGAACCACGGCGTGACCATCCGGGATGTCGTGGTGGAAAGCGACGTCGGGACCTGTCTCATCGAGGTTCCACAGAGCGCAAACGTCAGGGAGATTTCGAATGCACTCGGTCGCGTGTACGACCAGACGGAGCTCGTGGCCCGTCGAGACGTCGACCGACCGGTTCGAACAGCAGCGGAGCGACACGATCGCATCCTCGATGAGCTTACCGAGCGACAGTTGACGACGCTTCGACTCGCGTACTACGGTGGATTCTTCGATTGGCCACGTGAGCGCACAGGCGAGGAAATCGCTAGCAGCATGAACATTTCACCGCCGACGATGCACCAGCATCTCCGGAAAGGACTCAAAACGATTCTCGGAGAGTTCTTCGAGGCCACAGCGACATCCGAGTAAGCGATGGTCGACCGTCTCTGTCACGATTGCGGGACAGTCACGATCTATTAAAGGTCGAGTATGTTAATCCGAGCGTCGATAGTCGGTCCCGACCGTCGTTTGCACACCGATGAACGAACGCCGACGGATCGAACGAGCGATGGTGACGGTTCCGTGAAGACGACTGCCGTCGAAACCGTATTCGAGGGATCGAACGGACGGTACTACACCGGCTGGCAGATCCGTCGAAACCTCGAAAACGGGCACTGGAAACTCTGTATCCGACAGCGAACTCCCGTACGGTATCTGGTCGAAACCGGGGCGGATGTCCTTTTGTTGCTCACCTCGATCGATCTGGAGCGGCTGCCGAACTGGCTCGAGGTTCGTGTTCGTGGGATGGCTACTCGCGTCGTGGACCGACGACGATCGATTCCTCATCGAAGGCGCTACCGTAGCCGGTGATCGCCGGTTCACACTCTCCGAGGGTGACGCGGTGCGCGTCGATCGATATATAACTCGTGAATATGAGAAGCACAACATCGAGACGGCTTTCCGTGGTACCGATCACCGTGAACCGCCGACACGTCCTCGGTGCGCTCGGCACGGCCACCTCGCTCGGAACCCTCGCGTACGCGACGCGAGATCCCGTCGACACCCTCGAGATTCGACTCTGGCTCTCGGAGCGGGCAGCGACGTACGGGACCGCTCGACGGCGAGTGCTCGAGTATCTGGGACGACTCCTCGACTTCGAGTTCTGGACGGTCGACGTATCGCTCGGCGGGACGATTTCGGTTTCCACCGAGGACGGTGCTCTCGTCACGAGTAGCGGCGAATGGCCGCTTGCCGTCACGTCCGGGACGGTCGGACCGGGCGACATCGAGCCCGCATCAGACGTCAATCTACTGGTGACGGACGGACAGATGCGGCGTGCGCCCACGGGGTACGGACTTCCGCACGTCGCGTCGGTCGGCGGTGCTCGCTATCTCGATTCGCTCGAGCCGTTCGACGACCTCGTCGGAACGGGAGCGGACGGTGACGTCGAGCGCTCGATCGTTCCCGTCAGAACGCCCACTCGGACGATGCAGGTGCTGCTCCACGAGATCGGTCACGCACTGGGGCTCCATCACGACCATGGCGTCGCGTTTCGATACGGCGACGCGGTCGTCGCGACGCCGATGATCAGCACCTACGCTTTCGATCCGACGTACGACGTCGATCGTTCTCGCTGCGGAACGGGTTTCGCGACTCTCGACGACCACGAACGTCGGCTCAGTCTCGCCTTCTCACGGTGTGCGCGCCGGGAGCTTCGGACCTATACCGGCGGAATCGGACCGCGCCGAACGATCGGGGAGTGACCGGATTCGTTCGCTTCACGGCGGTCAGACCCGGACGCACAGTGGTGCCATCACCGACGACGAAGACGCCGAACGACGAGTAGATAGGAGAGATCCCCAGCCCCACCCAGAGGCAGTAGATCGCTCTACTCGTCTTCGGTTTCGTCGTTTTCTTCCCCGCGGACGAAACTCGCCTGTGCGTCGGCACTCGAGGGTGCATCCGCTGCGCTCGGTCCCTCGATCAGCGCCTCGAAATCGTCCGCCTCATCGTACTGATCCTGGTAGATGAGGGCTGCTTTTCCTTGCGTGGAGATCTCGTACAGACCGGATCGCTCCGCGGGCCCGATCTTATCGACCAGTCCGTAGTCTTCGAGGACGGGAAGTCTGGTGTTGATGTTCTTGCGGCTTTTTCCGGTGTGGGCCGCGAGGTTAGTCGCGACGTTTCGTCCCTTGTCCTCGAGGGCCTCGAGGATCAAGAAGTCAGTTGGTTGACGTAGCTTCACTCTCGTTCACTCTCGTACGAACACTATATTTCCAGTGGTAACTAATACTTTCGACTTTTCTTCACTGTTCAACCCGTTCGCCGTGAAAAGTATTACCCGAAGTAATTAGTCGTGTCTGTCTCATGTGCTGTGTCTGCGAACGCGAATCGCCGGTCGGTCGACTGGAATGCAACGGATATAGTACGTGGGGATTCTACGACCACCGTCAACCGTGAACGTCGTTATCTGTGGACCGCCGGGAACCGGGAAAACCACGACCACGACGGAGCTCGGTCGCCGTCTCGAGAAAGACGGAACTCCCGTGCGGAACTATCACTCCGACGACTTCTCGAGGCGGACCTACGACAGACTGTACGAGCAGGTTCGGAACGCGCCGGATGAGGGATTTTGTCTGATCGACGGAACCTTCTACCGGCGCGAGTGGCACACCCTGTTTCGAACCCTCGAGCCCGTTCGATTCGTTCGGCTCACTGCTAGCCTCGAGACCTGCCTCGAGCGCAATCGACACCGCGACGACGCGATCGACGAGCAGGGCGTCCAGGTCGTTTACCGCGAGTTCGAGCCGCCGGAGGCCGATCTCGTTATCGACACCGACGAACGAACCCCTCGGGAGACGGTCGATCGAATCACGTCTCGGCTACGAATCTGGCAGGAATCTCCACGTCTCGCCCCGTGACACCTCTCTCGAGCGTAACGGTGGTCGTCCACCGGCCGACCCGGGTTCGAACGGGGACCGACGTTCGGGCCGAAGTGAAGCCCTTATGTGCGGGGCGACGACACTGCGACGTAATGATTCCCGGGGCGAGCGAGTACGGCGTCGATATCGCGGTCGACGAGGCGGACGTCGAAGCGTTGTGCTCGATCGAACCCGCTGACGTCGAAGCACCTGCCGCGTTGACGTTCGCACGAAACGTCTTCGTTCCCCTGACTACCGCGTGTCGGTACACCTGTACCTACTGCACCTACTTCGACCCGCCGGGGCAGGCGTCGCTCCTCTCGCTCGAGGAAGTCCGAAAAATCTGCCGACGGGGTGCTGACGCCGGCTGTACGGAGGCGTTGTTCACCTTCGGTGACGACCCGGACGACCGCTACACCGACATCTACGACCAGCTCGTGACGTGGGGCCACGACTCGATCCACTCGTACCTACGGGAGGCCTGCGAGGTCGCCCTGGCGGAGGGGCTGCTCCCCCACGCCAATCCCGGCGACCAGACCCGAGAGCAGATGGCCGAAGTCGCGGACGTCAACGCCAGCATGGGGGTGATGCTCGAGTCGACTGCGACGGTCGACGCCCACGCCGGTCCCCGCAGGAAGGAACCGGGCCAGCGCCTGCAAACCATCCGGACCGCGGGCGAACTCGACGTGGCGTTCACGACCGGTATCCTCGTCGGGATCGGGGAGACCTGGCGCGACCGGGCCGAGAGCCTGCTCGCTATCACCGAGTTACACGAGCGCTACGATCACGTCCAGGAGGTCATCGTCCAGCCGGTGGTGAACAACGAGCGCTGGTCCGAAGGCTCGCCCGATACGGAGACCATGCGTCGCGTGACGGCGATGGCCCGCGTCGCCCTTCCCGAGGAGGTCTCCGTACAGGTGCCGCCGAACCTCGCGCCCGCTCGAGAACTGATCGACTGCGGCGTCGACGATCTGGGCGGCGTCTCGCCGGTCACCGACGACCACATCAACCCCGAGTACGCCTGGCCCGCCCTGCGCGAACTCGAGGAGATCGCCGCCTCGTCGGACCTGCCCCTGCGCGAGCGGCTTCCCGTCTACGAGCGGTTCTTCCCGCCCGCCCTGCGTCCCGACGGCTTCGACGACGTTGCGGCAAGCGGGCGCGAGTGGATCTCGCCGCCGATCCGCGAGGCGCTCTCGGCCGACGACGACGCGGGGGAGCGGTACCGGCGCGTACTCGAGTCGTCCGAAAACCGGACATTTTCGTGACTACAGGGGGAACGATCAGCCAGGTCCGCGAGGCCGAGGTCTCGCCGGGTCACGGGAACCGACGATTCTCGAAGGGCGTGAACTCGAGCGGTTCACAGACAGCTTCTCCGAGTGCGTGTTGGACACGCGAAAAAACAGCCGAGGTCATCAAGGACTGGCGTGCTGACACGAGATCGAGGAGGCGTTTTCGAAGAACGCTTACTCCCGCTCGCCGGCACCCAGCGCGCTCTCGCCTACCTTCTCGAGGCTTTCGAGAACCTCCCTGTCTCCCATGTACGGACGGAGCGCCTCGGGAATCGTCACCGTGCCGTCCTCGTTCTGGTAGTACTCGAGAATCGCGACCATCACCCTGGGGAGTGCGAGTCCGGAGGCGTTCAGGGTGTGGAGGTACTCGGCCGATTCGTGGCGCTCGGGTCGATAGCGCAGGCCGGCGCGACGAGCCTGAAACGCCTCGAAGTTCGAGGCGCTCGAGACCTCGAGCCAGCGGCCGCCCTCCTCGGGGCCGTCCTCGAAGTCGTCGCCGGGGGCCCAGACCTCGATATCGTAGGTCTTGGCCGAGGCGAAGGTGAGATCGCCAGTGCAGAGTTCGAGAATGCGGTAGGGAAGTCCGAGTCGCTGGAGAATGTCCTCGGCCTCGTCGAGCAGTCCCTCGAGTCGGTCGTAGCTCTCTTCGGGTTCGACGAAGTTCACCAGTTCGACCTTGTTGAACTGGTGGACGCGTACGATTCCCCGCGTTTCGGTACCGTGTTCGCCGGCTTCGCGACGGAAGTTCGGGGTGTAGGCCTGGTGTTTGAGCGGGAGATCGTCCCCGAGCAGGATCTCGTTTGCGTACATGTTGGTGACGGGGACCTCCGCGGTCGGACAGAGCCAGAGATCTTCGTCGTCGTAGGCCTCGTCGTTGTCCCCGCCGAGCCGGTAGGCGTCGTCAGCGAACTTGGGGAGCTGACCGGTCCCTCGCATCGACGCGCTCTTGACGGGAACCGGCGGAAAGAGGTCGACGTACCCCTGCTCGCGATGGACGTCCATCATGAACTGGATCAGGGCGTGCTCGAGTCGCGCACCGTCCCCTTTCAGGAAATAAAAGCCAGATCCGGTCGTCTTTGCGGCGCGTTCTTCGTCGATGATATCCATCTCCGCACCGAGTTCGTAGTGAGGTGTCACGTCGGTCGGGAGATCACGGAGATCGTCGAACCCCCAGCGCCGGTCCTCGACGTTGTGGCGCTCGTCGAGTCCCAGCGGGACGCTCTCGTGTGGCACCTGGGGAATCTCGAGCATCCGGTCGTCGAGTTCGGATCGAAGCTCGTCGGCCTCGGTTTCGACGCCCTCGATTTCACCTTTGAGCTCCGTCGATCGGTCGATAGCCTCCTCTCGCTGTTCGTCTTTTCCCTCAGCGACCAGTTGGCCGATCTGCTGGGTGATCTCGTTGCGTTCGTGACGCAGTTCGTCGCCGCGAGCTTTCAGCTCCCGCCATCGTTCGTCGATCTCTATGATCTCGTCGAGGTCGACGTCCGCCCCCCGGTTCTCGAGGGCGTCGCGCACCTCGTCGGGGTTCTCTCGCAGGTGGGTCCGGTCGAGCATTGGCCGTGGATTCTTTGTGCCCGGGCAAAACCGTGTCGGATACTGTCGAAGAGCGATGCGTCGGCCGGGGTCGTTCGGGTGGGTCGGTTCCACGAGCCGGCGGGAAACGCTTTTTTCGACGGGAATCCCTCTTTCGACGTATGGATCCGCTCGAGGGTGAAGCGTCGTCGACGTCGGTCGAGTACGAGCCGATCAGTGTCAAGGACGTACTCATCGAGATGAAAGACACTGCGGAGCTGTTGATCGACCTCTCGTATTCGGCAGTGTTGCACCGTAACGAGGACCTGGCGCGGGAAGTGCTCCGCCTGGAAGAGCGAATGAACGTCCTCGAACTCAAAGCCCGAATGAGTCTGCTGATGGCCGCACGGAACCCCGACGATGCCGAACGGCTCGCACCCGTTCTGGGAATCGTCGCCGCAACGGACGATATCAGCGACGCCGCGGGCGATATCGCGAAGGTCGTTCTGGAGGAGATGGGACTCCCCGAAGCGATGCGGGCGGCGCTCCCCGAGGCCACGGAAACGCTCGTTCGCGGCGTCGTCGACCCCGACTCGCCCTACGCCGGTCGCACGCTCGCGGATATCGATCTCGAGTCCGAAACCGGCGTCCGCGTAATCGCGCTTCGGCGCGGCGACGACTGGTTGCTCAATCCCGGCCCGGACACGGTAATCGCGACCGACGACGTGGCGCTGCTTCGTGGCCCCGATACCGTAATCGGTGACGTCTTCGAAACGCTGACCGGGACGGCGCACGAGTTCCCCTCGGTCGATTCTCCCGGTATTCCGGACCTCGAGCGGGCCGTGGACACGATCGTCCACATGAAAAACCTCTCGGAGCTCGCGGTCGATCTGGCCTACAGCAGCATCCTCTTCGACAGTGCGGCGCTCGCTGAAGAGGTGCGTAACCTCGAGGTCGAGGTCGACGCCATGCAGTCGCGATTCGAGGCGTGGACGCTTCGGGCGGCCGCCGACGCGGAGGATCCGGTCGTTCTTCGCGGACTGATCCGACTGGGTACGAGTACGGAAGTGATCAGCGACGCCGCGATCGACATCAGTGAAGGGGTGCTTCGGGACTTCGACGTTCACCCGGTCGTCCAGCTCGCGGTTCAAGAGAGCGACGAGATCATCACGCGCGTCGAGATCGAGGCCGGCAGTGATCTGGACGGGACTACGGTGGCGGCCGGCGTTCCGGACACGGAGTCGACCATGTCGGTGATCGCGATTCGTCGGCCCGAGGAGGGCTGGATACTGGTTGCCGACTCGAACACCGAACTCCGGGCCGGGGACGTCCTCATCTCGAAGGGGACTCGAACGGCTGCGGAGAGGTTCGAAGCGCTCTCGCGGGTGTAAGGCGGGGTTACCGCCAGATCGGTCGGTTGTACGAGCACCCTCTCACTCGAGTTCGTTCATCGAGCCACGATCGTCTCAATATGGAGGACTTACCGCCGTCGAACGACCACTAGCAGTCTTATACTTTTGTTTCTCGTCGGTGGTCGCTCGCTATGGACTCGGATCGGCCGACGGCGTTGGTGCTCGATGGGGACTACGATACGTCCCTCGTCATCGCGAGGGAGCTGACGGAGGACCTCGAGGCGACGATCGTCGGGATCGGAACGACGCGACAGAGCAGGCTGTTGCGCTCGACGTACTGCGATTACGCCGCCGTCGTTCCGCCGCCGGAGGAGTCGACGTACGCGGACGCGTTGCTCGCGGTAATCACCGAATCCCGTCCGGACATCGTGCTTCCGGTGGGCTACGAGTCGGCGTCGAGTCTGGATGCGATCAGATCCGACGTACCGGCGGGCGTCTCGGTGTGTCTGCCGCCGTCGGAGTCGTTTCGGACCGCGGCCGACAAGCGCGCGACCCTCGAGACCGGCCACAAACTCGGGATCGACACGCCGACCGAGTACACGGCTCTGGTTTCGGACCTCGATGCCGACGGACGACCGTCCGTCTCGGATCGGCTCCCGTTTCCCGTGTTTCTCAAGGCGCGAACCGAAAACGGAGCGGCGACGACCGCGCCGGTAGACGATGCTGCGGACTTCTGGTCGACGTACGACCGGATTCGTGCGAGCGCACCCGAGAACGAGGTGCTCATTCAGGAGTACGTCGACGGATCACGGTCGACGTACGGCTGTGGCGTGCTGTGTTTCGACAACGACGTCGAACTCGTCTGTACGCACGAAGAGCTTCGATCCGTTCCGCGCCACGGCGGAAGTGGAACCCACCTCCAGTTGCTGGACGAACCCCGCTTCGAGCGGGATGCGATCCGGCTGCTTCGGAAGATCGGCTGGCACGGCATTGCCCTCGTCGAATTCAAGCGTCGATCCGACGGGACGTTCGTCCTGATGGAGATCAATCCGAAGTTCTGGGCGTCTTACGCGCTCGCGAGCCGGTTCGGCTACCGGTTCGCGTCGACGATCGTGGCGGAGCACCTCGGACTCGAGGCCCGGTCGCTCACCGAGACACCAGAAACGAGCGGCGAGATGGTGTTCCCGCTCCGGGAACTGAAGTATCACCTCGAGAACCTCGATGAGGCGTCGCTTTCGAAGTACGTAAAAACCGTCTTCGGACCCGACGCGGCGTGGGACGTCGATCCGCGCGATCTCGGGGCCTGGCTTACCCCGCCGCCGGACGTCGCACAGAAGGTGACGAGCCGGCGCTCGTCCGAGAACGGAATCGGGACGACAGCCACACAGAACTCGAACGGGGAATCACAGTCGAAATCCTCCTCGAGGGGGGAAACGTATGGATAAGACCGACGCACCGATGGCCACGACCGGAGGCGACAGCGAAGCCGAGACGAGACCGATGACCACCCCTCTCGAACGCGACCAGCAGTCGACCCTTCGTCTCTGTACCGACGTCCTGTCGTACGCGAGCGAGCGCGACTACACCGGCTGGGATTACGCTGACGGCCTCAGCAGCGCCTATCTCGATCGCCTCCCCGTCGAGAGCAAACTCGTCAACCTCGGCGTCCAGGAGGTCATCAAACGAGCGCCGATCAACCTCCGACCGATCTTCGCCGTCGAGCAGCGACGCAACTACAAGGGAGCCGCGTTGTTCGCGCTTGCCAACCTCGACGTCTACGAACTCACGGGCGAGAAGCGCTACGCCCGAGAGGCCCGCTCGCTCCTCGAGTGGTTGCTCGAGACCCAGAACGAGTGGTGTACCGGCTTCGGCGGCGGCGGTCACCGCCACCCGCTGCAGGATCTCTCAAGCGACGGTGCCTCGACGCCGGGAGAGGTGTCGGGCGTCGTCTCGACGTCGTACGCCGTGAGAGCCCTGTTGTGCGGAGCGAACGCGCTGGCGGAACCGCGGTACGCCGACGTTGCACGGACCGCGAGCCAGTTCGTCTTCGAGGACCTCGCGTACACCGAGATCGACGAGGGTGCTCGCATCAACTACACCGCTTCGAGAGGTGGATCGTCCGAACGCGATTCCTATACGCTCAACGCGAACGCTCTCGGAGCCAGGTTACTGCTCGATCTCTACGACGACTCCGGCGAACGACGGCTGCTCGAGGCGGCGACCGCTATCCTCGATTACGTGACGAGCAAACAGACCGCGCTGGGCGGCTGGATGTACACGGATCCGCCGACGGCGTCGCATCTCTCGATGGATAACTTCCACAACGGCTTCATCGTCGAGTCGCTGGTTCGACATCACGACGTAACGGACGAGGACCGTTACGACGCGACGCTCGAGCGCGCCCTCGAGTTCTACCGCCACCGGCTGTTCGACGACGACGGCGCGCCGAGGTGGGACGAATCGAGTTCGTATCCGCGGGATATCCACGCGGCTGCACAGGGCATCGTCGTCTTCTCGGAACTGGACGATATCGCTTTCGCCCGCCGGATCATCGACTGGACGCGAGACGCCCTCTACGCGGGCGACGGGCAGTTTTACTACCAGCAGCGGCGGTGGTACACGAAGCGGTTCACGCTGATGCGGTGGTGTCAGGCCTGGATGGCCTACGCACTCTCGAGGCATCTCTGGCGTATCCGACTGCGAGGATGAAAAGCGGTGGACGAACGGATGAGAAAACGGTGGGCAACGGTCGTGTAGGAGGACGGTAACTCAGGAAGCGGATTCGTAATTATGTACGTCGTCGTCGAACCCACCCCCATAGATGGGCCACGACGTCCGACACGTAGAGAGTATCGAAGCGGTCAACCGGAACCAGTGGAACAACGTCGTCGATCAGTCCGATCTCAGTTGTGTCACGCACCGCTACGAGTGGCTCCGAGCGATCGAATCGGGCCTCGAGTACGAGCCGCGGCACCTGATCGTCTCGAAGGGCGGGAATCCGATCGCCGTCTTTCCGAACTTCGTCACCGAACTCGGACGAATCAATCGACTGAGTTCGATCAGACCGGGCTACGGCGGTCCAGTCACCATGACCGACGAGGAGACGGCACTCGAATTACTGCTCGATTCCGTCGGAGAGCTCTGTACGGGACGGATCCTGTTCAACGAGATTCGGACGTACGATCAGAACTACGTCCGGTATCACGACCTCCTCGAGCAGCGGGGCTACCGGCCGACGATCCTCTCGTGTCGGTTCACGCTGGATCTCTCCCGCGGATGGGACGACCTGTTCGAGGGGATGGACGGCAAGCGGAGACGAGGAATCCGACGCGGACACGACTACGACTTCGACGTCGTCGAAGAGGAGCTGACCGAACGGACGCTATCCGTGTTTTACACCGACTACGCGGCGGTAGCCGATCGAGTCGGACTGCCGAAACAGCCCCGCTCGTTCTTCGGTGAGCTACGCGCGTTCGACGAGCGGATCGCGCTGTTCTCGCTGCGTGTCGACGGCGAACGACAGGGAATGTACATGTATCTACTCGACGACGAACAGTCCGCACTCCAGCACCTCTTTACCGCCGTCACGGAGGATCACTTCGAGTATCACGCGCCGGAACTGCTCCACGAGCACGCGATCAGGTGGGGAATCGAGGAAGGATACGAGACGTACGAGCTTCGAGGCTCACCGCCGGACTTCAGAAACGGCGTCTTCCGGTTCAAGGAGTACTTCGGCGCGGAGACGATCCCGCTGCTCGTCTACGAGCGTGGCTATCCGTCTCCCGCGTTGCCGGTGCTCAACGCGGGACGGACGCTTTCGCGTCGACTCGAGTCGTGACCCGTCGGTCACTCACTCGCGAGTGACGACGCGTGTCATCCTATCCCCGACGGGGCGATCGGTGAGACGATCGCCCGTGCGGTGAACGAGAGGTTTCGTCTGGCACGGTTCAACGCCCATCGCTTCCAGCGCTCACCGTAGGGTACGAACTGTCGGACGTCGTGTCGGGTGGCGAGGTCGCGCTGGGCCGTCGGACGAACGCCCATCAGCATCTGAATCTCGAAATCGGTGCCGTGACGATCGCTCAGCGTCACCGCGCGTGCGATCATTTCGGGATCGTGCGTTGCCACGGCGATTCCGTCGTCCATGCAGTCGAACGCGTCCTCGAGCAGTGCCCGGTAGGCGCGGTCGCGTCGGTCCGGGTCGGTGTAGGCGATCGGAGACGGTCGATCGTACGCCCCACCTTTGACCAGGCGAACGGCGAGAGGATCGCCGGCGAGCCGCTCGAGATCCGCTCGAGTCCGTTTCAGATCGGCCTGCAGGCAGACGCCCACACCGCCATCGTGTTCACGGGCGAGGTCGACGCTCGCCTCGAGCGTCGGATCGACCGTCCAGTGTTCTTCCATGTCGAGCCAGACGAAGACCGACCGATCGACGGCGCGATCGACGATCTCAGAGAGGGAGTCCCGAAAGAGTGAACGATCGATCTCGAGGCCGAGCTGCGTCGGTTTGACCGATATCGCCGGATCGTCCGCGACGCGCTCGAGGTCACGGAGAAGCTCGCGGTACTCCGCGGTATCGTGTCGAACGCTCTCGCGGTCGTCGTGGTGCGATCCGAGTCGGTTGAGCATCGTGTCCAGGCCCGCCGCGTTCCGGCGGCGAGCGTACTCGAGCGCTTCGGTTGGCGTTTCACCGGCGATAAAGCGGCCCGCGACGGGAGGTATCATATCGCTGCCTCCGACCGGCGCGGTGTTAGTTACGCCGTGGTTTCGCTCCGTCCGGAGCGTGTCTATCCCGTCGTAGACTGGTGGAGATCTCCGGCAGAGCAGCGTTAGGAGCCAAGAACCGCGATCGAGACGCCGATAAATATCACCATGCCGAACACGTCCACGACGTTCGTGACGATCGGGATCGTGGTGTCGTCGGGATCGATCCCCAACCGATAGGAACCGTACGTCGCTGCGAAGCTAAAAACGACGGCGATCACGGCGACGGACATTCCGCTGGTCAGCGAGATCAGTAACAACGTCGACAGCGGGAGCGTCGATCCGATGGCGAATCCAAGCAGGTACGCACCGATTCCGAGGGCGGTGAAAATCGTCGCAGCGAGTGCCAGAACCGCGCCCACGTTGGCCCACAGGACGCGGTCGGTCGGGTCGAGTTCGGTCGTCCCCAGGTGAAATCGCGTCGACAGCCGCGAACTCAAGATCGCCCCGAGGTTTCCGCCCATGTCGACCATCGTCGGCACCATCACCGCGAGGATAACGTACCGGTCGAGCCACTCTTCGGCGCTCTCGAGGGTGATTCCGGCCCAGAGTACGATGATAGAGAGGATAACCAGCAACGGAAACATGTTTCGGACGATCCGTTTCCAGTTCCAGCTTCCGAGCGACGCGGTCGCGCTCGGAACGACCATCAGACGATCACCTCGACGATGGCGATCGAAAACAGCATGAAGAGCATTCCGAAGATGTCACCGAGCGTCGTGACGATCGGGCCAACCAGATTATCCGGATCGTACCCTCGAGTGTATCCCGCGAAGATCAACGCGAGAAGACCGAAGATGAGTATTACCGACGTCAACACGCCGGCGATCAGCATGATTCCAACGAGTTCGTACAGCGCTGCGGGTTCCCAGCCGAGGAGCAACAGCGCGCTCCAGGTCACGACGCCGATGACGATCGAGATTCCGATCCCGTTGACGAACGACGCGAGGACGGCGTTGACGAGACGGTCGTCCCAGGAAAAGCGCGGCTCGATCAGCCCCTGGTGGAGCCCGCTCGAGATCCGCCCGCCGAGTGCGCCATAGACGTTCCCGCGCGTCGCAAGGAACACCGGCACCATGACGAGAAGCCCGGGAAACCGCTCGACGCTCTCGATGATTCGTTCGAGAACAAGGCCGGCGAAGAGACCGCCGCCGAGTGCGATGAGCAAAATGGGGAGTGCCTCTCGATAGATCGACCAAAATTCACGCCGAACGCTCATATCACTGCATTACCCAGTCGCCTGTTAAGCTTACCGGGGATCGTCTCGCTGGATGGGAACCCGTCGCTATTTGCAACGGCGCTTCGAACGGGGGACTATGCACTTCGATCACGCGGGAATCGCGACCGAAGACGCGCGCGAACTCGCTGAACTGTACGAAACGCTCTTCGGCCTCGAGGCGATCCACGAAGAGGAGTTCGACGGAATGCGGATCGTCTTTCTCGAGTGCGACGGCGGCTATTTCGAACTTCTCGAGCCGCTCGAGGAGGGGCCGATCGCCAAGTACATAGAGACCAACGGGCCGGGGATTCACCACGTGGCGTTCGCGACCGAGGATATCGCCGGCGCACTCGAGTCCGTCCGGGAACACGACGTCCGGGTTCTCGACGAGCGGCCCCGGCCGGGCGCGTGGGGACATACGGTCGCGTTCCTCCATCCGAGCGATACCGGCGGCGTCCTCTTCGAGTTCGTCGAACACTGACTGCGGGTGTCCGGCGACCACTGACCGGGGGTGCTTGCAGTTCCATGCACAGCAGCAAGTGACGAGACCGTGGTATCCGACCGCACCCGGCCGAACCGGGACACCGATTCATCATGACCACGGACAACGACGACGAACGCGAGCGAACCGAACCGGATCGAACCGGAACAGAGGACGAGTCGACGATCGAGGCCGACGGGAGGAGTGACGGGGCCGGCGGAACGGACGAGACGACGGAAACCGAACCGGCCGACTCGAGGGGGACTCGAGCGGACGGCTCCGGCTCGGATGGGAACTCAGGAACCGGAACGAGCGACGATCACGGAGACGAGATCGACGACGAGAGCAAGCGGCGCCAACTGGACGACGTCCGGGAGAGTCCCGACGGGGAGTTCCTGACGTCGGATCACGGCGTCCGCATCTCCGAGACGGATAACTCCCTGAAGGCGGGCCAGCGCGGGCCGACGATCATGGAGGATTTCCACTTCCGGGAGAAGATGACTCAGTTCGACCACGAGTCGATCCCGGAACGGGTCGTCCACGCCCGCGGGACCGGCGCGCACGGCTACTTCCAGCCGTACGAGGATCCCGATCTCGAGGGATACGACGACGTTTCGGAGCTGACGAAGGCGACGCCGTTTCAGGATCCGGAGCAGAAAACGCCCGTATTCGTCCGGTTTTCGACGGTGGTCGGCTCCCGCGGATCGGCGGACACCGTTCGCGACGTCAGGGGATTCGCCACGAAGTTCTACACCGAAGACGGAAACTGGGATCTCGTCGGCAACAACATCCCGATCTTTTTCATCCAGGACGCGATGGAGTTCCCCGACCTGGTCCACGCGATCAAACCCGAGCCCGACGACGGAATCCCCCAGGCGTCGGCGGCCCACGACACCTTCTGGGACTTCGCGTCGCTCAAACCCGAGATCACCCACATGATCATGTGGATCCTGTCCGGCCGCGCGCTCCCGCGAGCCTACCGGATGATGCAGGGGTTCGGCGTCCACACCTTCCGACTCGTCGACGAGGAGGGGGACTCGAGGTTCGTAAAGTTTCACTGGACGCCGAAGTACGGGACTAACCAGCTCGTCTGGGACGAGACGCAGAAGATCGCGGGCAAAAACCCTGATTTCAACCGTCAGGACCTCTACGACGTCATCGAGGCGGGCCACGAACCCGAGTGGGAACTCGGCGTCCAGATCGTCGAAACGGACGACGCAGACCGTTTCGAGTTCGATCTCCTCGATCCGACGAAGATCATCCCCGAGACGGAGGTTCCCGTCCAGCCGCTCGGACGGATGGTCCTGAACGAGACGCCGGACAACTTCTTTGCGGAGACCGAACAGGTCGCGTTCCACCCCGGAAACGTGATTCCGGGTATCGACTTCACGAACGATCCGCTTCTGCAGGGACGGCTCTTTTCCTATCAGGACACCCAGTTGAATCGTTTTAACAGCGCCAACTGGGACGAGATTCCGATCAACAGGCCGCTCGCACCCCGTCACAACAACCAGCGCGCCGGCTTCATGCGCCAGGAGATCAACGCCGGCACGGCCTCGTACAAACCGAATTCGATCGGAGACGAGTATCCCGAGGAGGCCTCCGCGGAGGACGGCGGGTACGAACACTACGCGGAGAAGATCGACGGGAGAAAGATCCGCGACAGAAGCGAGAGTTTCGAGACGCACTTCGATCAGGCACGGCTGTTCTGGAACAGCATGAGCGAACCGGAGCAACAGAACATCGTCGACGCGGCCCACTTCGAACTGGGAAAGGTCGATCGGATGGAGATCCGCGAACGAATGGTGTACGACCTCTTCAACAACGTCGATCACGACTTCGCCGTCCGCGTCGCGGAGGGTATCGGCGTCGAACCACCCGAGTCACCGGGCGAGGAGATGCCGACGCATGATGACGCCGATCCGTCACTGAGCATGGCGAACCGGACACCGGAGACGATCGAAACCCGGAAAATCGCCGTTCTCGTCGACGACGGGGTCGACGGTGATCAGGTCTCGGAGATCCGATCGACGCTCGAGGACGAGGGCGCACGAGTCGAAATCGTCTCGGAGACGCTCGGAGAGAAAGACGGGACGGGTGGCGACGATGCGGAGGGCGGCGAAATCGAAGCGGACAAAAGCCACGTCACGACCGGCTCGATCCTCTTCGATGCGGTCGTCGTTCCCGGCGGCGAAGGCAGCGTCGACGCGCTTCTCGAGCAGGGAGACGCAAAGCAGTTCGTCTCGGAAGCGTTCAAACATTACAAGCCGATCGCCGCCCTCGGCCGAGGAACCGAGCTGCTCTCTGCGCTCGATCTGCCGGACGTCGAGACCGCAGCCGACGGCGAGCTGGTGACCGATTCCGGCGTGGTCACCTGCCGATCCGAGGAAACGTCGGCGTTTCTCGAGGCGGTCATCGATTCGATCGCAGCCCACCGCCACTGGGATCGGGAACCGAGCGAGGTTTCCGCCTGATTGCGCCCGAAGCCGGCGTCGACGCCGCCCTCTCCCAGTGGTCGATCCGAACGGCCATCGCTCGGACCGGTCCACCGGGAGATCGGTTCGCCTCACACCATCGCCCGCCCGGATAGCCAGAGTGTTAGCCATCGTGAGGCTCAGAAACCGAAGACTCTCATCGCGATTGGGTGGCGGGAAAGGCTACCGGAAACCAAATCCGTCTATACGTCGTTGTGGTGGATCCGGGTGATGACCACGGTTGTCGAACTCGAGATACCTGCCGATCGACTCGGATTCGCCCAGACGTTCGATCGCGTCCCGACGTTCGAGTTTCAGGTCGCGGGCATGATCGGTGATGCACCGCCGCTCGTTCGCGCGTCGGGTTCGGACAGTCGGACGGTCGAGAACGCACTCGAGGGCGACCCCTCGGTGGACGTGATCGCGAGTTTGACCGACAGCGAGCGACCCGATCCGACCCGAGAGGACGGAACCCGTGACCAGTGGCTGTTCCGCCTCGAGTTCGGAGACGGCGTCAAACTCTTTCAGGAAATCGTCACGGAGAACGACGGGGCGATCCTGACCGCCCGCGGGCGGGACACCACCTGGTCGGTCCAGCTCCTCTTTCACGAGCACGAAACGGTGTCCGCGTGTCACGAGCTGTTCGAACACTACGAGTATCAGGTGAACGTCACGCGCGTCGCGGGCTTCGACGACCTCGACCGCGCTCGCACGCCGCTTACAGATACGCAGTACGAGACGATCTGTGCGGCCCACGAGCTGGGATATTTCGACGTGCCACGGGAGATAACGCTACAGGAGCTCGCGGCCGAGTTGGACATCTCCCATCAGGCGCTCTCGGAACGACTTCGGCGGAGCCACGCCGCACTCATCAGCGCGGAACTTTCAGAGGGACTGACGACGTCGGAAATCGATCCGTGACGATCTCTCGGTACGGGTCGGACTCACGTCGAGAAGAGATCCCATGGATGAGGCGGAAAGAGCGATCAGTGCAAGAACGCGCGTAGCTCCTCGAGCGTTCGGGCGTTGATCACGTCGTCGGGTTCGGCCCAGCCGCGTCGAGCCGTGTGGACGCCCCAGCGCATGTACTCGAGCGTGGAGGGGCGGTGAGCGTCCGTGTCGATCGCGATCGATGCCCCCTCGTCGATCGCCGCCTGGACGGCACTTCCCCAGAGATCGAGGCGACGGGGATTGCTGTTGACCTCGAGTGCGGTGTCGTGGTCGGCGGCCGCCCGTCCGAGTTCGGTCGCGTCGAACTCGAGGCCGGAGCGTTCGTTTATGAGCCGTCCGCTCGGGTGCCCGAGGACGTCGACCGCCGGATCTTCGACCGCGCGAAGGAGGCGACTCGTGGCCGTTTCGGCGTCCTGATCGAGTCCGCTGTGTGGCGAGGCGACGATCACGTCGAGGGCGTCGATCACCGCGTCGCTCAGTCCGATGCGTCCCGACGCGTCGATGTTGGCTTCGATACCGGCGAACACCGTGATCTCGCGTGCGGCGTCGACCTCTCGGATCGCCTCGACCTGCTCGAGTATCTCGGTGTCCGAAAGTCCCATTCCGCCGACGACGCCGGGTCCCTCGGCGTGGTCGGCAACGCCGTAGTAGTCGTAGCCCATCGCCTCGGCGGCGTCGACCATCTCCTCGATACTGGTCTGTCCATCCGACCACTCGGTGTGGGTGTGTACGTCGCCGCGGACGTCCTCGCGGGTGAGCAACTCGGGGAGGTCGCCGGATTCGGCGGCTTCGATCTCTCCGCGGTCCTCCCGAAGCTCCGGCGGAATCCAGGGGAGCTCGAGCGCTTCGTACATCTCCGCTTCCGTCTCGCCGGCGACGCGCTCGCCCACTCGCCTGCCCTCTTCGTCCGCCGGGAGCGACGAGACGTCGAACGCGCCGTACTCGTTGAGCTTCATCCCGCGCGAGATGGCGTAGTTTCGCAGGCGAACGTTGTGATCTTTACTCCCCGTGAAGTACTGCAGCGCGGAGCCGAACTCCTCGGGGACGACGACGCGGAGATCGACGCGGATCTCGCCCACGCGGACGCTCGCTTTCTCCGGGCCGGATTCGATCTCGCTGTCGACGGAGCCCCAGTCGACGAACGACTCGACGACGTCGTCGCCCGCATCCGTTCCGACCAGGACGTCGATGTCGCCGATCGTTTCTCGCCACCGGCGGATCGAACCCGCGACCTCACACCGTTCGACCGCATCCAGGCCGGCCAGAAAGTCGATGACGTCGTCGGCGAGCGGCCGTCCCTCCCCGAGCAGGTGACGCTGGCCAACCTCGCGGGCGAACGCGATGTTCTCGCGGATGTTCGCTTCGGTCTTCGGGCCGAATCCGCTGACCGACCGAATGTCGCCGGCTTCGGCGGCCGCCTCGAGGTCGTCGAGCGTTTCGATATCGAGTTCGCGATAGAGCTTTCCGGCGGTTTTGGGGCCGACACCCTCGATTCGGGTGATGTCCGCGATCTCGATCGGTAACTCGGCGCGCAACTCCTCGAGTTCGTCGATCGAACCGGTCTCGACGTACTCGACGATCTTCGCGGAGATCGCATCCCCGACGCCTTCGATCTCCGCGAGTACGTCGTGATCGTCCTCCTCGACGCGATCCGCGATCGGCGTCGGATGTGCGCGAATGTTCTCGGCCGCGCGCCGGTACGCCCGAGGTTTGTACTCGACGTCGTCGGCCTCGAGTAAGTCCGCGAACTCCTCGAAGCGGCCGGCGATCTCGGCGTTCGTCGCCATCAGCGCCCCCTCCGTGCGCCGGCGTCGTCCGCGCGCCCGAGGGCCTTCTCGAGGAACGACATCCAGCGTTTGGTGTCCGCGGCCTGCTGTGTCTGTTGTTCCCGTTCCAGGTCGGTCTGACCCAGGTTCTCGAGGGCGTTGAGCGCCCGGTCGATGCCGATGACGTCCCTGGCGAGCGTCTCCCCCTCCTCGCGCGAGATCGGTCCGTCCTCGATTCGCTCGAGTCGGTCGGTTCGTTCCCGTCGCAGGTTTCGTTTGGCCCGTTCGACGCGGTCGCGTTCGCCGGGCGGAACCGTCTCGCGGCGTTTGATCTCGAAGACGAACGTCCGAAGGTCGATCTCCTCGCCCTGGACGGTGATCGTCTCCGGGATATCCGCGCCGACGGTCGCGCTCTCGCGCTCGACGCGCTCGAGCAACTGCTTTCGCTCGTACTCTTGCACGATTCGTCGTAGGGTGTTGATCGGCAAAAGTGTAGTCACGCGTGCGGTGTCTCACATCGAACCTGAACTCTCACTCGAGCGTGGTGGTCAAAGACCAGTCGAGTCGCCTCCTCGCCAAACAACTACTATCGAGCGCCACGTCGAACGGCGCATGAACGGGCGAACGGTCGCCGGCGCACTCGGTTCGATCGGCGTTCTCGTGGTGGTGCTCGCCGGCATCTACGGCTTTGCGGGTGGATCGGTACTCGAGTCGCCGGACGAACTGCTCGCACCGACGGTCGGGACGCTCGCCGTCGCGACCGCCGTGGTCGCGGGGCTGATCGCTCTCGGTACGCGATCGGTGCGACGGCGAACCCCCTACTGGTAGCCGGGTGCAATAGAGATGGACGGGAGCGTGAACCGGCCGCGAGAGCGATCAGTTACCGCTCCCGTCGTCCTTTCGTCTGGCGGTAGTCCGAGGCCATCAGCGCCGCGAAGTGCTCGAGCCAGTCCTGGGTCTGGTCGTCGGTCTGCGCTCGCGGGTCGACCATCGGGACGAGCGCGAACCCGCGACCGCGGATCGTCGTCGCGTGAGCATCGGGAAACGCGAGATCGTCGGCCGCGGTCGTCGTATATTCGGTGGCGATCTCGCGAAGTGCTCGGTCCCCGACGGGAACGATGACCTCGGGGTTGATCATTCGGATCTCGGCGTTGAGGTAGGGCTCGCAGCTGTCGACCTCCTCGTCCGTCGGCGCTCGGTCCGGATCGCGACAGCGCGTGAGATTCGTCAGGTAGACGTTCTCGAGTTTCGGCCGCTCCGAGGGCGACGTGGCGTCACACAGCGCGAGTCGCTCGAGGATTCGTCGGAGTCCGTCCGCCGTCGACTCGGCGCGCTCGTCGTCGGTCGTCTCGAGCGTGCCGACGAGCGGAACTCCCGTTTCGTCGGCTTCCGGCGTCGGTCGTTCGCCAACGAACAGGAAGTCCGCGCCGACGTCGCCGTAGCCGTGGACGACCCGCGTTCGCGTCTCACAGAGGTCGGGACAGTTCCGACACGCTTCGTCCATGTTGAACGGGTTCGCTCGAGTTCGCTGATTCGCGTCCACACTCGAGTCTCGGCGCGGGGTACCAAAAGCGACGCGACTGCTGGTGGCTGTCGACGACGACCGGAGCTAGCTATCGATCGAGCCCGCCGCGTTCGGCGACCTCGAGAATGAATTTCACGTTGCGGATGAGCTCTTCGGGCGTCGTCCGCTCGTCCTCGGCGTAGAGGTCGCTCGTCCGATACGGGACGTTCGCGAGCTGTTTGCTCTCGCTCGTTTCGCCCCGGACGTCGTCGGTCATCGTTCGGGCGACGGCGACCGGCGACCGGTGGACCTCGAAACGCCTCGTCTGTGGACGATTCCCGTGTTGTTGGCGACGTTCTCGGTGATCGACCGGAGCGCGTCGCTCGTCTCGCCCTCTTCGAGCACCGTCGGTTTGCCGCCGTCGCCGCCCTCCCGGACGGACGGGTCGAGCGGAATCGAACCGAGGAACGGCATCTCGTGGGTGGCGGCGAACTCCTCGCCGCCGCCGGAGCCGAAGATGTCGTGTTCGCCGCCACAGTCGGGACAGGCGAACGTCGACATGTTCTCGGTGATCCCGAGCACGACGGTGTCGTGTTTGGCGAACATCTCGAGGCCCTTGCGGGCGTCGTCCAGTGCGACGCCCTGGGGCGTCGTGACGATCACCGCGCCCGTGACGGGCATCGTCTGGAGCATCGTCAACTGGGTGTCGCCCGTCCCCGGCGGGAGATCGACCACGAGGTAATCGAGGTGGCCCCACTCGACGTCCTCGGTGAGTTGCGTGATGACCTTGTGGACCATCGGCCCGCGCCAGATGACTGGATCGTCCTCGCCGGTGAGAAAGGCCATGCTCATCAGCTTCACGCCGTACTTCTCGGGCGGGACGAGGGTTTCGTCCTCGGTGGCCATCGGCGGCTCGTCGGCGTCGACCATTCGGGGTACGTTCGGGCCGTAGACGTCCGCGTCGAAGAGGCCGACGCGGGCACCCAGCTGCGAGAGACCCGCCGCGAGGTTGACCGCGACGGTCGACTTGCCGACGCCACCTTTGCCCGAGGCGACGGCGATGACGTTCTTGACGTTCGGGAGGACCTGTTCTTCGCTCGAGACTTCGTCACGATCCGGGATGCTCGCCGTGAGGTCGGGCTCGAGTCCCTCCGACAGGAGCAGCTCGCGGATCTCGCCGGCGATATCGGACTCCGTCGGGGAGTACGGCGCACCGAGTGCGAGGTCGATCGTGACCGCCTCTCCGTCGACCGCGATCTCGTTGACGAGTCCGAGCGACACGATGTCGTCGCCAAGCTCCGGGTCCTCGACCGACCGGAGGCGCTCGAGAACGGCGTCTTCGTCCATGGTCGTAGGTACTGCTGGGCGTCGAAAAGGGTTGTGTTCGCGAGAAACGCATCCCCTCCGCGTTCGCCATTGCCGCCATTACTTCGAAAATCGAAGTATTGGTTGCAGATGCCTAATCGGTAGATACTCGGCAAATTACCGGGTGACTACTCCACGAAATCGAACCGCGGGCCGCCGTACGTCGGCGGGTTCGGCTCGAGTTCGACGCCCCGTTCGTAGCGTACGAAATTGAGGAAAAAGGGCCGCCCACAGCCCTCGACCGGCTCTTCCTCGAGGTCGGTGACCGGTCCGTCCTCGCCGCAGACGAACGCGATTCCGTCCGCCGACTCGAGGTCGTCGTCGCCGGGCGCTGCGTACTCCCAGCCCGGCTGAGAGAGCGCCGTGACCGACCGATCCGCCAGGTCCGGCTCGCGCTCGACGCTGGTGACCGCATCACAGTGTGGACAGGTGTACCGGACCGTGACTGTCATCGATTCCCCTATGCACCTCACTAAGGTAAGGGTACGGGTGGCCTCGGAACGCGTACTCGCTGCCTACTGATTAGCGGGCGCGTGGTCGGAACCACCGGTCCGTCGATGAGAGCCAGCGGCGTCTGGTCGTCGATGAACTCCCCTCAGGAGACCACGATGGTGCTCCCGCACTGGAGCGACGGATTCTCCACGCCCGAAGCGATGGCCGCGCTCGAGTCGCCGCACTCGCCGCCGTTCGACGATCCGATCCTCGTCTTCGGGCTCGCGGTGGTGATCTTTCTGGTCGCGCCGCTCGTGCTCAAACGGTATCGGCTGCCCGGTATCGTCGGGATCATCCTCGCGGGGGCGGCGATCGGTCCGAACGGGCTTGCCCTCCTCGAGCGGGACGAGACGATCCAGCTACTGGGGGAGGTCGGACTGATCTATCTCCTGTTCGTCGCCGCCCTCGAGATCGATCTCAACCGGTTCGTCGAGTACAGCGAGCGAAGCGTGGTGTTCGGGGTGCTCTCGTTCGTGATCCCCCAGATCGTCGGCACCGTCGTCGGGGTGATCGTCCTCGAGTTCACGCTTCCCGCGGCGTCGCTGTTCGCCGCGATATTCGCCTCGCACACGCTACTGGCGTATCCCGTCGTCACCCAGTTCGGTCTCGCGAAAAACGAAGCGATGACGGTGACCGTCGGCGGAACCATCCTGACCGATACGCTCGCGCTGCTCGTCCTCGCCGTCGTGATCGCGGCCGTCGGCGGAACCCTCGACGCCGCGTTCTGGCTCGGTTTGGCGATCGGGCTGTCGGCGTTCTTCGTCGGCGTCTGGGTGCTCGTCCCCCGCATCGGCCGGTGGTTCTTCCGAATCCACTCCGAGGAGAGCTACTTCGAGTTCCTGTTCGTGCTGTCCGTCCTGTTCGTCTGTGCCGCGCTCGCCGAACTCGTCGGCGTCGAACACATCGTCGGAGCCTTTCTCGCCGGCCTCGCGCTCAATCGCCTCGTTCCGGAGACCGGGCCGTTGATGAACCGGATTCAGTTCGTCGGCAACGCGCTGTTCATCCCCTTTTTCTTGCTCTCCGTCGGAATGCTCGTCGACGTCCGGGTCCTCCTCGAGGGCCTCGAGACGATCGGGCTCGCGCTCTCACTGATCCTCATGGTCGTCGTCACCAAGTACGCCGCCGCGTGGGCAACCGGACGGCTGTACGGCTACGGTCGCGAGGAAGTGCTGGGTATCTTCGGCCTCTCCGTCGGACAGGCGGCCGCCGCTCTCGCGATCGTCCAGATCGGCTTCGACGCCGGCGTTCCCGGCTTCGGCCAGCACATGATCAACGCCGTCGTACTGATGATCCTGGTGGTGAGCCTGTTCAGCCCCGCCGTCGTCGACCGCGCCGGGAGCGCTCTCGTTCGCGCCCGCGATCGAGAGCCCTACGACCCGACTGCGGCCCCACAGCGGGTTCTCGTTCCGATCTCGAGGGGATCGACGTACCGGGAGTCGCTGCTGGATCTGGCGCTGTCGATCCGCGACGACCGATCCGAGGAGCCGATCCACACCGTCTCGGTCGTCAGGCCGAGTGGCTACTCGCGGACGCAGGCTGACGTGGCCGAGGCGGAGGCGATGCTCGAGGGGGTCGAATCGTACGCCTCCGGTGCGGAAATTTCGATCGAAACTCACACCCGCGTCGATCACAACGTCGCGTCCGGCATCGTTCGGTCGGTTCTGGATAACCGAATCACGACGCTCGTCATCGGCTGGGACGGCGCGCGCTCCCGGACGCAGGCGACGTTCGGACACGTCATCGACCAGGTGCTAGATCGCACCACACAGCTCGCGCTCGTCGGACGAATTCGCACACCCCTCAACACGACCGACCGAATCCTCCTCGTGGTTCCGCCGGGAATCGTCGACAACGACGGTATCGACGAAGCGCTCCACACCGTCAAACTCGTCTCTCGGCGGACGGTCGCACCCGTTCGCGGACTCGTCGTCGACGACGCCACCCGACCGATCGAACGGCGGTTCGACGGTATCGATCCCGAAGCGCCCGGAACGTTCGGTCGGATCGGCGGCTGGGACGAGTTGCTCCAGCAACTGCGCGAGGAGCGCCGGCCGACCGACCTCGTCGTCTGTCTGAGCTCCCGCCGAAGCGACGTCGGCTGGCACCCGCAGTTACAACGTCTGCCCAGCCGCATCTCGAGTGTCACCGACGGCAACTTCGTCGTCGTCTATCCAGCCACCGACGTCCAGGACGACGACCGACAGTTCTTCCGATTCGACTGACACACACTTCCCGAGCGCTTTTGCTCGCGGACGGTAACGTTTCACCTCATGTCCGATCTCGCGGCCCTGCTGTTCAACGCGTTTCTCGTCGTTCAGGTTCCGATCGCGCTTTTGGTCTACGTCGACGCCAGACGCCTCGCCCTCGAGAATCCACTGGTGTACGTGTTCGGAATCCTCGTCCCCGCCGGGGGGATCATCGTCGTCCCGATCTACGTCTCCCGGCGGGACGATCTCCCGCGGAGCGGCGACGGAGACGAGTGACGCCGATACCATTGTGCTTTGGCATCACGGCTATGGGCGTCCGGGCGGTATCAGAATGCAGGCAGGGAATCCACATCATCACCTGCGCCATACACGCACGAATCCCTGCCATCGTACCCCTTCCCACTTCTGAGCGATCATGCACGGCGTGACCGGCGGGAACTACCGTTCCCCCCGATTTCGACTCGCTCGAGACGACTGATACGGACAGCTGTCGGTCCTCACAGCGATCCGCAACTCACCGTTCCCGGATCGTCATCGGAATCTCGTGTTTCGGACGCGCCGTGATCGTCGCCATGAGATCGAGATCCGTTCCGGGGACGGCCTCGAGGTGATACTCCCGGTAGACCGCCGCGAGAATGAGGCGGGCCTCGAGCATCGCGAACCGGTCACCGATACAGCGCCGCGGACCCGCGGCGAACGGGAAGTACGCCAGTTTCGGCAGGTCGGCTTTCATCTCGTCGCTCCAGCGCTCCGGGCGGAACGCGAGCGGGTCGTCGTACCACCGCGGATCCCGGTGGACGACCCACTGGTGCATTCGGATCGTCGATCCCGGCGGAATCTCGTAGCCGCCGATCACGTCCGGCTTGACCGGCTCGCGGACGACTCCCGGCACCGGCGGATAGAGCCGCATCGACTCCTCGACGACCCGTTCGGTGTACGAAAGCTCAGAGAGGTCGTCCACCGTCGGCGTCTCGCCGTCGAGGACGTCCTCGAGTTCGGTGACGAGCGTCTCCTCGGCCGCCGGGTTTTTCGAAAGGAGATAGAACGTCAGCGTCAGCGCCAGCGCGGTCGTCTCGTGTCCGGCGAGCAAGAGCGTCACGACCTCGTCTCTCAGCTGTTCGGTCGACATCGTTCCGTCGACTCCCCGTTCGGTCCCCGTCGGGCCGCGACCCGCGGTTTCGCTCCGACCGTCACCACCGTGGCCCGCATCGAGCAACGTCGAGATGACGTCGTGTTCCGTCGGATTTCTTCGCCGTTCCTCGATCAACCGGTAGACGACCTCGTCGAGGTTCTTTCGCGCCCGCCGAATCCGCAGTCGGCCCGGCGTCGGAACCGACGGCGGCAACACGAGATGCGCCAGGTTCTCCGTCGCCAGCATGAACTCCTCGAGTGCCGAGCCGACGGTGTCGACGTGTGCGTCGACCTCGGCACCGAACAGCGCCCGTGCGACGATTTTCAAGGTCAGCTCCATCATGTCCTCGTGAACGTTCCGCGTCTCGCCGTCGCGCCAGTCCTCGAGTACGTCTTCGGTGAACTCGGTTATCATCTCGGCGTACTCCCGGATACGATCGGGGTGAAACGCCGGCTGGATCCGGTGACGATTTCGTCGCCAGACTTCGCCCTCGCTGTTCAGAATACCGTTTCCCGTGATCGGACCGAGGATGTTCTGAAACGTCGCTCCCTTGACGTAGGATTCGTTGTTCCCGACGAGCACCTGCTCGATGTACGCCGGGTGATTGAGCTGGTAGACGTCACCGCCGGAATCACGCCAGTGGGCGATGTCACCGTACTTTCGAGCGACGCCCGTCATGAAGTCATAGGGATCCCGAAGGAACGCAAGCTGGGTTCCGATGATCGGCAACCCGTCTGGACCCGGCGGTCGCCCCTCGTCCACTGCGGGAGTGTCGCCTAACATGTCAGTACAACGGCCCGCCGAGTACCTGCGTCTATCCCCGATCATACGAGGTGCTTTTATATTAACCGGCCGACCGATCCGGTATGAGCGTCGAAAGTAACCGATGAGATACGCGACGGTCGTACTGACGTGGACCGCCGACGAACTCGACTCGATAGACGGGGCGTTCGCCCGAAGCGACGCGGTATCCATCCGGGCGATCCGGGACTTGACCCTCGTCGACGACCGCCGGTACGTCGAACTCCTCGAGCTCCGCGGCGATCTCGAGTGCGGGCGGTCGTTGCTCGCCGGAGCACCCGACGCGCTCGAATACGCCGTCGCCGGACGCAACGGACGCGGCCACGCCTACGTCACCTGCCGTAGCGTCGCCCCCGTCACCGACCTGCTGGCGATCCTTCGAGAGCACGAAATCGTCCTCGACTGGCCGATCGCACACATCGAACCCGAAGAGTGGGCAGGGACCGGCTGCGGACTCGAGGTGACGGTGATCGGAACGAACGAAGCGATCCAGCGCGCAGCCACAGCGCTTCCCGAGGGAATCGATCTGACCGTCCAGCGGACGGGCGAGTACGACCACCCCGGTCGCGGCGGGCCGACGCTGACGCCTCGACAGCGCGACGTCTTCGAGGTCGCACTCCGCGACGGATACTACGAGATCCCGCGCGAGACGACCCACCGAGAGCTCGCGGACCGCCTCGAGATCTCGCCGGGAACGGTCGGTGAACATCTTCAGCGGATCGAGCGAAACCTGGCGCTGAGCGAGGCCGAATTTTCGGGCTAACTGAGCACGCCGTTCGACCGGCTGAGCCACGTTCGGCCCGATGACGGCTTCAACAGACGTAGTTCTCGACCAGCCGAGCCTGTCCACGGCGGAGCCGCTCGCTGACCGCCTGCGTCGAGATTCCGAGGTGATCCGCGATCGTCGCCAGATCCGTCCCGCGGGGTACGTCGAAAAAGCCGTACTCGTGGGCGATCTCGAGTGCCTCCCGCTGGGACTCCGTCACCGTTCTGGAGGCGTGAGAGCTGACGACGTCAGTACCGTCGGCCAGTCGCAGGAGTTCGAACTCCACGCGTTCGTCCTCGAGAAACGTGTGATACCGAACGAACGACTCCCGATCGGGAAATCGCATCTCGATTACCCACCCCCCTTCGGAGGCGCGACACTCGAGCAATTGCCCGCCATCTGAAACCCACCGCCGATACGCCTGGACACCGGAGCCGGCCTGGCGCAGTCGGTACAGCGTTCGATCCTCGCGGTGACAGATTCGTTCGAACTCGTTGACCGTCCGGTCGCTATCGAGAGCCGACTCGAGTCGGTTCCGATTTCGAGCGCGGACCCAGCAGAACGCAATCGGTCGCTTCGGATCCAGCGCGTACTGTCGCTCGAGGTCGACGGCGAGCGACGGCATCGCCTCGAGCGTCGATCCGAGGAGAAACCGGGGCGACCGTGCTTCGAACTCCGCGACCAGACTCATGGTGTACGGTGGGGGACGGAGACCCAAAACCGTTTAGGCTAAACACGATTCTTGATCCGGGTACGCGAGTAATACCAAGCGTTACGAATCAGATGCTGCCTCGACCGTCTCGCGAACGGCGTCGACGCCCTCGTCGTGGCCGAGGTCACCGACGACGATGACGTCCGCGTACCGGGCCATCGAGTAGGCCGACTCGTAGTCGTGGATACCGCCACCGTAGAACAGCGTCGCCTCGTCGGTCGCGTCGCTCGCGGCGGCGACGATCTCCTCGTCACCAAGGGTTCCCGAGTACTCGAGGTAGACGATTTCCTGACCGAACATGCGCTCTGCGACCGTCGCGTACGCGGCGACTTCGTCCGCGTCGAGGTCGCAGTCGGCCTCGGTGTACGTTGCGACGTCGGCATCGGGGTTCATCACGATGTAGGCCTCGGTCGCGGTCCGCTCCCAGTCGAGTCCGTTGTCGATCCGTACCCACTCCTTGTGTGCACCGGTAATCCAGAACGGCGAGCCGGCGTTGAAAACGGTCGGAATGAGATATCCCTCGAGCGCCTCGTTGTCGATGACGACGTCGGGACTCGAGGGTTCCTGATAGAGCGGAACGCCGTGTTCGGAGCAGGCCTCGACGACGGCTTCCATGTTGGCTTCGGTGATACCCATCGTGCCGCCGACTTCGATCGCGTCGGTTCCGGTCGCACAGAGATCGCCGTAGGTGGTTCCCGGTGGGAGTTCCTTGTCGGGATCGATCTTGAGGACGTGATTCCAGTCGTCCCATGGGGGAGACATACCGCTCCGTTTCCCGACAACCGGCAAAAGCGCTACGAAACGCCCGACACGAGATATTCGCCCATCGAACACCAGATATCCGTCGACGGGACGGCCATCGTCCGACCGGCCGTCTCGCGGTTCGGAGTCTCCGTCCCTCAGTTTCGGCCCGTTCGACATCGGCTCGGATGAACCGGTATCGCGAGAACAGGCTACTCGAGATACCCTAACTGCTCCAACCGTTCTCGAGTGTCTTCCTCGAGCCCTGATTCCTCGAGTGCACCTTTCGCAACCGTGTGTTGTTCATCAACTAACACGAGTAGTTGTCGTGCTGTCCGGATTTTGTACCGGAGATCCGGATCCGCCACGTCGTCTTCGACTGATTCGAGAATCGTTTCAATGACGTCAGGAACCGAGTGAGACATCGGTCGAACGATTTGCTCGTCCTGCTATAATAACTGGGACTGTTCCCGCCTGAAAAGAATAGTCGTATGAACTATAATCATCTTTTATAGGTGCCATTTACGGCAAAGTTTCCCAGTGCACTCCGTCCAGTTGGACCGTACAATGGACACTGTTGTCAGGAAAACTGACAGCGGCCGCGGGGCTCTCGAGTACGGTCGAACCGATGGATCACTTCGCACCGACGGCCAGCCACGCAGTGGAGAAACGCTCCGTAGCGGCGGTCACTCGATCGTCACAGTCGTGAGGTCCTCTGCGAACCGGACGTCGCCGTCGTAGTGCGCGCCGATCGACTCGAGCATCTCCTCGTGGCGGCCATCGGTGTGTGGATAGAGGTGGCTGAGATAGACCCGACCGATATCCCGGTCGGCGAGTTCGCGCCCGAGGCTGTCCGGCGTCGGATGGTTGGAAACGTCGACGTCGTCGGGGAACGAACAGTCGTGGACGAGGATCCCGGAGCCGTCGGCGAAGTTCGCCAGTCCGGCGAAGGCCTCGCTGTCGCCGCTGAACGTGAACCGATCGTCGAAGCGGTAGGCCAGACAGGGCAGGGAGTGGCGCGTCTCGTAGGCCGAGACGTCGAAGTCAGCGATCGAGAACTCCCCGGCAACGATCTCTCGGACCTGTAGATCGAGTCTGCCTTCCATGTACTCGTGAACCGAGAGCAACCCGTCGACCAGCCCCTTCGTCCCCTGCGGGCCGACGATCTCGAGGTGTTCTTCGCCGGCGAGCCAGCGCGCTTTCATCAGCGGGAGGAGATCGGCCACGTGATCCAGGTGGTGATGAGTGAGCAGGACCGTCGAGACGCTCTCGTAGCCGACCCCGGACTGTTGAAGCCGGTGGAGCACGCCGGAGCCACAGTCGATCAAGAGCGTTCGGCCGCTCTCCTGGACGAGGAGGCCCGTCTGGACGCGCTCGCCGGTCGGCATCGCACTTCCCGTGCCGAGAAACGTGACGCGCATGTCATGGCGTGTGTGAGGTTCGGGCAAAAGCGTTCCGCTGACTCGATTCGCAAACGGGATCGGAACGCGTTTTGATACGGTTAGTTGTGGTTCGGTATCAGTGATCGTCTCGATACTCGATTACGAACAGCCCGTCTGGTCACGCTAGACGATCGCTCGAGTCGGTCGTCCCAGAGCGCTCGCGTCCCCGCGTCCCTGACCGAACCGCTCTCGCTCGTTCACTTTCACTCCGCTGTCCAAACCCTCTTACGCGCCGGGTTCTCAGACGAGATATGGCCGACACGGAGGGCCTCGAGCTACCAGTCGATGTTGCGGAACTCCCGTTCGACCCGGAGGTGACGCAGATCCAGGACGGGGACGTTTTCGACCTGCTCGAGCCCGCGGTCCAGGAGTGGTGGCTCTCCGAGTTCGGCGCGTTCGTTCCCGAGAACGGCGGCTTTTTCACCCCGCCCCAGCGCGGCGCGATCCCGAAGATTCACGAGGGGACGAACACGTTGATCTGTGCGCCGACGGGGAGCGGAAAAACGCAGGCGAGTTTCTGTGCGATCATCGACGAACTCTATCGGCGCGAGCGCGACTCCGATTCGGGACTCGAGAACTCGGTGTACTGTCTGTACGTCTCACCGCTGAAATCGCTCGCGAACGACATCCACCGCAACCTCGAGGTCCCACTCGAGGGGATCGAATCGATCGTCGAACAACGCGGCGACGAGATGGGTGAGATCCGTCACGCCATCCGCCACGGTGATACGGCCTCGAGCGAGCGCCAGAAGATGCTCGAGGAGACGCCGCACATCCTCAACACGACGCCCGAGACGCTCGCGATCTTGCTCAATTCACCGAAGTTTCGCGAGAAGCTCCGGACCGTCGAGTACGTCATCGTCGACGAGATTCACTCGCTCGCGGCGAACAAGCGGGGAACGCACCTCTCGATCAGCCTCGAACGACTCGAGGCGATGGGCGACGGCGGGATCACGCGAATCGGCTGTTCCGCGACGATCGAGCCGCTTTCCCGCGTGGCCGAGTTTCTGGTCGGGTGCGAGGAGTCACGCACCTCGAACTCCGCGACCGACTCGGCGGGTCCCGAACTCGAGACCGACGCGAGTCGCGAGCCCCGGGAGTACGACATCGTCGACGCCCGCTTCGCCCGCGAGTTCGATCTCCGCCTCGAGTGTCCGACGGACGACCTCGTCAACACGCCCCGAGAGGTCGTCCAAGAGCGGTTCTACCGGTCCCTCCACGACCACGTCCAGGACCACACGAACACGCTCGTCTTTACGAACACCCGCTCCGGAGCGGAACGCGTGTTGCACAACCTGCGCGAGCGTTTCGACGCCTACGACGAGGAGAACTCGGGGTGTCACCACGGCAGCCTCTCGAAGGACGTCCGTCAGGATATCGAACGACGACTCAAGGACGGCGATCTCGACGTCGTCACCTCCTCGACGAGCCTCGAGCTAGGGATCGACATGCCACACGTCGACCTCGTCGTGCAGGTCGGCTCGCCAAAGAGCGTAGCGGCGCTGCTCCAGCGCGTCGGCCGCGCGGGCCACCGGGTGGGGCAGACGGTCACGGGTCGGGTGATCGCACTGGATCGCGACGAGTTACTCGAGTGTGCGGTCATGTTGAAAAAAGCCGAGGAGGGATTCGTCGACTCGGTGTCGATCCCGGAGAACGCACAGGACGTCGCCGCCCAGCACGTCTACGGGATGGCCATCGCGGAGATTCGCCCGGAGTCCGAACTGAAGGCGATCCTGCGGCGAGCGTACCCCTATCGGAACTACTCCGAAGCGGAGTACGAATCGCTGATCCGGTATCTCACGGCCGGGTACACCGGCCTCGAGGACAAAAACGTCTACGCGAAGATCTGGCGGGACGCGAACGATCCGCCCGACGGCGACCACCACTACGAGGAGTATCCCGTCGGAGAGACGCTGATCGGCAAGCGCGGCCGGCTGGCCCGGGTGATCTACATGACGAACATCGGAACGATCCCCGACTCGTTCACCTGCGACGTCTCCACCCGCGCGGGAGACGAGTGGGTCGGCCAGCTCGACGAGGAGTACCTCGACACGCTCGAGAAGGGGGACGTTTTCGTTCTCGGCGGTGCCAATTTCGAGTATCGCTATCGTCGAGGATCGAAGGTCTACGTCGACCGGACGAGCGCCAGGCCGACGGTTCCGTCCTGGTACTCCGAGCGACTGCCGCTGTCTTACGATCTCGGACGTGAGATACTCGCCTTTCAGAGGGAGGTGCTGTCGCACTACGACGAGGGTGGCCCGCCGCGCGTTCGTGCCTGGCTCCGGGAGTTTCCCCTCGACGACGACAGCGTCCGGGCTATCGCGCGCCTATTCGACTATCAGCTCCGGTATGCGGGAGCGAAGAGCGTAAGCACGACCGAACGTCTGGCGATCGAAGTCGAGCGCGACCGCGAGGAGTACGAACGCCGCTACTACGTCCATTCGGCGTACGGTCGCCAGTTCAACGACGGCCTCTCCCGACTGCTGGCCTACCGCTGTGCACAGGAAGCGACGGCCAACGTGCGCGTCGCCGTCGCGGACAACGGATTCGTTCTTTCGATGCCGCTGAACCGAAAGGTCGACCTCGAGGGAATCGTCGACGATCTCTCGGCCGAACGAGTCCGCGAGGACCTGCGAGCGGCGTTATCGGGAACGGATCTGCTTCAGCGGTACTTCCGGATCAACGCCACCCGATCGCTCATGATCCTAAAGCGGTACAAAGGCTACGAGAAATCCGCCAGCGAACAGCAGGTCTCGAGCGAGATGCTGCTTGGCTTCGCGGCGGACCTCGAGAACTTCGCCGTGATCGAAGAGACCTATCGCGAGATCCTCGAGGACAAACTCGCGGTCACAGCGCTCGAGTCGTTCGTCGACTCGGTCGAGACCGGCGAGATCGAACTCGAGCGTCAGCTGTTCGACTCACCGACGCCGCGGGCGTTTGGCCTCGCGACGCTCTCGGCCAGCGACGTCGTCCTCGCGGAAGACGAGAGTGCGGCGCTGCAGGCGTTTCACGAGCGGGTGCTTTCGGAGATCGGAGCGGACTCCGTGAGCGGGTTGGTCTCCACAGGACAGGATCCAGGAGAACAGTAATTCGTGAATCGGAGTCCGGTGATCGGTACGCTCGAGATTTCACCACGCGACTCCGCGACCGAGCCGCCGGAATCGAATGCGTAATCAGGTTTGGCCTCATTCTCGAAGCATGACCGACGACGCACCGAACTGCAAGTTCAAAGATCGGGACGTCGCGATCCTCTGTGAGCTCTCGCGCGATCCTCAGCTGTCCTCTCGAGAGCTCACTGGCGTTCTCAAAGCGGAGTACGACATCGGCGTCTCACGCGTCACGGTCAGCGAGTCGATTCGACGGGTTTGTCTCTCCCAGCAGCCGAAACCCAAACCCTTTTCTCCGTTTTTGACTAACTAGTCAGTTAGATAGTGTGGACTCGAGCGACGCCGAACCCGGAGAATCGTCTTACTCGTTGAGCGGCGCGTTTCGGGGACGGTCCCTCGTTATCGGCGCGGTTATCGTGAGTACGTTCTTCGTCGGCTTCGGCGGCGGCGTCATCTTTCCGATCCTGCCCAATCTGGGGGAGCTCCTCGGTATTTCGCCGTTTCTCGTCGGCGTTATTCTCAGTGCGAACCGGTTCTCGAGGCTCGTTTCGAACGCTCCTGCCGGAATCCTGGTCGACCGAGTCGGAACGCGAACGCCGTTCGTCGTCGGTATGGTGATTCAGGGCGTCGCTACCTTCGGCTACGTCGTTGCGGTCCTCGCGCCCGTCCCCGAAGCGTGGTTTCTCGGTTCCCGTCTCATCTGGGGCGTCGGGAGCGCACTGGTCTTTGCAACGGCGTATACGATCGCCGCCGACGTCAGCGACGGCGGTTCTCGAGGAACTAGCATGGGTCTTATTCGTGGCGGCGTGCTGTTCGGGTTTCCCTGTGGAGTCGTCTTGGGGGGAATTATCAGCGAGTTCTGGGGAACCGTCGTCGCCTTCGTCGTGGCGACGGCGTTTGCAGCCGTCGCGAGTGCGATCGCGTACGCGACTGTACCCGAGACGCACGTCGAGGGCGACGAGCACCGTGCTATCAAACCCTGGGAGATCGACATGAGCGTGCCGGCGCTGACCGTCGGATTCGTGAACTTCGCCGTCCTGTTTGCCTACATCGGTGCCCTGTTCGCAACGCTCGTGTTGTTCCTGGATCGAAACGAACTGGGCGTCTTCGGGTTCGACGCACAGGCGTCGTCCGGCATCTTCATGGCACTGACGGTGATCGCGGCCGGTGCGTTCATGTTCCTCGGCGGCTACGTGAGCGATCGTCGCGAGTCGCGCGTTCCGACGCTCGTGGTGTTTCTCGGAACGACGTTCGTCGGGTTCGTCCTCCTCGCGTTCGCTGGCTCCGTCTGGACGCTCGCGATCGCGTGTCTCTTCATCGGCGCGGGTCAGGGTGGCACGAGCGGACCGCTGATGGCACTGCTCGCAGATCTCACTCCCGAAGAGCGGATGGGACGCGCCGTCGGCACGAACAACGTCCTCGGTGACGTCGGCGGCGGTCTCGGACCGATCGTCTCCCTTCCGCTGATCGGAATCGTCGGCTTTCAGCCCATCTACGTCGCATGTGCGGTACTTCCGATCGTCGCCGGCGTGATCCTCGTCGCCGGCGTTCACCGCGAGACGGGACAGTTCCTGCCGGCCGTCAGCCTGACGGACGACTCGTCTCGAGACACCGAGTCAACGCCGGACCACGCCGATTAGCGCCGGTTGGCCCGTCATCGATCGGTCGACGCGTCCGAACGACGGAGCCAGTCGTCGATGATTGCCTCGAGACCGTCGCGTGTAAGCTGGGCCACGTCGTCGCGTCGGAGCGCAACCTGGTAGATTCGCGCGCCGTTGAGGGCGGTGAGAAACAGCGTCGCGGCGAGTTGTGGATCGACGTCGCGGAACTTCCCTCGATCGATTCCGTCTTCGATGATCGCGACGAGCGTCGCTTCGATCGTCTCGTAGTTGTGCGTAAACTGCCGGCGAAACTCCTCGTTGTACGGTGCTTCGCTTCGCACTTCGAGCAGCGCGACCATCAGCTCCCAGTGATCGAACTCGCCCCGCTCGGGTGGGCCGAACAACAGGGTATCGATCAGCGTCAGTAACCGGGTTTCCGGCTCCTCGTTCTCGTCGACCGCGATGTTCTCGTTGAACGCATCGAGCAGGTACTCGAGGAAGGCGACGAGAAGGGTTTCTTTCGTATCGTAGTGGTAGTGGATGACGCCTTTCGTCTTGTCGAACTCGTCGGCGATCGCCTGCATCGTGAGATTCGCGTACCCGTGTTTGCAGAGCGCGCGGTACGTCGCTCGCATGATCGCTTCCTGCGTATCGACGCCCTCGTCCTCGCTGTCTCTCCCCATTCACTACGTCTGTCGCAAATAATCGGCAAAAGCGTTTGGATCGCGGATACTCGAGCGTGGGGGACGGGTTACGCCGACGACGCCGTCGATTTGTGGGATGAGCCAGACTGGACGTCCGGGCGTCGTTGCTCCGACCGGTATTACTATCTTCGCCATCCCTGTAGCTACTGGTATCGATGGGATCCTCGAGCGTTCGACTGGCGAGTGAGGACGAACGGGTATCGACCGATCCGAGTATCGACGCGGGGTCGATCGATGACTGACAGGGAGATTCACCTCCCGGTCGCCGCCCAGCCGTCGGTCGACTCGCTCGTCGAGTACGCCCGGCGAGCCGAATCCGCCGGCTACGGCTGCGTCTCGCTCCCCGAGACGTGGGGCAGAGACGCGGTAACCGTGCTGGCGACGATCGCCGAGCGAACCGACAGCATCGACCTCGGCTCGAGCATCCTCAACACCTACTCGCGAACGCCTGCGCTGTTGGGACAGACCGCCGCGACGCTTCAGGAGGTCTCGAACGGTCGGTTCCGACTCGGAATCGGTCCAAGCGGCCCCGCGGTCGTCGAGAACTGGCACGGCGTGGCGTACGGAAACCCGCTCAAACGAACCCGGGAGACCGTCGAGGTCGTTCGACAGGTTCTCTCGGGCGAACCGGTCGAGTACGACGGCGAGTCCGTCTCGGTTTCTGGCTTTCGACTCCGGTGTGAGCCGCCGGAGCCGGTGCCGCCGATCGAGGTGACCGGGATGGGGCCGAAGGCGGTCGAACTCGCCGGTCGGTTTGCCGACGGCTGGCACGGAATCATGCTCACCCCTGATGGGGTGCGAAGCCGACTCGAGGACGTCGAACGCGGGACGGACCTCGGTGAGCGCGACGCCGACGACGTCCGCGTCACCGTCGGCGTGACCTGCTGTGCGCTATCGGACGGCGACCGGGCTCGAGCGCTCGCCCGTCAGCACGCGGGCTTTTACGTCGGCGGGATGGGGACGTTCTACCGCGACTCGCTCGTCCGCCAGGGGTACGCCGAGGCCGAAACGATCCACGACGCCTGGCAAGAAGGGGACCGGACGCGCGCGCTGGACGCCCTGGACGACGATCTCCTCGACGAACTCTGTGCTGCCGGCGACCCGAAAACCGCACGCGAAACGCTCCGCCGTTTCGAGGGGATCGACGGCGTCGATGCGGTCACGGTCAGCTTTCCCCGTGGTGCGGAGGCGGACGAGATCCGAGAGACGATGGACGAACTGGCACCCGACCGGGGCTAACATGCCCGGAAAGGTACCTCCCGACGAGTTGCTCGCTCACGTCTTCGATCGGACGGACAGCGGGGCCGACGAAACGATCCTTCAGGGACCGGCGGAGGGCGAAGACGCCGCCGTGATCGACTGGCCCGGCGGCGACCTCGTCGTCAGCTCCGATCCGATCTCGCTTGCGGCTTCGCAGGTCGGAACGCTCGGCGTCTACGTGGCCTGCAACGACGTCGCCGCCTCGGGTGCCGACCCGCGCTGGCTGACCGTCGTCGTCCTGTTGCCCGGCTCGGAGCGAGAAACCGACGGACTCCGGCACTCGAGCGACGGAGACGTTGCGACCGGTGAGACCCTCCTCGAGACGATAATGACCGACCTCGAGGCGGCGGCTGCCGACGTCGGCGCGACGATCGTCGGCGGTCACTCCGAGTACGTCGACCAGATAGAGCGTCCGCTGATCTCGCTGACGGCGATGGGCGCGACCGACTCGTTCGTTCGGACCGGCGGAGCCGAACCCGGCGACGCGGTGATCCTGACGAAAGCGCCAGGAATCGAGGGCACCGCGATCCTCGCGGCCGACTTCGGGGACACACTCGACGTCGACGACGCGATCCGCGACCGCGCCGAGCAGTTCCTCGCGGAGATCAGCGTCGTTCCCGACGCACGGGCAGTCCGCGAGTACGCGACTGCGATGCACGACCCAACCGAGGGCGGCGTCGCCGCCGGACTGCTCGAGATCGCCCGCGCGTCGAACGTCCGCCTCGAGATCGATCGGGAAGCGGTGACGGTTCGTCCCGAAACCGAGGCTCTGTGTGCGGCTGCTGGCGTCGATCCCCTGTGTATTTTCGGCTCAGGTGCGTTGCTCGCGACGGTCCCGCAGGCGGCCCTCGGTGGCTGTCTCGATACCCTCACCGAGGCCGGAGTCGAGGCGACGGCAATCGGGACGGTCGGATCCGGCGAGCCCGAACTGAGACTCGATTCGACGTCGATCACGGAACCGATCGAAGACGATCTGTATCCGCTGTGGGAGGCGGTCGACGAGTAATTGGTTGGTGGGCCGACGGGCGATCACGTCCGGATTTCCAACGGACCCGGTATCCAAGCCCGGAGACGCGACACCGATCTCTTCGAAACCTGTCCAAACGACGATTGGACGCCGCGCTCGGTATAAAGACGGTCCTGCCCGCTAGCGGTACTACCAAAGGCTATATCTATTAGCAGGCAATAGGTCAGTCAGGAGTACGTATGTCTGATATTCGATCCCAGGCCCGGACGATCTGGGACGCCGTGTACGAGCGGGTTGGGGGAGACTTACGAGCCGTTATTCGATACGAACCGATGGACTCCGGTTCGGTGATGCGAGACGACGTTCGAACGCAGTACGCCCCAGACGAGACCCAGGCGATCGTCGACCAGACGATCGTCGATCAGTTGAGCAACCGGCGACAGGAACACGCCTTCGACGCGGGACAACTCAGCGCCGTTGTCAGGGTGTTCGACGAGGCCTGGATCGTTTCGTGTCCGGACTCACCCGCCCGCAAATCGGGCGTCCTCATCTCGATCGAACGCGACGGCGACTGTGCGAGCATGGCCGACGTCGAGTGGTGTGTCGGCTATCTCGAGACCGAGTGTGATTCGCTGGCCGGATAATCGCGTCCTCCGGTGATGTCGGTACGTGGGTTACGACGCCGGACTCGAGGTCTCGAGCGCCGCGATCGGTAGGCGGCCTACCCCGGCGGGAACGAGAACGACCCAGCAAACGAGCAGTGCGTACATCACGACGAAAAGCGAGTCAGTCGGGGCCGCGGCTGCGACAGTCCGAATCACGAAAAGTCCACAGAGGCCCACGGCGACGAGAACGACTCCTTCGAGAGCAGACCGGAGCGCGGGAAGCGCGGAGAGCCATCGGACGGCGACCAGTCCGCCGAGGCTGCTTCCGAGGCCGATCAGCGCAGACTCGGATCCGCCGGTGACGAACGCGGCGGGAACGGCGAGCACAGTCGCGATCACGAACCCAGTACGCGGATCGCCGGCGGTGAGCCGATCCATCGCGAAGAGGACGACGACGCCGAGCAACGCGCCCGCGATCACGTCACCAAGGTAGTGGACGCCGAGTATCACTCGCGAGAGCGAAACGAGTGCGACGATCGCAGCGACAGCGACGAGACTCGGGGGATGGCGAACGCGATCGAACGCAGTGCAGAGACCACCGTAGACCACGACTGCGGCGAACGCGTGCCCGCTCGGAAAGCCGTAGCCGCTCACCTCGAGCGGGACGAGCAGCGCCGATTCCGGTGGTCGCGGAACAGCCAGTACGGTTTTGACCGTCAGGAGAAACGCCATTCCGCCGAGCGCGTAGCTGATCACGAGCGCGCTCTGCCGACGATTGGAACCGGCGAGCCAGAAGATCACGGCGAGGACGATGTCGGCGTACTCGGCGCTGACCCACTCCCTGACGGTCGCACTCTCGGCTTCGAGTCGCATGTCGTTTCATTCCGCTGTCGGGGGCCGGTCGAGGTAAACGTTCCTTCATTCGGTCCACCGCCAGCCGGTCTTATCGCTTTCACGGAGCAGGTCGCGGAGAGCAGGTCACTGGTGTGACGGGAAGCTGCTATACGCGCCAGCTTCGGTCAGGGCTCGTCTCGAGGCCGTCAGTCCCGGCCGCCTCGAACACTCACCTGACTCGCCCACTCGAGCATCCGCCCGTAGACCGGGTCGGTCTCGAGCGCCCGTGCGTCTCCGACGAGGACGAGTGCGCGTTTCGGACGCGTGAGTGCGACGTTGATCCGACGGTAGTCCTCGAATATCGGCCCCTCGAGCGATCCCGTCGCGGTAAAGGAGACGATGATGACCTCCTGGCTCGAGCCCTGGAAGCGGTCGACGGTATCGACGGTCACGTCGCCGGGGACGTGATTCGAAATTTCGGAGACCTGTGCCCGGAACGGTGCGATGACGCCGATCGACGAACGCTCGAGACCGGCCGCTTCGTAGGTTTCGACGAGTTCTGCGATCCGCGCCGCCTCGGCGCTGTCGGTGTATCGATCGTCGTCGCCCTCGACGTCGACGAACGCGACCGGGTCCCGAAGCGATTCGGGAAGCGCTTCGCGGGAGGCCCCCTCGAGATCGTCGAGCGTGCGTCCGGCAACGGCCGGCGTCGCGGGCCGTAACTGGCCGTCGTAGAACTCCCGAGAGGCGAACGCCTGAATGCGCTGGTTCATCCGGTATTGCTGGTCGAGCATGACGCCCGAGTCGGGGTGGAGGGCGACCAGCCGTTCGAACAGCGACTCGGTGAGGTCGTGTCCCAGCGGTTCGTCGTCTCCGTCGGTCAGTTCAGGACGGTGGCTTTCGTCGCCGGATCGAACGACCGGGGGCAACTGTTCGTGGTCGCCAACGAGTACGAACCGATCCGCCAGGGTTATCGCCGCGAAGGTTCCCGGCTCCGTGAGCTGTGCGGCCTCGTCGACCAGCGCGCTGTCGAACGACTGGGCTTTCATGACTCGCGATCCGCACGTCGCCGTCGTCGCCGCGACCACCTGTGCGTCCTCGAGTTCGGCCACCCGCTCGGCCGGATCGCCCGCCCGCTCGAGACGATACGGTTGCATATCCGTTCGGACGCCGCTTTCCGAGCCGACGCGAACCACTCGATCGTCGTCGACGACTCCGTCTAGCTGCTCGAGCAGCGCTTCGAGTGCGTTGTCGACGGCCCGGTTCGTAAACGCAGAGAGCAGGACTCGCTCGCCCCGTTCGACCATCGCGCGAATCGCGCGAGCGATCGTGTAGGTCTTTCCGGTTCCCGGCGGTCCGTGGACCAGCGCGAAGTCCTCCGCACCGACCGCCATCCGGACGGCCTCGTTCTGTGCGGGGTTGTTGTCGATGAACGTCTCCTCGGGTTCGTCGAACGTCGGATCGGCTCGTCCGAACAGAACGTCCTTTCGACGGTCGTCGCCCTTCAGGAGGAAGTCGTGAAGCGCCGCGAGCAGCCGGTCGGTCGTCAGCTCGGAGGGATAGACGTCCAGCCGGGTCACCTCGACGGGCTCGTCCGCCGTCAGCACGACTTCGTCGTCGAGTCGCTCGATTCGAGCGAGTTCGGCGTTTCCGCGGACGGGATGTCCGTCGCTTGCGAGCACGAGATCCCCCTCCCGGAGCTTCGAGGTCGTCCCCGCGGGCTGCTCCGCTCGCAGTTCCCAGCGTCCGCCCTCGAGCGGGCGCTTCTCGCCGAACTCGAGGTCGATCAACGCCCGGTCGTCGTCGGCTCGTTCCTGTGGGCGTTGCTCCCAGAGCTTGGCGTATTCGTGGTGGACCGCCCGCCGTTCGGCCTCGATCGCCCGGGAGACCTCCTCGAAGTACTCGCGTTCGTCCGCTGGCAACGGCCGTCCGATCTGGCCTGCTTTCGACTCCTGATCGAGTCGGCCGGAGACGACCATACAGGTGTCCTGTTCGAAGCAGTACTCACACTTTGCGTTCCCCTCGTAGCCGGTGGGAACGGTCCCCTGGACCTCCGTCGCCGCGATTTCGTTTCGCAGTCGAACGACGAACTTCAGGAGGCCGTCCCCCATCGAGAACTCCTTTGCCGGCGTCAGGTCGCCGGTCTCTTCGTTGCGATCGAGCGCCGAGTTCTTCGTGTAGAGCAAGGTTCCGACGTCGACGTCGCCGCCGTGTTCTTCGAGCATGAGGGCATAGCAGGCGGCCTGGACCTTGTCCTTGAACCGCGGCTCTTTCTTCAGGTTCTTGCCCGTCTTGAGTTCGACCGGCGCGCCACGGCGGACGGCGTCGGCCCGCCCGCGAATGCCGAACGTCTCGCTGATGAGCAGTTGTTCCGAGCGCCAGCTGTCTTCTTCCGTGAGCCGACCCTGCTCGAGCCAGCCCTCGATGGCGGCGGCGTTCTCTCGAACCTCCTCGGAGACGGCGTCCGCGCTCTCGCCGAGCAACCCCAGCTCGAGCCCTCGCTCGTCCACGCGGGCGTCGATGGCCTCCTCGAGCGCTCGGCCCCGAAGGAGGTCTCCGAAGACCTCGTGAACGATCGTTCCTTTAACGACGGGATAGTTCAGCGGAACGCCCGAAAGCTTGTTGAGGTAGTACAGCCGGGGACAATCCACCCAGTTTCGGATCGCGGTCACGTTCACCAGAAAGCTCGGCTCGACGACGACGTAGGACTCGCCGGTCGTCGCGAACTTCGTTTTCCCCTGACACTCCTCCGTTTTGGCGTCCGTGACGAGCACCTCCATTCCCGGCTCGAGCAACTCGGCTGACTCCGTCCACTTGTTCCAGAGGGTGACGGTCGTGGGTTCGTGGTTCTCCTCGAGTACTGCGGCCCCACCGTCCGCGGACTCCGACGCTTCTCGATCGGCTGCATCGTGGTCGCTGTCGAGTCGAAGCGGCACTTCCGCGAGATCGCTCTCGCCGTACTTCGTCGACACTGACCGTCTCTCGACTTCCCCCGCCACGGTTCCGCGTACGTACACGGCTGTTCATCACGAGCCCAACGATCAAAAACGCTACCGGTCCCGACGCGCCGCTCGACGGTCCTCGTTCGCTCGGCGCCGAGACCAGTTAATCGGTTGTTACCGGCCAGCACGGGCTCACCTGCGCTGAAACGGTCGGGGTCGCTTTAGGGATCACGAGGCATCGGCGCGAGCGTATGACCGACCCGAACAGCGACGACCACCCGACGGAGCCCGAACGCGACGTGGGAACCGAAACCGGCGAGGAGACGGCGGATTCGGCGGGAACCGTCGATTCCGGGACCGGTTACGGTGATCGATCCTCCGACGGTCGCGATCCGCGGGCGGAGTCTACTCGAGTCGCAAACGAAGAGCGGAGACGAAACACGGCGATCGTCAGCGCGGTCGTCGCCGCGATCGGTGCGTGGGTCGCTCTCTCCGTTCTGGTGTTCGACGCCGGTGAGTCGTCGCTCTGGAACAACGTCCTCGTCGGCGGGGTCGTCTTCGTCGCAGCCGGCTACAATACCTATCGAATACGGAGCGACGTCCCGACCAGCATCGGAATTACGACGCTGGTCGCCGTTCTCGGCATCTGGTTGATCGTCTCGTCCGCGCTGTTCGGCATGCTCGAGAGTCTGTTCTGGAGTACGCTCGTCTCCGGATTGCTCATCGCGGGTCTCTCGGGGTACAACACCTACGAAGCGCGGGAAGCGCAGGCGATCGCGAGCGGAACCAAATCCGGGCGATAAATCACCATCCTCGGGAACGCGGTTACGACTCGAGGTCGGCTTCGAGCGACTGAAGCCGAACTTCGGCGGCGTGATGGCCGGTTGCGATCACCGCAAATCCGATCATAACCGCGGCGAAACAGATCGCGACGGCAGGTGAAACGCCGTTGAGATAGCTGTTGAGTAGCTGTCCGAGCGCAAGCGCGATCGGCCCGAAGCCCAGCAGCGCACTTTTCGCCGGCGCGGTGAGAAACAGTTCGACGAACGAGAACGACTGTCGGACGGACATTGGTAATCGGTCGGTACACACCCTGTCGGCGGAGCCGTCGTAGCCCTTTTGGTTCGGTCCAATCAACTCGGTTCGACTTCGTCCACTCGAGTCTGCCACACGAGCGAGTGTTCACGTCCATCACTGCTTACTTTGTGGATATCAAGCGCCAGCGCCGTCGCTCGTTGAACTGCCCCAACCGACACGTTCTTTCTATCCGACTCACAACCACCGCCTATGCGGATTCGCGACTGGAAGGACGTACTCGAGGACGTCGCCGATCGGAACGTCGATCCGGAGGACTGGCGTGCAGTCGCCGGCGACCGCGCCGGCGGCGTCGGTGAAGACATGTATCTCGCACATCCGCGAGCCGGCGTCTTCTTCCTGAAAACGTACGCGAAAAACCCGTTCGAGGTCCGCGGCGTCGGCACGCAGGTCGCTCGAAGCGTAGACGACGAGATCGGTTCGTATCTCCCGGATCGAAACGACGGGGGTCGGTTTGCAGTCCAGTCCCCGCCGGACGACGAGGATCACGCCGAATCCGTCGCGAAACGCCTCGAAACCGTCGTCGAGACGCACGCCGATGCCCCGACGCGACCGCAGGATTTCTTCGACGACGTGATGGAGGCCCTCGAGAGCCCGGCGTTCGGGCCGATGGCCTACGACCAGTACGACCGGCCCGACGAACTCGGGGACCTCTCCGGTGAGTTCGATGAGGCGGAACAACTGTTGAACGCGGAGCTTGACGACCTCCTCGAGACGGACGAAGTCGACCGCGGATTCATGTGAGTGCCTCTCGAAACGGGTTCGGATTTCCACCGTCGACGGACCTGCGCTTGCGTCCGGAGGATCTTTGCGGACGGCTTCCGTCGTGGTCGCTATGAGCACGAGCGCTGTGGACATCGTCTCCGACTATTACGACGCCCTCCGTCGCGGCGATCCGCTCGAGCCGTACTTCCTCGAGGGCGACTCGACGGTGAAGTTCGGAATCAGCGAGGCGCTGTTCGGCTACGAGTCGGTCGCGGACGCCCTTCGCGAACAGACCGCGACGACGACGGACTGGCGGCTCGAGAGCCATCGTCTCGTGGTCCGCGACGGAGGCGAGTTCGCCACGTTCGCCGACGACGTCACGATGGCCTGGAGGGACACGGAGAGCGGCGACGACCGCGAGTTCGAGACGCGCTGGAGCGGAGCGCTGGTTCGAACCGACGGAGATCGGCACACGGAAAACGACGTCGACCGGGACGTCCCCGACTGGTCGTTCGTCACGATGCACGTAAGCACCGGGTCCGACGAGCTATGAGCCGAGGTCGCGGCCCCGGGAGCGAAGCGAACGATCGCGGTCGGCGTCGACCGGATCGGGAAAGTGGTCGGAGACGCCGAGAGGGGAACGACCGAAGCCCGTCCCGCCGGTCGGACTCGAGGTTCGGCGGCGACGACGGACGCACCGGACGCAGACGTCTCGGTGTGGCCTTCGTCGTACTGGTCGGTCTCTCGGGGACGACGATGGCGCTCCAGGGCGGGGCCTCGCCGTCGACGGTCGGCCTGGCGACAGCCGTCGGGCTGATCGCTGGCGGTGCGTTACTGTGGTACTTGATCTGGATGACGCGGTGAGGCCGTCGTCGTCTCGGAAATCAGCGTGTGACGCGGCGGATCCAGAGTCCGGGCCGGTCGAGTTCCTCGTTGGTCGGGAGGTTGTCCGGGTGTGCCCAGACCAGACTCGCCGTCTCGAGATCCTGGGCGGCGACGACGGTCTCGAAGAAGTTCTTCCCGCGTTCGTACTGACGCTGTTTGAGGCCCAGCCCGAGAAGTCGACGGAACAGCTTTTGAAGGGGCCCCCGTCCCTGTCGTCGAGCGTCGAGCTTTCGCCGCAGATCCGCGTACTCGTCGTCGAAGGCGTGGTCCATCAACAACTCGGCGTAGCCCTCGACGACGGTCATCGCGGCGTCGAGTTCGCGGAACGTATCCCGGTCGAACGATCCCTCCGAAAGGGCCGAGATTCCGTCTTCCATCCGGGTTTCGAGGTGCGTCGAGAGCCAGGGTGCTGCACCGAACTCCGCGGCGTGGGTCACCTCGTGGAAGGCGATCCACCGACGGAACCGGTCGGGATCGACCTCGAGCACATCGGCCGCCTCGAGAATGTTCGGTCGGACGAAGTAGAGCGCGTGATCGTCGTCGGGGGTTTCAGCGAGCAACAGCGGATCGTACTGGCCGAGGACGTTCCGTCCGAGGAACGCGAGCAACACGGTCATCGTTCCCGTGTTGATCGTTCGAGCGATCCCCGGGAAGGGGTCCGTCTGGGGATCGAGTGATCCCATCACGCGCTCGAACGTCGCGACGTTGGCGTCGATCCAGTGGTGTCGGTTCTGAATCTCGACGGTGTCGGGAACGTCGAACTCGACGCCGGAGACCTCTCGGACGGCCTCGCGAGCGTCCCGAACGTCGCGAGCGTAGGCCTCGCGCTCGCCGGGTTCGAGTGCGATCGATCCGGCATCGGTCGCCGCCTTTGCAGCCTCGGCGGCGGATCGCCAGTCGATGGCGTCGGTACCGGAGGCCCCGGCGACGGCCCGCGCGCTACGATAGAGGTTCACGAATACGGGTACGGCTGTCGAACGCAAAAGCGTTCGGCTCGTTCGAATCGGCCCCGGAAGTTTCCGGGAGTCGACAGCTCGTGGATACCTCGAGAAAACGATCGGTCCGCCGATCAGTTGACGATGACTTCGGGCTGGTCTTCGTCCTCGAGTTCGGGTTCGTCGTCGCCGCGGAACTTCTTCGCCGCGGCGGCGAGCCCGATGAGGACGACGAGCGCGATCACGGCACCGATCACTGTACCCGCGGAGCCGTCGTCCGCCGTCGTCGCGTCGTCGCCGTTCTCGGCGTCGTCGTCCTTCGCCTCGAGTTCCTCCGCCGCCGTCTTCTCGCCAAACGGGAGCGCGTCGTTGATCGCTTTCGGACCGAACTGCGTCTCGCCGTCCAGATGCAACTCGATAAACGTGAACTTTCTTTCACTCATACGCGGACGGTCAACGAGTAGCCACTTAGCCGTTTGGTTGCCCGAAGAATGCCGGCACCGTTTCGCATCGGATTCCGCGTCGGACCGGTACGATTAAGTATCCATCACCTGCGCTCTTTCGTATGAGTGGACGACCGCTAGACGTCCTCGAGGCGTCGCTGGGTGACCGTGTCACGGTACGACTCAAAAGCGACGAAGAGTACGTCGGTGATCTCGCAGGCTACGATCAGCACATGAATCTCGTCCTCGAAGAAGCGACGATTTCGGCCGACGGAGGTGGAGACGGCGACGCGCCGGTCGAAGACACAACGATTATACGCGGCGATAACGTCGTTTCGATCACTCCATGACTGGTGCAGGAACCCCGAGCCAAGGAAAGAAGAACAAGACGACGCACACCAAGTGTCGCCGCTGCGGCGAGAAGTCCTACCACACGAAAAAGAAAGTCTGCTCGTCGTGTGGCTTCGGCAAGTCCGCCAAACGCCGCGAGTACGCGTGGCAGTCGAAAGCCGGCGACAACTGACGGTCGATTCACTGCGTTCTGTCGGTTTTCTCCACTTCTCGAGTCACATCTACGACCGCTCTCGTCATCGATATCGCTGTCGTGGTTGACGATGAACAGCCATTAGTCCCGGCCCACGAACAGACGGGTATGGAGACGACTGACGCCTTCGTCGGTCTCGAGTGTTTGGACTGCGGGGCCAGCCACGAGGTCGAAGAGAAACGACGGTGTCCGGACTGTGGCGGACCGCTCGACCCGAGTTACGACTACGATTCGATCTCACTCGAGCGGGCGACGATCGAGTCGCGACCGTTCGATTCGCTGTGGCGATACGAGGAGGTGTTACCGTTCTCTCGCGAGACGGCGGTGACGATGGACGAAGGTGCCACGGCACTGGTCGAGTGTCCGTCCCTGGCCGACGAACTCGGCGTCGAGCGAGTGATGATCAAAGACGAGGGCAGAAATCCGACCGGGTCGGTCGACGACCGTGGCGCGTCGGTCGCCGTCACGGCCGCGGTCCGGCGCGGGGCGAGCGACGTCGCGCTCGCTTCTCCCGGCAACGGCGGACAGGCCGTGTCGGCGTACGCGGGTCGAGCGGGCCTCGAGTCCCACGTCTATCTCCCCTCGCGGTCCGGGTTTACGAACAAGGCGATGGTGAACGTCCACGGCGGCGACATGAACGTCGTCGGCGGTCGGTTCGACGACGCCGTCGGCGCGTTCGAAGAGGGGCTGTCCGAACACGACGACTGGCACTCGCTTCAGGCCGTTTCAACTCCGTACCGTCACGAGGGCGCGAAGACGCTGCTGTACGAGATCGCCGAAGCGCTCGAGTGGAACGTTCCTGACGTACTCTGTTGTCCGACCGGCCAGGGAACCACACTGCTCGGTGCGTACAAGGGGGCGATGGAACTGCAGGCGCTCGGGCTGGTCGACGAACTCCCGTCGCTGTACGCCGCCCAGGCGGCGGGCTGTGCGCCCATCGTCGACGCCGTCGAGGCTGGTCGCGACGAGCACGACCCCGTGGAGACACCCGACACGATCTGTGGCGGAATCGAGATCCCCGATCCAATCGCCGGCCGACGAATGCTCGAGGCGATCCGGGAGACCGACGGCGGCGCGGTCGCCTCGGACGATCAGGACGTTCTCGAGGCTGGCGTACAGGTTGCGACACACGAGGGGGTCGCGATGGTTCCGAGTGCGGCCGTCGCCGCGAGCGCCGTCTGGAACCTGGCCGAAGGCGGCGAGTTCGACGGCGACGAAACGGTCGTGATCGTCAACGGCGCGACCGGGAATAAAGAGGCGGACGTGCTTCGAAGTTACCTGATGAGCCAGGGAATCTGAGTCCCACCAGCGCTCCGAGCTTTACCGCCCGTCGGCCTGCTCGATCCAGTCCTCGAGGCGACTGGGCGAGATGTCCGTCTCCGAAGCCAGTGTAACGACGTCGGCGCTCGAGAGGTCGTCGAACGATTCGATGCCGGCTTCGAGGAGAGTCGACGCGTAGGCGTCTCCAACGCCGTTCAGCGCGGTCAGATCGTCGGCGTCGTCGAGGTCGCCCTGAGCGCGCTCTTCGCGTTCGACGTCACCTTCGTCGTCTCGTTTCCCGTTCGCTTCGTCGCCGGTTGCATCTCCGTTCGATCGAGCTTCGAACCAGTCACAGACCTGTGGCCAGAGTTCGTCGTGACTGCGCGAGGAGACGGACATTCCGATGTGTCCCGTCGGGAACTCGAGGATCTCGGTGTCCGCCGCAGGTATCGCGTCGTTGAACGGCTTCGACGCGTTCGGTGGAATGAGGTGATCGTACTCCGCGACGATCTGGAGGACCGGCATGTCGACGTTCGCCAGATCGACGTGCTCGCCGTCGAGGTGGAGTTCGTTCTCGAACAGGGCGTTCTTCTGATAGATCTCTCTGATGAACTGCTCGTAGGCGAGGCCCGCGACGTCGATTCCCTCGTCGAGCCAGCGCTCCATCCGGGCGAAGTTCTCGACGAAGTCCTCGTCCTCGAGGTTATCGTAGAATCGGACGTACTTCGTGACGTTGTTCGCGACGGGGTCCATCAACGCAAAGCCGACGTCGAGAAACTCGGCGGGAACGTTGTCGAACGCTCCGGTCACCTGCTCGGGATCGTAGTACTCCTCGGCACCCCAGAGTTCGAGGACGCCGCCGTCACCCGCAAAGCAGAGTCCGGCGGCCATCAGCGCGAGGTTCCGCACTTTCTCCGGGAACAACGCGGCGTACATGGCCGACATGGTACCACCCATACAGTAGCCGAGAACGTTGATTTCGTCCCGTCCGGAGCGCTCGCGGACGACGTCGACGCAGTTGTCGATGTACCGGGTCACGTAGTCTTCGAGGCCGAGCGAACGATCCAGCTTGGACGGTTCGCCCCAGTCGATGAGGTAGACGTCGAAGCCGGCCTCGAGCAGGGTCTGGACGACGGATCGATCCGACTGGAGATCGAGGATGTAGGGTTTGTTGATCAGCGCGTAGACGATGAGGATCGGAACGTCGCGTTGGGTCTCCGTCCTCGATTCGTAGTGAAGCAACTCGAGTTTGTTCTCCTCGTAAACGACGTCACTCGGCGTGGGTCCGACGTCGATGTTCTCGAGCGTTTCGGTGCGGTCGGGGGAGACCCGCGTCTTCTCTGCGAGGTCCGCGGTCGCTTCCCAGGCCTGGCGCTGGATGTCGAGTGCGGTTGCGTATGGGTTTTTCATAGCTGGTGTGAAGTGCTCGTCACTCGTCTTCTACGTGCTCGAGAATCCGGTCGAGTTTGCCTTCGACGGCCTGCTGACGGCGCTCGAGTTCGACGAGCCGGTCACCGACTTCGAGGAGGTCTTCCTCGGTTGCAAAACCGAGCGTTCGAAGCGTCTCCTGGGAAGCCTCGTCGGCGTCCTGTTTGAGTTCGAGAACGTCACCGACCGTTTCGCCGGTCATCTTCGCGAACGCGGTGGTCGACATGACGTCTTTGAACGCGTCGTTGGCCGTGTTGAGCCAGACGTCGCGGAACTCCTCGATTTCGACGTCTTCGCCCTCGAGCGTGTCGTTCATCCGTTCGACCATCTGCTGAGAGGCGTTCATCCAGGTCTCGTAGGCTTTGGCGTAGCCCTCGAGACCCTCGGACGTCGTCTCGTCCTCGCTCAACTCGGCGACGGTTTCGGACCAGCTCTCGACGAACTGGGCCTGCGTTTCGACGTTGTCTTCGAACGCGTCGATGAACTGTTCGTTCCACTGTTCGACGAACGCGTTCCAGTGTTGTGTCTGGGGATTTTCGTGTTCCATTGGAATAGAGTTGGTGGGTGCGTCTGAAAAAGCTGGCTCCGGTGCGTCTCTACGCCGAAACGTCGAACTCGTCTGTGGCCTCTTCGACGTTCTCGGCGACGGCCGTGACGTTCGCTTCGGCCTGTTCGTGTGCGTCGAGGAACGCGTCGAAAGAGCTGTCGACGACCTCCGAGTAGTTCACAGTGAACTCGTCGAAGGCGGCCTCTGACTCCTCGAGCGCGTCGATCGTGGCCTCGAGCGACTGCGTTTGAGCGTCGGTCGTGGCGTCGACGCTCTCGTCGACGAACTCGCGGAGGTCGTCGAACTGGGCGGCCTCCTCGGGGAGGGCCGATTCGAGTGCGTCGAGGGACGCGTGGACGGCTCCGCTGGTGAGTTCAGCGTTCGACTCCGCGAGCGAACCCGCCGTTTCGAGGCCGTCAGAGAGCGCGCTAATCGACGTTCGCTGGGCCTCGATGGCGTCGTGGGTGAAGTTCTGAGACTGTTCGATTGCGGTGCGCTGGGCGTCGAAGAGTGCGGTGAGTGGGTTCTGGGTCATTAGTTAGTCCTCTCGGTTTCGCTTGACCGGAACGACGATCGTCTGGACGATATCTCCTTCTTCGATATCGAGGGCGTCCCGTTCCGGTTCGGGGACGCTGATTCGGCCGCCGCTCTGGACGCGAGCTTTGAACGTCGCCGTTCCCATGTTCATCGGACCGAACGCGGAGGCGTTCTCGAGCGGGTTCGACGAACTCGCTTGCATCATCCGTCGCATCATCTCCTGTTGGGATTCTGCGACCTGTTCGCCCGCTTCCTGCAACTGTTCGGAAACCATCGCGGGCGGGAACCAGAGCGATCGATCGGAGTCGTCCGTCATCATCACGACCAACGTGGCGAAAGGGTATAAGTGTTCCCACTAGATACCATCTAATACCATTTAGAACCATAAAATACCATACAACCCATCTCGTCCCCCTCTACTGTCTCGAAAGCTCTCTCTCTCTGCGACGAGACTCCCGACGCTCCAGGAACGAGGACGTCTCGAGTCGAGCGAATAGGCGGCTGCGTAGCCGAAAGAGGCGGTGACGCTGGCCAAAGAGTCATAAATCCACCACCCTTATCCCGGCGTAGATGTCTCAAAACACCGAGGGGAACGAGTTCGCTGCCGTGACGAACGCCTGGTCGGAGATGACTCGGAGTTTCATACGGAGTGCAACCGCCGCCAATCGAGCCGCACTTTCGGCCATGGTTCCCGCCGCTACCGAGAACGGATCGAACGGGAAGAGTACACCAGCCTCGGTTCCGTCCATCGATCACTCCGACCTCGGCTGGACGTTCGAGCGAACCGTCGACGAGTCGGCCGATCTCGATGTCGGAGACGCCGTCACGTTCGACAAACGCCTCACGGACGAGGACGTTCGCGCGTTCGCCCAGATCAGCGGCGACACGAACCGTCTCCACCTCGACGACGGGTTCGCGGTCGAGACGCGCTTTGGCGAGCGCATCGTCCACGGGACCCTCGTCTCCGGGCTCATCAGCGCCGCGCTGGCTCGGCTTCCCGGACTCACGATCTATCTCTCACAGGACCTCGAGTTCGTGGCACCGGTCGGGATCGAAGATCGCGTCTCCGCGCGCGCCGAGATCGTCGAAGACCTCGGGAATCGACAGTACCGACTCGAGACGGTCGTTCGGAACGAGGACGAAGACGAGGTCGTCATCGACGGTGAGGCCGTCGTCCTGATCGACGATCTCCCCGACGACGATCGGCGGACAGTATAAGTACCTCCTCCCGGAACGACTCTCCATGACGCTGTTCGGGACCGCAGGAATCCGCGGTCCGGTCGAAGAGATCACGCCGTCGCTCGCTCTCGCTGTCGGTCAGGCCGCGGGCGAGCCCGGGGAGTCGTTCGTCGTGGGACGTGACGGGCGCGAAACCGGTACGGCGCTCGCGGCAGCGATGGAAGCCGGCCTCGAGAGCGCTGGCTCGGACGTCTACCGCACCGGAGAGGTTCCGACACCCACACTGGCGTTCGCATCGAGCGGCCGACGCGGTGTCATGATCACCGCCAGCCACAATCCGCCGGCGGACAACGGAATCAAACTCTTCGTCGACGGCATCGAGTACGACCGAGACGCAGAGCGGTCGATCGAGGCCGCCGTCGACTCGAGTGACTCCGGGGCCGCCCCGTGGACGGAGTGGGGTCGATCCGGTCGGCTCGAGGTCCTCTCTGGGTATCGTGATGCCGTCAGTACGTACGTTCGCGAACGCTTCGGAGACGGTCCCGATGGCGACGTGCTCTCGGGACTCTCCATCGCCGTCGACTGTGGGAACGGAGTGGGCTCGCTCGCGACGCCTCAGGTCCTCGATCGTCTCGGCGCGGACGTCGTCGCCCTCAACGCGAACGTCGACGGCCACTTCAGCGCTCGCGAAAGCAAACCGACGCCGGAGACGCTGGCCGAATTCTCGGACTTTCTCGCCGCCGGATCGTTCGATCTCGGCGTGGCACACGACGGGGACGCGGACCGACTGGTCGTCCTCGGCCCGGACGGAGGGATAATCCACGAGGATACCGTTCTCGCCGTCGTCGCAGCCCACTACACGGCAGAAAGCGACGCCCGCGATCCCGTCGTCGTCACCACGCCGAACGCCTCCGCACGGATCGACGACCGCGTCCGCGCGGCCGGCGGACGGGTCGAACGGGTTCGACTCGGCGGACTCCACGAGGGCATCGAACGCGAACGGAAAGCGGGAGACGAAGGGTCTGCGGTCGTCTTCGCCGCCGAACCGTGGAAACACATTCACACCGCCTTCGGCGGTTGGATCGATGGCGTTGCGAGCGCCGCGACCGTCGCCGCACTCGTCGCGGACGCCGGCGACACCGACACCCTCAGAGCGCCGGTCACCGAACGGCCCTACCGGAAAGTAAGCGTCGACTGCCCCGACGAACGCAAGGACGACGCGATGGCTCTCCTCGAGCGGAGGCTCCCCGACTCGTTTCCCGAAGCGACGGTCGACACCGACTACGGCGTCCGACTCGAGCGTCCGGACGCGTCGTGGGTTCTCGTTCGTCCCAGCGGAACCGAGCCCTACGTCCGAATCTACGCGGAAAGCGACGATATCGACGAGTTGATCTCGAAGACCAACGACGTCGTCGAAACGGCAGTCACCGACGCGGCGTAACTCGTGATACCACGGTCGGTGACTTCTTACATCCGCTCGCAGTACGCAGTCGATATGAGCGACTCCGAGTTACTCGAGGCCGCACGCGAGGTTCAGTCGGCCGCACACGTTCCCTACTCCGAATACCGTGTGGGCGCAGCGCTCGAGACCGCGGACGGCGAGGTGTTCGTCGGCTGTAATCTCGAGAACGCGAACTACAGCAACAGTCTTCACGCCGAAGAGGTCGCCGTTGCCGAAGCGGTCAAAACCGGCTACCGAGAGTTCTCCCGGATCGCTGTCAGTTCCGACCGCCGGGACGGCGTAACCCCCTGCGGGATGTGCAGGCAGACGCTTTCGGAGTTCTGTGACGACGATCTCGCGGTGATCTGTGACGAGGGTGACGATCAGGAGCCGACCGTCTACGCGCTCGGGGAACTCATTCCGAACACGATCTCACACGAGACGCTCGAGTGATACGGTCTGCCGCAACGGTTTACCGGAGCAACCGCAGGACGGGTCTCGGTTGCGCCGGAAACGACTTACAGCAGTCCGTATGAGGGCGACCGGCCTGATCGATTTCGTCACTGTCTGTCGCTGATGTGATGTTTTTAAGGGTGACGAGCGTTACGTACGAGTATGGGCATCCTCTCTCGGACCTCCTACGTCATTCGGTCGAAGCTCAACTCGGTGCTCAACCGGGCCGAGGATCCGACGCAGACGCTCGATTACTCCTACGAGCAGATGCGCGATCAGCTCCAGGAGGTCAAACGCGGTATCGCTGACCTCACCACGCAGAAAAAGCGCCTCGAGATGCAAAAGCGCCGACTCGAGGAAAACGTCGACAAACACAACGAGCAGGCTCGAACCGCGGTCCAGCAGGACAGAGAAGACCTGGCTCGACGCGCCCTCGAGAAGAAAAAGACGAAGATGAACCAGATCGAGGATCTCGAGCGTCAGGTGTCGGAGCTCCAGAGCCAGCAGGATCGTCTGATCGAGCAAAAAGACGAACTCCAGACGCGCATCGAGGAGTTCCGTACGAAAAAGGAGACGATGAAAGCCCGCTACGAGGCCGCCGAAGCGAGTTCGACGGTCTCCGAAGCGATGACGGCGACCGGCGATGAGTTCGAGGACGTCGGCCGCGCGATCGAACGCGCCGAAGAACAGACCGAGGACATGGAAGCCCGCGCCGCGGCGCTCGACGAACTCCACGAGACCGGTGCGTTCGACGACGTCATGTCCGATAAGGACTCGATCGATCGCGAACTCGAGGAGCTCTCGACGGGCAGCGGCGTCGAAGCCGAACTCGAGACGCTGAAATCCGAAGTCGACGGCACCGAGGAAACCGAGTCGGAGTCTCAGTCCGAAACCGACGTCGAGACGGATATCGACGAATCGGAACTCGAGGATCTAGAGGCCGGCGTCGACGACGAGGAGGTCGAAGCCGAGCTCGCGGAACTGCAAGAAGAAGAGAACTCCTGACCGGCGTCCGAATTCGGACGGCTGGTTTGGCTTCGTCGGTAACTGTTACCATCACCCCCGTTGAAGCGACACGTATGGCTCGCGATGGCCCATTCGATTCGATATCACTGACGGACCAGCTCGTGTTGTTGGGAATCGTCGAACTCCACCGAAGCGAGGGGGCGCCGGTCCAGACTCCCGAGCTTCGACGTGTCTGTGACGGCCGGCTCGTCGATGCAAACGCGGAACTCGTCGGCACGCTCACCGAAGCGGACGTGATGCGATCGCTGTACCGACTCGAGGACGAGGGATTCGTGACCGAAATCGACGACGGCGGCGGCTCTCCGACGGGAAAGGGACGGCCGGCGTACGAACTCGCTCACCGTCCCGAAGCCGTAGACGTGCGTCTCGACGACAGGCTCACGGCTGACGGCAAATAGTAGGTGCTGATTTCCGACCTGACGTTTATGGGTCCGATCGTGGCAGCTTCGTTCGATGGGACTTCGCGACGACGTGAGTGCGGGCATTAACGTCATTTTACACTTTCTCTTTCTCGGTGGCATCGCCTGGGCGACGGGACAGCCGTTTCTCTTTCCGAGTCTCGGTCCGTCGGCGTATCTGATGGCGACCGGCGAGCAACCGCGAGCCGAAGGTGCCTATCACGTGATCGGAGGTCACGCCATCGCGACCGCGTGCGGACTCGCTGCGTACCTGCTGATCGCTGACGGCTTGCTCGTCGTCGACGCCTTCGATCAGGGGGAGCCGTTCTCGCCCGAGGTCGCCCGACTCGTGATCAGCGCGATCGTGGCGATGGTCCTGACGACGGTGGGCATGCTCTGGACTGACACCAATCACGCGGCGGCCTGTGCGACGACGCTGATCGTCGCACTTGGATTGATGTCGACGCTCGCGGAAGGGATCGTTATCGTCGCGGCGGTCGTGCTTCTCGTCGGATTTCACGACGTGATCGTCGAACGAATTCAGACCCACTACGGTCTCGAGCCGGAGGACGCGCGATAATCGCGCCGATCGAATTTCGGAGCGGTGTGTCGACGGGCCGAACCGACGTTTCGTCCGTTCGTCACACTCCGAGGATCACGTCGGCGTTCCGAGCACGGCGACGTCGTACGCGTCGAGGTCGTCGACCGACTCGAGGAGAACGACTTCGAACGACCAGCGTGAACCGCCGTCGAGGTCGCCCGTTCTGTCGAGATACCGTCCGAGCTGATCGCCGCTCTCGTCGTACGAACGGACTCGAATCTCGACGAGATGTATTCGGTCGTCGCCCGCGTTTTCGACCGTTCCCTGGACGGTCGCCCCGCTCGCCCCGTCCTCGAGGACGAACTCGTGATCTTCGAGCGAGAGCGATCCCAGCGGCGTCACGGCGTCGCTTGGTTCCTGGTCGGCCAGGCCCGTCGCCGCCGTCATCTCTTCGGCCGTTCGCTCGTCGTCGACGTCGGGAATCGAACCCGCCTCGTATGACGGATCGCGGCCTCCCTCGAGCCCGGCGCAACCCCCGAGAGAACCCGCGGCAGCCCCACAGAGCGCGGTCAGAACGCTCCGGCGGGTCGCGTACCCGTGGACGGTCATCGACACCGGCGCGCTCGAGTCCGTTCGCTGTAGCCGATCATGGGCGATCGAACGGGACCGAGACGGTTGAGTGTGGGCCCTGCACTGCCCACCGCGATCGGTCTCGATCGATCGGGTCGGAACGTGCAAGCGGGACCTTATCGGTGGCGACGGTGAACGACACGTCATGAGTTCGTCCGATCGCGAGCCGGCCCTCGAGTCCCACGGCGCGGACATCGGAAAACGGACGAACTCGCTCGCGCGCGTCCGTGATTGGGTACTCGTCGACGGCGACCGCATCTTCGTCTCGACGCTCATCTCGGTCGCCGCATTCCTCGTATTTCTCGGGTTGGGCGAACTCGGGATTATCTCATTCGTCAACGACGATTCGATAACGCGTCTGGCCGGCGGAATGATCGCCGGAACGTTCTCGCTCGTGACGCTCGTGGTCTCGATCAACCAGCTCATCCTCTCACAGGAGTTCGCCGCGGCCGGGGAGTCCGAGGACCAACTCGAGGCGATCCTGTCGTTTCGTGCGGACGCCGCCGACGCGACCGACGTGCCGGCGGTTCCCGCGTCGCCCACGCGAGTACTCGAACTCCTCGTCGAAACGATCGGAGATCGAGCGAGGACGCTTGCGGCCACGGTCGACCATCGTGACGACGAATTCGCGACGCGGGTAAGACGGTACACAAACAGCATCGAAGAGAGCGCGGAGCGCGCCGACGAAACGCTCGAGCACACCTCGTTCGGCACGTTTCGAGCCGTGTCCGCCGCGATCGGCTACGACGACGACTGGCAGCTGTACGTCGCGAGGCACCTTCGAGGTCGAGAGGACGACCTCCCCGACGAGGCCCGCGACGCGCTCGAGGAGCTGATCGAGACGATTCAGCTGTTCAGCGTCGCTCGTGAACAGTTCAAGACGACGTATCTCCAGCGCGAACTCACGCGCTTCTCTCAGCTGACGATCTACTGCGGCGTTCCGGCGATCCTCTCTGCGATGCTTATCGGGTTTCTGTACGCGGATATCGGCGGCGCATCGATCAGCCTCGGCTACCTGCCGATCGTCGTCAGCGCCCTCATCGCGGTCGTCCTCTCGCCGCTCGCCCTGTTGACGTCGTACATCCTCCGCACTGCGACCGTTACACGACGAACGGCGTCGGTCGGTCCGATGCTTCCACAGAAAGATCCCGATGCGGGACCGTTCGACGTCGGATCCGCCGAGGAATCGGAACCGAACGCACGGACCGGATCGGACTGATCTCGGAGTGCAGACTGGATCGGAGCGACGTCGAGACGGATCGGGCGACTCCTCGCGAACCTCGTGGGAAGTATCGACTCCGGGCGTGGTATTTTATCCGCGGCCGTCGTCCGCCTTGGTAGTCGATGAACGATTCGGACTCGAACGAGGATTCGAGCGGACGGGACAGGCTCGGTGGAGCGCGGTTGTGGATGTTGCTCCGGGTGAACCGCTGGGCTTTCACGGGTGCTGTCCTCTCGCTGGTGTTCGTGATTCTCGTGGCAACGAGCCAGATCGGCCTGACGCCGCTTCGAGAGATCGTCGAGAATCAGGACGGACTCGAGTTCCTCTTTTCGGCGTTCATCGGGGCGATCATCACGGGAACCTCGATCGTCGTCACGATCAATCAGCTGGTGCTCTCCCAGGAACTCGGCGCGATAGGGGATCAACGCGATCGAATGCAGACGTCGATGCAGTTCCAACGCGACGTCGAAGACACGATCGACGAGGATACGAGTCCGCCAGAACCCGCTGCTTTCCTCTACGAACTCGTCGACGGCGTCCAGGAACGGGCGGCCGAACTCGAGGCGGAGATGGAAGACGAACGTGACGAGGATCTCCGAGAGAAGGTCGCCCAGTACGTTGCCGAACTCGACGACAACGCAACAGAGGTCAAGGCGAGCCTCGAGAACGCTCAGTTCGGGACGTTCGACGTGATATGGAGCGCGCTCAACTTCAATTACTCGCGAAAGATCTACGACGCTCGCACGATTCGGGACGATCACAGCGACTCGCTGTCGGAGGACGCAAACGAGAAAATCGACCACGTGATCGACACGTTACAGCTGTTCGGGCCGACGCGCGAGCACTTCAAGACGCTTTACTTCCAGTGGGAACTGATCGCCCTCTCGCGGGCGCTCCTGTACATCTCGGTGCCCGCGCTAACTGCGATGGCGATCATGATCATGTACGTCGATGCGAGTGCGTTGCCGGGAACGACGCTCGGCGTCGACAACCTCGTCTGGCTGACCAGCGCGGGCTTCGTTTTCGGGATCGCTCCGTTCGTCGTCTTCATCGTCTACATCCTCCGGATCGCGACGGTGGCAAAGCGAACCCTCGCGATGGGGCCGTTCATCCTCCGGGAATCCGAGCGCGAGGAAGACCTGGGATGACAGACGAGCAAGGCTGGCGCGAAGCTGGTATCCGCGTCGGCTCGAACGATGGGAGGGGCGATCCGGTCAATCGTCAGCCGTTTCGGACGACAGTCCCAGCCTGCGGTCCGACGCCGTCGTCCGTTCGACGGGACGCTCCGGCTCGGTCGGGACGAGGCCGGGCGAACGATCGAGTTCCTCGAGACCGACCGACTCGAGCCACGTCAAAAAGGCCGCGACGTCTGCCGGCGACGTGACCCGGTAGGACGCTGCAGACGGCCTGTCACCGCCGACCCTGACACCGACGCCGTTCGGCTCGACGGTGTTGAACGCCGATTCGTCCGTCACGTCGTCACCGACGTAAACCGCGACGGTATCCCTCGGGAGTTCCGCGGAGAGCAGTTCGACCGCGTTGCCCTTCCCCCAGGGGATCGACGGTCCGATCTCGAGAACGCGTCGCCCGCTGGACACCTCGAGTTGGTCGCCGCCGATCCGGTCAACGATCGATTTCGTGAGACGACGGACCAACGGGCGGAGGGGAGCGGGGACGGTTCTCGTGTGGACGGTCCCGGTCAGTCGCTTGTTCTCGATCCGACTCGATGGAACGGGCTCGAGGACGGTCTCGAGTGCCGAACAGACCTGATCGACGAGGACGGCGCGTTTGCGAGCGACCGGATGAACCGCGACGGAACCGTTTCGAACGAACTCGAGGCCGTGGTTTCCGGCGTAGGCATCCAGTCCCCCCACCCGATCGCGAACGTCGGGGAGTCCGCGTCCGCTGACGATCGCCGTCGAGACTGCCGGATGGCTCGAGAGCCTGTCGACGGCTGCCTCGTTCTCACGGAGGGGTGTCGCTTCCTCCGGGTCGTCGACGATCGGTGCGAGCGTGCCATCGAAGTCCAGACAGACCAGCAGCCCTGAGCCGCCGGCCAGCGTCCTCCGGATCTGCGGGAGGTGCTCTTCGAGACGGGAAGGTGGTGTCTCCGACATGAACACTAGAGTCGCGGTCGTCGTTTGCGGGAATCGAGGGCCGCCTTTCGATCGAGTCGTCGCATGTGATCGAATTGCTCGTTCATCCACGAACCGAGGTCGTTTTCGAAGACGCGCTGTCGAAGCACGTCCATTCGTCGCTGTCGATCCTGAGACGACATCGAGAGCGCCTCGTTGATTCGATCCGCGAACTCGTCGACGTCGGTCGGATCGATCGAGAGCGCGTGCGAGCCGAGTCGTTCGTTCGCGCCGACCCGGTCGCTCAACAGGAGCGCTCCGTCGCCATCGACGCTTGCGGCGATGTACTCCTGTGCGACCAGATTCATCCCGTCGACGAGCGGGCTGACGACCATCACGTCGGCACGCCGGTACAGCGCACAGAGTTCGGTCGATTCGAGGTAGTCCTCCGTGTAGACGATCGGTCGCCAGCTGTCGGTTTCGAATCGCCGGTTGATACGGTCGACGGCGTTTCGAACCCGGTCGCCGTATCGCTGGTAGGCCGGGATTTGCGTTCTCGACGGCGTTGCCTTCTGGACGAACGTGAACTCGCCGCGCCACTCGGGATTGGTCTCGAAGAACCGCTCGAGCGCTGCCAGCCGGGCGGGAATCCCCTTGGTGTAATCGAGACGGTCAACGCCGAGACCGACGACGTTCTCGGGGGAGACGTCGTACGCCTCGAGCAACGACGAACGCCGTTTCGCACCGGCGGACCGAGCGTCTCGGTCGTACGACTCGGCGTCGATGCCCATCGGAGTCGCGACCACGCTCGTCGTTTCGCCGTCGTAGTGGATGATATTTCGGTTTCGGTCGACGACTGCCGACGGCAGGTATCGCCCGACACAGTCCAGGAAGTTCTCGACATAGTCGGTGACGTGAAACGCGAGCAAATCGTTGCCGAGCAATCCCTCGAGCAGTTCGCCGCCGGCCGGGCAGGCCCGAAACGTCTGTGGAGTTGGCCAGGGGATGTGCCAGAACTGTGCGACGGTTACCGTGTCGGGAACGGCGTCGCGGATCAGCCGCGGTGCGAGTCCGAAGTGGTAGTCCTGCACCCAGACGGTGGAATCGGCGCGTGCGTGCTCACCGACGGCCGACGCGAAGCGCTCGTTGACCCTTCGGTACCAGTCGAACTGGTTCGGCTGGTACGCGATCCGATCGGTAAATCCGTGACACATCGGCCAGAGGACCTGATTACTGAAGCCGTAGTAATACGAATCGACGGCCTCCTCGGAGAGGTCGATTCGACGAAGCGTATACGATTCCGCCTTCGGCGGAACCGCGACGCAGTTTTGATCGTCCGTGACGGCGAAATCGGCGTCGCCGTCTCCCCAGGCGATCCAGGTCCCCTGTGCGTGCTGGACGACCGGATCGAGCCCCGCAGTGAGTCCACCGGTCGGCTCGTCGACCGACATCGGTCGGTCGTCGGCCGATCGTTCCCCGGCGATCTCTGTGCGTTCGGAGTCCGGCTCGTCGTCGTACTCGTGGCGATACGGTTGTCGGTTCGAGACGACGATCAACGAGTCGGGACAGTTCGCTCCGTCCGCTTCGTCGTCGGTCGTCTGCTTTCTCTCCCTCTCTCTCACGTGCGAATTATACGGATCCGTCGACGACACACGTTCGTCAGTGAATCGCATCTGCTGGAAGACCACGGCCCGGTCACGGGTTGATTCGCGGCCTGCAGCCGCATGGGCCTCTAATAGGCATCCAATACCGGTCAGGACGGTTGAACAGTCCACACGAAACGACCGTTCGAACGTTCGATAGTCGGTGACAGTTCGCCGGGACCGACCGCGATACGCTCCGATCGGTTCGTCTCAGTAGTAGTAGAGCTCGAGTTCGTGTCCACAGTTTCGACAGACTGTCTCGGTTCCCTGGAGTCGGTTCGTGTCGCGATCATCGATGATTCCGGGGCCTGGAGGGACGGACGCGTCGACGACCGAATCACACGCGGGACACCCGATGTGCATGGCGGAACGGCTCGACCGGGACATGGATGGACGATTATCGACAGCCGCTGATAGTTATACCAGTCGTACTCTGTGGTTACAGCCGGTTACGAACCGTTCACTTCTCGTACGCTCGGGTTTATCGCCGCTCGAACACGGCTCGATCGACCGTGTCCGAACATGTACCTGTCCCGATTCGAAGCACAAACCAACGAACCTTTCATCGCTCCATCCAAGAGAACTGATATGGAACGACGGACGTATCTCCGTGGTCTCGGTGGGGTAGGGATCGGGGGACTCGCCGGCTGCCTCGACGAACTCGGAGCTGGCGACGAGTCGAACCCCGAAACGGAGCACTGGGGCGACGGTGAGACGATACTCGATCCGCCGTCCGAAGAGCGGGGAAGCACAATTCATCCGATCCACGGCGACGAGTTCCCGCCGTTTACGCTTCCCGATCCTCTCTCGGACGAGTCCGTCTCGCTCGAGGACTTCGTGGATGAGCGGACGTTTCTGATGACGTATTTCTTTACGGCGTGTCCGGACGGTGCCTGCCCCGCCCTGTTGTTGCGTCTTCGGCGCGCACAGGAGGACGCTATTCAGGAGGGCTACGAGGACGACATCGCCTTGCTCGCGATGACGTTCGACCCCGAACGGGACACGCCCGACGTTCTCGAGTCCTACGCCGTCGAACGAAGTATCGATTACGAGGCGGACAACTGGCACTTTCTCCGTCCGGAGAGCTACGAAGAAGGCGAAACGTTGCTGGACGAGACGTTCGGAATGCCGATTCAACGCGTCGAGGACCCGGAGGATCACGAGTTCGAGGACGAACACGACCACGGGGGTGACGAAGAATCCGGGGACGACCACGGCGATCACGACGACGAAGACCAGAACGGTCACGCCGACCACGATCACGGCGAGTACACGTTCGTTCACTACAACCTGATCGTGCTCGTCAACGACCAGGGCGTCGTCGAACGGGCCTATCCGAACGCAGTCGAGCAACGCGAGGAGGTCAGCATCGAGACGATCGTCTCGGACGCACGAACGGTCGCACAGGAGTAACCATGCGCCGACGAGACGTCATCGCCGGGGTTGCAAGCGCGGGCGTAATCGCCGGTGGCGGTGCACTGGCGATTTTCGGTGTTCCGTCGGCCGAGGAGCTTACCGGAACGGACGGGGACGGAGCCGTTCACGACCCTCTCGAGACGGAGACGATCGATGCGCCCGGCAGCGAGGCCGGAACGGTACTCGTTCCCGAACCCGGCCGGGTCACGTTCGTCGATATCTTCGGCACCTGGTGTGCGCCGTGTATCGAACAAATGCCCGCACTCGCAGAAACGAACGAGCGTATCGGTGACGACGTTCAGTTTCTGTCGATCACCAACGAATCGGTCGGTGAAAACGGTTCGATCACCGAAGAAGAACTGGTCGGCTGGTGGGACGAACACGACGGCAACTGGACGGTGGGACTCGACCCGGCGGCCGAACTGACCGAGCGATATCTCGCGGGCGGCTATCCTTCCGCGGCTGTAATCGACGAATCGGGCCGACTTCGGTGGTCCGACAGTGGTATCAAAACCGCAGACGAACTCGTCGGACGGATCGAAGCCGTCCTCGAGGAATAACGCATGATCGATACGACGCTGTTGCCCACGATCGTGTTCGCACTGACCGCGGGCATCGCCACGTTCTTTTCACCGTGTGCCTACCCGCTGTTGCCCGGCTACGTCGGCTTTTACGTGAGCCAGACCGAACAGAAGGAGGCGTCACTCGCCGGCGCGCTGAGCCGAGGGCTGGTCGCCGGAACCGGCGTCCTCGTGACATTCGGCGTTCTCTTGGGAGCGGCGTTCTGGATCGGTCACTCGAGGCTGTCGAACGTCGTGCTGTTCGAGCCGATCGTCGGCGCGCTTTTGGTCGTGTTCGGAATTCTCGTCGTGCTCGACCGCGCGCCGTCGCTGTCGGTCGCGCTACCGAAACGTCGGTCGGGGGTTTTCGGGTTCGCGATCTTCGGCGTCGGCTATGCGCTCGCCGCAGCCGGCTGTGTCGCGCCGCTGTTCGGTGCGGTGATCGCCAGTGCGATCTCGCAGCCGCCGATGTCGGCCGCGCTCGTTCTCGGAACCTACGTGGGGAGCGTGGTGCTCCTGATGGTTTCGCTGACCGTCGCGACCGGGATGGGAGTTCTCGCCAGCGTGGGCCGTCTCGCAGCCTACGGTGATCGGCTCAAACGCCTCGCCGGAGCGATCATGATCGTCGCCGGGCTCGGCCAGCTGTATCTCGCCATCTTCGTCCTCGACGTTATCTGAGCGGACGCCACAGAGCGTGCTGACTTCGGACGACCGGCCCGGAAAGTATCCCCGGCAGCGGCAAGTCGGTGACGTATGCCGCCGCCGACCGAACGTATCGTCGAGTGATGTATCAGGATCTTTTGCTCGCGACGGACGGCAGCGACGGTGCCCAGCGTGCGACTGACCACGCTATTGCGCTCGCGAACCGCCTCGATGCGAGAGTTCACGTCCTCTCGGTCGCTGAAGAGGGTCCCCACAGTACGGAACAGCGTGACCGCCTTCGAGCAGATCCCGAGTCAGAGGCCATCGAAGCGGTGGAGAAAGCCGACACCGCGGCAACCACCGGCGGAGTCGAAACGACGACGACGGTTCGGTCCGGCGTCCCCCAGGAGCAGATCGTCGATGTCGCGGAGGCAAACGAGATCGACATGATCGTCATCGGGGCCGTCGGTCGGGGTAAGCTCGAGCAACTGGTCGTCGGCAGCGTCGCACAGGAGGTGGTCCGAACCGCGTCGGTTCCGGTGGTTACCGTTCGAGACGGCTCGTAGGCGACCGTCTCGGCCGGAAGGCCCGATCGAATACTACCGTCTCGCTCGCGATATGAGGTGGATAAATATCTCGCTGGTCGAAAAACGGGCATCCATCGTGACCGCTTCAGCCGGGCCGGTGACCGTCGGTTCATCTATCGTCGGATTCGGGTCCGCGCACCGTTCGGAGGTGTCCGTCGGTGAGCAACGGTGAAACGGCCGTCGTCGGGGACGTTCTCCGCATCCTCGTCGTCGGAGATTCGTCGTCGATCGACGCCGTGGCTGACACCATAGAGCACGGAGTGGACCGCGTGTCACTGTGGCACGAGCGAACGGTTACCGGCGCCAGAGAGCGACTCGAGACGCTCGAGATCCACTGTCTCGTCTGTGAGTTCGACCGTCACTCGACCGATCCGGTGCTCGAACGACTCGAGGGGGCGGCAGACGACGTGCCGATCCTCGCGCTGACGGACGGGTCGGACGCGACTCGTGCGCTCGAGGCAGGTGCGGCCGACGTAGTCGCTCCGACGGACGAGAAGCCGGTCGTCGCAACTCGAGTCGAAACCCTCGCGTCCCGGTATCGCCTCGCCACGGTTTCGTCGGATCGTCACCACCGCGCGATCCTCGAGAGCGCCGAAGCGCTCGTCTGGGTCGTCGAGAGCGACGGAACGATCGCGTATACGAGTCCAGCCGTGGATTTTCGAATGGGATACACGCCGGACGAACTCGAGCGGACGCCCCTGTCTCGCCTCGTGTACCCCGACGACCGTAAAACGGTTCGCGAAACGCTCGAGAGCGCGGTGGCGGCACCGTTTGGCGCGAAAGAAACCGCAACGGTTCGCCTGGGAACCGCCGATGGAACGTGGACGCTCACCGAGTTGACGGTCGTCAATCGACTCGAGGACCCGCTCGTCGACGGACTCGTCGTCACCGCGGGCGACGGGATCTCGTCCGCGAACGACGAGGCGGTGCGGGCGTCGATCGATCGGCTTCCGAACCCGGTTTTCGCCCTCGGGCCCGAGTGGGAACTCGTCTTCGCGAACGAGCCCGCACGCCGACTGTTCGAGGGTAACGCGGATCCCGGAACCGTGATCTGGGACCTCCTGCCCGGATCGGTACGTAGTTCGTTCCACGAGCGCCTTCACGAGGCGCAAACGATCGACTCGATCGTTCGGTTCGAAACCGCAGACCCAGCGACGGACGGCCGCCTCGAAGTAACGCTCGTCCCCGGAGATGACGGCGTCACGGTGGTCGCTCGACCACGAAGCGCGGACGCGATCGCGATCGGAGGCGATCGCCTCGCCCGAAGCTCGGAACTGGACGCCGAGCTGTCCGATCGACTCGACCTCCTCGAGTCCTCGATCGACGCGCTCGAGGACGGCGTCGCAATACTGGAGGGCGACGCGGTTCGGGTGGCGAACGCCGCCCTGTTCGAGATGACCGACGCCGAGTCGCTGCTCGGGCGAAACATCGAGACCCTGTTCGACGACGATCTCACGGGAGCGATTCGCGAGCGATCACGGTCAGCGATCGTCAGGTGGATGGAACCGCTTCAGGGAACGCTCGAGACCGACGGTCGACGTCCAGTCGACGTCTTCGTGACACCACTTCCGGACGGTGATCGGACGCTCTGTCTCGTTCGCGACAGGCGACGCTCGGGGGCGGCGATGCTTTCTACTCTCTCCCGGACGATTCGGACGCTGGCACGAACCGACGATCCATCCGAACTCCGCCACCGGACCGTCGAAGCCGTCCGATCGTCTACCGGATGCGAGTTCGTTGGATGGTACCGCGTGACTGATAGACAGCTCACACCGGCCGCAGTCGTGACCGGAGAGTCGACGCCGTCGATCGATCCGCCGACGATCGATCCCGTCGGAACGCCGATCGAGGACACGCTCGCGGGTGGCGACTCCACGGTTCACGATCGCGTCGGTCTCGAGTCGGTTCTCGACCGGTCAGGCATTCGAGCCGATCGCGTCCTCGTCGCTCCGGTCGACGACCGGGCCGTGATACTCGCGGCTGGTACCGATCCGCTTCCGTTCGAATCGTTCGACCTCGCTCCGATCGACGCACTCGTCGACGCCGCGTCGGTCGCGCTGGATCTGATCGAACATCGATCACGTCTACGAGCGGCCCGTCGCGAGCAAGCCCGACTCGAATCGGCCGTCGTCGAGACGGGACAGCTCCGGAAGGCCGTCCGGACGCTCCTCGCCGCAGAGAGCCGCGAGGACGTCGAGCGCACGTTGTGCGAGGCGGTCACCGCTCTCGAGCCACTCGAATCCGACGCCGAGATCGAACTGGCGTGGGTCGGTCGCGTCGACGCGAGCACCGAGACGATAGTACCCCGAATCTGGGCCGGCCGTGACGGTACTCTCTTCGACTCCGCATCGATCCCGCTAGACGTCGACGGCCCCACGGCGGCCGCGGCAAACGAGTCGCAAGCGGACGTGACGACGGAGCGGCAACCGGTCGTGATCGACGACCTCGAGACACGCTCTTCGACGCGAATCGAGTCGACGGCGAGGACCGACCCGTCGACGTGGATCCGTCGGCTCACCGAACACGGTTTTCGATCCGCGTTGAGCGTCAAGATCGAATGCGATGGGGTGCCCTACGGAACGCTGACCGTCTACGCGAATCAACCCGCGGCTTTCGACGATCGACTTCGACGGACCTGTGTCCATCTCTCGGCGGTCGCCGGACACGCGATCGGATCTATAGAGCGCAAACGGGCACTGCTCACCGACAGCGTCATCGAACTCGAGGTCGTGCTCCGTGCCGAGGACGAACCGATAGCCGCGCTCGCCCATCGTCTCGCGTGTCGGATCGACGTGCGCTCGGTCGTTCCACGGTCCTCCGTCGGATCGACGATGTACGCGACGGTCTCGATAAGCGACGATGGGGAGTTGCGGGATGCGATCGACTCCGTCGAGGCCGTCGATTCGATCAGGCGAGTTGGAAACGGAACCGACGCCACTCCCATCGAGGTCGCCTTCGAGGAGTCGACGGTCGCGGAACTGCTCGCCACTCACGGCGGCGTCGTCCGATCGATCACGCCGATCGACAGCCGATCGCGAGTGGTTTTCTCGCTCCCGCAGACGGCCGACGTGAGAGCTGTCGTGCAGACGCTCGAGCGTGCGTATCCGGGAACGGAACTGGTCGCTCGTCGCGAGCACGAGCACTCGAGACGGCCCGAGCGTGCGTTCGAGGCCGAGTTACGTGATCGTCTCTCCGAGCGCCAGTTGCTGACGCTCGAGACCGCCTACTACAGCGGTTTCTTCGAGTGGCCTCGAGAGAGCACCGGCGAAGAGGTTGCCACGTCGCTCGGCGTCTCTCAGCCGACGTTCAGCCGTCACTCCCGGATCGCACAGCAAAAACTGTTCGAGCTTCTTTTCGACGAACGAACCGAGCGAACTTGACACGTGCGAGCGTCTCGGACGCCGTCATTTGAACTATTGCAGCCTTTTTATGCCGCACGGAGCGGCTAACAACGATTACTCGAGGGGTACCAACCGTGGTCGGGCGGTAACTGACTATTTCTTTCGGCCGAAAACAGTCCGGTTTTCGGACGGCTGAATAGATATTGGCCGGCGAGCCCGTGCCGTTTTGCTATATAGAACCCACGGTGATTTACTCTCGGTCGAATCAAACGCTCGATGAGCGTGTCACCAGTAATACGGACTTACACCTGTCTCTCAGTTGAGCGGATGGTGTCTCCATGAGTATCGAAACCGCGGATATGGATGTCGAGCGAGCCGGTCTTCGCTCTCTAGCCGACGGTGGAATCGTCGCCCAGCTTCGACTCGATCACCCGGACCTCGTCTTGCGTCCAACGCTCGAGCGCGTTCCCGACGTCACGGTCCAGCCCGAGTACTGGACGACCATCGACACCGATCGAACGCTTCTGTTTCTCACTGCCTACGGTAGCTCATTTGGCGCGTTCGAGACCGCCCTCGAGACGGATTCGACGGTTCGAGATCCGGTCCTCGTCGATCGCTATCCCGACCGGCACGTCTACCGGGTCACGCTTGCCGATGGAACCCGGACCGTCATCGCCCGGACCGCCGAGGTGGGAGGTCGGGTGCTCGAACTCTCGAGCACGCGCGACGGCTGGCTCGTTCAGCTTCGGTTTCCGACCAGAGACGCGCTGGTTCGATTCAACGAGTTTTGTCGCGCTCACGGTATTTCCGTCACGGTCGACCACCTTCGGCGGTCGGACGACGATAACGAGGGCGTCGTCGCGCTGACCGACAAACAAGAGAAGTTACTCACGGTCGCACACGAGGAAGGATACTTCGAGGTTCCACGCGGGATCTCACAGGACGAACTCGCGGATCGCCTCGGCGTCTCGAAGTCAGCGATCTCACAGCGGCTTCGCCGGGCGATCGGTGAACTCTGTGACGCGTCGTTGTCGTCGCCGCCGTAGAGCGGCCGAAATATCGATAAAACCGTTGGGTAAGTATACGGTGTCGCTTACTCTTCGTCGTCGTCTTTCATCGATCCGAGCTGGGAGACGAGCTCGTCGGTCGAAAGATCCGACTCGAACGACAGCTGTCCGTCGTGGTCGTTTTCGTGGACGTTAACCGCTTCTACGTCGTCCTCGTCACTGGCCGTCTGTTGGTTCTGCTCGGATTCGTCGTAGCTACCAAAACCCATAGTTGTGGTGCACTATCGACCACGAAAGACCTGGCGGTTCGATCCACCACTCTGTGTGAGTCTCAGTGTTCGTTTCGGCAGCCAACTCATACGGTTTGCTGTGACTTTTCACCGGAGCGACCGCGAGCCGTCCTGCGGTCGCTCCGGTAATGACTTACAGTAGACCGTATCAGTGTCCGTCCTGGGAAGCGACCCAGTGACCGTTTGTGCCGGCTGTTGGCGTGACGAGTCTGGAACCGACGGGAGATCTCGTCAGATCTGCCCTACTTCAACCGGAGATACTGTCTGTCGTACTCGGGTTCGCCCTGTCGCGGGTGGATGGCGATGAACGATTCAGGCGGTAGCTCGGCCAGCTTCGCGGGGAGATCCGCGAGTTCGCTGTGCCAGCCGACGTCACCTCGTCGAGGAGAGATCGCAACGATGAGATCGTCGTCGTCCGTTTCCGCCTCGAGTCGTGGAATGAGCGCTCCCCAGTCGTCGATCGAGTCGAACTCGGCCGGAGCCTCCGTCTCGACGAGGTCGAACAGCTGTTCGAACTGATGTGGGGAGCCTTCGACGACGATCACGCGCAGTTCGGCCCCGAGTCCGGACGCGAGTTGTTTGACGAGGTGTACGACCTCGTAGAATCCCTCGTGATGGTCGGCACCGATCGGGACGACGACGGTTATCCGTCGCGTGGTGTTGATGGGGTGGCCAAGCCGTGAGACGAGAACCGGGAGCGCGGTCCGCTCGAGTACCTGATCGATGATGCTGCCGAACATCCGGTGGCGAAACGTCCGAGTCGCGTCCCAGCCCATGATGATCTGGTTGGCCTGAACTTCGACTCCGGCCTGGACGATTCCGGACGCGACGTTGTGGTTGATCCGCGTCTCGGTCTGAATCGGAACTTCTGCGGCACTTCCGGTCGCCGCAATCTCGTCGAGGTCGGACTGAACCGCGGCTATCTGTTCTTCAGTTGACGACTCACGGTTCGGCTGGACGACGGTAATAACGTTGACGGGTTCGCTCCCTCGGTCGCCTTTGATGACGAACGCGAGTTCGAGCAGTCGCTGTTGCAGTTCGGCGTTGTGCGACAGCGGCAACAGGATGTTCGGGTCTTTCCCGTCTCCGTCCTCGCCACCGACGTCTCGCTCGAGTGCGAGGCGGCTCGCGGCGCGTTCGGTCAACCACGGGCTCAGGAGGGCGGTCACGAGCAACATCAGGACGACGGCGTTGAGGACTTCGGCACCGAAGAGGTCGGCGTCGTATCCGACGAGCGTGATCGCGAGCGCAGCCGCGGCCTGCCCGGTCGAGAGGCCGAAGATCGTGTTACGTTCGTGTGCCGTGTATCCCTGGATCGTTGCGACGAGCCAGGCGGCCCCGCCCTTGGTCGCGACCATGACGACGACGATGAGTGCCGCGATCTGCAGGGTCGCCGGACCGTCGAAGATAACGCTCGGATCGACGAGCATTCCGACGTGTAACAGGAAGAAGGGAATGAAAAAGGCGTTCCCGACGAACTCGATGCGGTTCATCAGGGTCCCACCCTGTGGAACGAGCTGATTGAGCGCGATCCCCGCGACGAAAGCGCCGAGGATCGGGGCGAGCTCGAGCACTTCCGCGAGGCTCGCGGCAGCGAAGATAGCGACCATCACGAACAGGAACTCGAAGTAACTCTCCTCGCTGAAGCTCTGGAAAAACCACCGCGAGCCACGTGGAAGGACGAGCCAGATGCTTCCGAACAACACCAGAAGGGAGAGTCCGACCTCGACGAACAGCCAGGCGGTGAGCTCGCCGTCCGTCGCCCCGGTGACGATGGCCAGAACGACGAGGGCGAGCGTGTCGGTAAAGAGGATCCCGCCGAAGACGGCGGTAACGGCGCGGTTTTTCGTCACGCCGAGGCGGTTGACGATCGGATACGCGAGCAACGTGTGGGATGCGAACACCGACGAGAGCAAGAGTGCAGCCCAGAGATCGAGCCCGAGTATCGTGTACGTCGCGAACGTTCCTACCGTAAACGGGAGAAAGAAACTCGCGAGACCGAACAGTGCCGCGTTTTCCGGAGCCTCTTTGAACCCTCGAATGTCGAGTTCGAGTCCCACGGTAAACAGCAGATAGATCAGGCCGACCTCTCCGAGCAACTCGATGGCGTCCGAGTGTTCGACGAGTTCGAGCGCACCGGGCCCGATGATCGCACCCAGTACGACGATACCGACGATTCCCGGTTGTCCGAGACGTTTGACGATCAGTGGACCGGCCAGGAAGATCGCCATCGCGATCGCAAACACCAGTACCGGCTGATCGAGCGGGAGTTCGAGAACGCTCAGAGCCAGAGTAAGGTTCATAACTGGACTCTCCGATTTCGTCGATCAGCGACCCACCACACCGTCGAACCAGTACCGACTCGCGGTACAGCGACGCGGTCGTTCGATTCGATGGGACGTCTTCACGACGGAAGATAGAAGGGATGGTATAAAAAACCCGCTTTCTGAATCGGGAGGGGCCGCCGGGACGGATACCTTCTGGACCGCCCTCGCGTTCCCTCGAGTCCGATCGTGAGCGCGTGTTCACCATCCGGTGAGCGTCGCTCGAAAAGCGATCGGAACCGAACTCGAATCGAACCGTCGAATCGATCGAAATCGTTCGTTGTGTTCGTCCCCTACCGATCGTTCATCACGGAATATCAGACGGTTGGGCACGCCGTACGAGTTCGCTTGTTGACTGTTTGGTTAACATACCGCCGATCGACTGCTCGTTCGAAACAAATATCCGATCTCATCGGTCCGAAACTGATCGAACGTGTTTCCAGGCGACAGGATCGTGACGCCAGATCCGGCAGGACGAGCCGGTCCTCGAGAAACGGACGCGAGCACGACGGACGGTTACACGTGGACTACCCACTCCGGTAGTCCGTCTATAGTAATGGATTCGGACTGCCTGTGAAACGATTATGTCCGCCTCTCAGTCCGCTTGCACGCTTCTCACCACCCCGCGCTCGGGTCTCGGTTCAGGACAGGAACGGCCGCTGTCGTCACGAGCCGACCACCGGGTGAGTCGCTAATGTGTGGTATCATCGGTCACGTAGGCAACGAAAACTCCCTCGAGACACTCTTGACCGGACTGGAGAACCTCGAGTACCGTGGGTACGACTCCGCAGGCGTCGCCGTTCAAAACGGATCCGGGATCGACGTCGAGAAACGCTCCGGCGAGGTGGACGAGTTGAAAGCGTCGATCGAAGGCGTCTCCCTCGACGGGACGGTCGGAATCGGACACACTCGCTGGAGCACCCACGGACCGCCGACGGACGAGAACGCCCACCCGCACACGGACGAAACCGAGGACGTGGCGGTCGTTCACAACGGGATCATCGAGAACTACGCCGAGCTTCGAGCGTGGTTGCGAGAGAAGGGCCACGAGTTCACCAGCGAGACTGATACGGAGGTGATCCCGCACCTCATCCAGTACTTCATCGATAGCGGCCGGGATAACGAGACCGCGTTCAGACGCGCCATCGACGAACTTGAGGGGAGCTACGCGATCACTGCGATGTTCTCGGGCGAGCACGTCCTCTATGCCGCCCGAAAGGGATCGCCGCTCGTCGTCGGCGTCGAAGACGACGAGTTCTTCCTGGCGAGCGACGTCCCCGCGTTCCTCGAGTACACCGACAGCGTCGTCTTCCTCGAAGACGGCGATGTCGTCGTCGTCGACCACGACGGCGTGGAGTTTACCGATCTCGCAGGCGAGCCTATTATCCGCGAACCCGAGACAGTCGACTGGGATCCGGAACAGGCCGGAAAAGGTGGGTACGATCATTTCATGCTCAAGGAGATAAACGAACAGCCGACCTCGTTGGCACAGGCCGTCGAGGGCCGGATCGATCCCGAAAACGGGCGAATCACCCTCGAGGACCTCGGCCCCGGAACGTTCGCCGGCATCGAAACCGTCCAGCTCGTCGCCTGCGGGACGTCCTATCACGCGGCGCTGTACGGATCGATCGCGCTGAATCGGGCCGGAATACGCACCACCGCAGTGCTCGCAAACGAGTACAGTATCTCAGCGCCTCCGGTCGACGACGGGACGCTGGTGATCGCCGTGACTCAGAGCGGCGAAACTGCCGATACGCTGAGTGCACTCCGCCAGGCGAAACTCGAGGGCGCGCGGACGCTCACCGTCACGAACGTCGTGGGATCGACCGCTGCACGCGTCGCTACGGACGCCCTGTTTATTCGCGCCGGCCCCGAAATCGGCGTCGCAGCGACCAAGACGTTCTCTTCGCAGGCGATCATGCTCGTCTTGCTCGCTCGGCGGATCGCTGCGGACACACAGAGTGATCCGCCCGAGAACGGAGAGGCGCTGCTTGCTGAACTGGCTGGGATGCCGGATCGAACTGAGGACGTGCTGGCGACCTCCGACGCCGAACGTATCGCACGCCGCTATCACGACAGCCGGTCGTACTTCTTCATCGGACGGGGACTGGGCTTTCCGGTCGCCCTCGAGGGAGCCTTGAAGTTCAAAGAAATCACCTACGAACACGCAGAAGGGTTCGCCTCGGGTGAACTCAAACACGGACCGCTCGCACTGGTCACGCCGGAGACGCCGGTGTTCGCGGTTTTCACCGGCGAAGAGGACGAAAAAACCCTCAAAAACGCGTCGGAGGCACAGACCCGCGGCGCACCGGTCGTCGCGGTCTGTCCGGCCGGTCACGAAGCGCTCGAGATCGCGGACGGTCACCTCGAGATTCCAGAGACGAATTCGACCCTCGCAGGATTGTTCGCAAACGTTCAACTTCAGCTCGTCTCCTACCACGCGGCGTCCTTGCTGGATCGCCCGATCGATAAGCCGCGAAATCTCGCCAAGAGCGTCACCGTCGAATAGGTGATCGGATCGAACGTCCGGCTTGACGTCGATCCGGAACCGAGTACGAGTCCGCGGATTCGTCGGATACGGGGCCACCCCCGTAGCCCAGCATCCGTGCGATCCGACGGGTGTGACCCGAACTCGGATCCGTCGAAATGTGGAGGGAAACAGTGATCGAGTCGTGGTGCGATACCGATCGACACCCTCCAGATTAACTAGCTGTTCACGATTATATAAAGATAGTACCTGACTGCTACGGTTCCCGGTCTCGGTCGACGACTTCGCCGGGGACGGTCGTCGCGCCCGTCTCGAGTTTTAGGCCGGGAGTCAAGCTGGTATTGATCCCCGTTTTGACCCCGTCTCCGGCGACGACGCCGAACTTTCGTCGGCCGGTCGAGACGCGTTCACCTTTGACTGTAAATCGGACGTCGTCGTCGTCGTGTCGAAGGTTGGCGACGGTCGTCCCGGCACCGAAGTTGACGTCCCGACCGAGGACGCTATCACCGACGTACGAGAGATGTCCGACGGTCGCTCCCGCCGAGAGAACGCTGTTTTTCACTTCGACGGCGTGGCCGACGCTCGCGCCTTCGTCGATCAGCGTCGCACCGCGTACGTACGCGTTCGGGCCGACACTTGCGCCTGAACGGATCAGCGCCGGTCCCTCGATAGTGACGCCGGAGTTGACCGTTGCCCCATCCTCGACGACGACGGTCCCCTCGAGAACGGCGGTGTCGCTCACCTCACCGTCGATCCGGGGCTCGAGCGTCTGCAGTTTCCACTCGTTCGCCTCGAGGAGTTCCCACGGACGACCGACGTCCATCCACCGCTTCGTCGTGATCGGCGTCACCGAAAACTCGTCGATAACTCGCGAGAGGACGTCCGTAATCTCGTGTTCCCCGCGCTCGCTGGCTGGCACCTCGAGCCATTCTTTCGCGTCGGCAGGGAAGGCGTACGCGCCGGCGTTGGCGAGATTCGTGGGCGGATCTGCCGGCTTCTCGACGATGTCGGTAACCGTTCCGTCGGCGGTGCTCAGAACGCCGTAGTTTCGAGGGGAGGCGACTTCGACGGCACACACTGCCGGACGCGCCTCGAACAGCCGCTCGATCGCGGCGGGTTCGTAGAGATTGTCGCCGTTGAGCACGGCGAACTCGCCGTCGATGTGACGACGGGCAGTGTTGACCGCGTGAGCGGTCCCGGCCTGCTCGGTCTGACGGGCGTAGCTCACCGGGACGCCCCGATGGCTCGAGCCGAAGTGCGCCTGAACCGTTTCGTGTTCGTAGCCGACGACGAGAACGATTTCGTCGGCTCCGGCGTCGATGGCGGCGTCGACGGTGTGTGCCACGAGCGGACGGTCCGCGACGGGTAACATCGGCTTCGGCACTGACGCAGAGAGCGGACGGATTCTCGTCCCCTCTCCTGCCGCGAGAACGATTGCCTTCATGAGGTTGCGTACAGCGATTCGGCGGATAAATATATCGCAACTACTGCCCACTCGCGGGAACCCGCTCAGACTCGTCCGGATCGCGATGAACGCACGCTGGGATCGTCCGGTCGCTCCGTTGGTTCTGGATCGGGTGATCCGCCGGCGACCCAGTCCACCTCGTGTGCGTCTACCCACCGCCGTCTCTTACCGGCGAATCGAGGCAAAAAACGAGATGTTTCTGAACAGAAATATTGAATTTCGCCCGGAGATGACGGTAATACTCTCGATATATAGAGCGTCACGGTATCACGACTATCACGGCAGAAATTAGAGACTAACCGGACTGAAACGAGTTATGCAGTCTATAGTAAATACCGTTCTGTCGCTACGGGCTGATGATGTCGACGGAACCATCCGACGCGAAGTGGACGCCGATGACGTCCAGTCAGCAAACGAACACCCCACGATGTGTCAGCTGCGGTAATCAGGTGACGCGCCAGTTCTCTCGCGTGTTCGGTGACAACCGTGACGTCGTCCACGCCTGTCCGGAGTGTTCGACGTACCGTGAGATGAAAACGTCCGACTTCATTCCCGAGGACGTGCGGTAGGGACCCGCCCGAGATGGTCACACCGAGTCCGGTCTGTCGTTCGAATACAGGGATGCGCTCTCCGGCCGTTAGTGCCCGCCTATATTTTTGAACTGTCTCGAGCGTATATCCGTCCCTGAGTGGTGACTTCGAACGAAGATCCACATGAGTGCAACCGACCAGGACCCCGATATCGCCAGCGATGGTGACTGTTGCAGTTCGATTTCGGAGCTCTCTCCCAGTGCAAAACTCGTCTACAAGGTCCTCGAGTACGAGGGGGTGATGACCCAAGAAGAGATCGCAACGGAGTCGCGCCTCTGCGCTCGAACGGTTCGATACGCGCTCAGGAAACTCGAGGAGTCGGCTCTCGTCACGAGTCGAGTTTCCCTGGAAGACGCTCGCAAGTCGAAGTACTGGATCAGCTGATCCTCACCGGAGTTTCCGGTACCGATCGATCACCAGATCGAGTCCGAACGCGCCGGACGTGATCTCGTAGTGCGTCTCGAGGCGCGGGTTGAACTTCGCTTTGTACCGGTTGATGCTCGGAACGCCCGCGCCGACGAGATCGTACCGCTCGAGACCACGTTCCAGACCGTCGCGCATGACGTGCCAGTCGAGCAGGTCGTTGATCGGAAGATCGACGTCGATATCGGGTTTGACCCCTCCTTGCCACCGGTAGCGGGTCGTTTCGGATTCGACGACGAGGATCCCGCCCAGGAAGTCGCCGCCGCCGCGACAGACGTACGGTCGGATCGCTCCGTCCGGTAGCGTGCTGTGGACCGATCGTACGAACTCCGGGCGCAGGTGAAATGCCCGTCCCTGACTCTCATAGCGGTTCGAGACCTGCTCGATGATCCGCTCGACGTCGTCTCCGGTACCCTCTTCGATGACGTACGATCCGTCATCTGCGTTTCGAACGTTACTCCGAGCATCGCTGCTAAAACGCTCGAGCAACTCGTTCGCACTTCCCTCGAGATCGATAATGTAGGTGTACCCCGGCGTGACGTCGTACTCCTTCCAGACGAACGGTCGGACGTCGTCGAACTCCGCCGCGACGAACTTGCAGTACTGGGGCGAAATGTTCTCATCGATCCACTCGAGACTGCCCTCGAGAAACCGTTTGATTCGGCGATCGGCCTTTCGCTGTTTGAGTTTCTCGAGGTTCAACACCGACGGTCCGAGGTAACACGACCACGACCGCGGTGCGGGGGAGAACGCACCCGTCAGCGGTCCTTTGTGGAACTCGAAGACGGGAAAGATTCCGACGGCCTCCTGACCCTTGAACCCGACCAGTAAGTGTGGTCTCGTCCCCGTCTCTTCGGCCTGTAATCGAAGCGCTTCAGCTCGAAAAAACGGGTTCGCTCCGGCCGAGCGTTCGACGTAGCGGTTCCACTCGTCGCCGTCGGTTCGCGGATTGAAGACGTCGATCTCGATGCTCATAGGTATCCGAGATCGGTGAGTCGATCCTCGACTGCTCGATCGTCCGTCGCCGTGATCGGTGTCGGTTCGTACGCCGGATACGTCGTTTCGCTGCTCTCGTCGACGATCGGCAACGTCTCGCCGTCGAAGGCGCTGTCGACCGGAACGTCGAACACCGAACAGATCGTCGGTGCGATGTCGAAGATCGACGCCTCCTCGAGCGGTGTCCGTTCGTCGAAGGCCGGTCCGGTCGCCGCCATGGCACCAGTCCGTTTGTGATTCCACGGCTCCAGTGGCTCCCCGAAGGGCTCCGTACCGAGATCCGCGACGACCGCGGTGTCGAACGCCGCCGGAACCGTCACGATATCGGGGCCTTCGTCGACGTACGGGCCATCGAAGTGGTTCTCTCGCGGTTCGACCGCCTCGAACACGGGTTCGCCTTCGGGAGTTCGGATCGCGGATAATTCGTCGATGACCCGGTCGCGAACGGCATCGTACTCCGACGGCGGGACGGTTCCGGACGGCTCACGTCCCTCGAGATTGATCCGGACGCCGAGTTCGCTCTTCGAGCGCATGTAAACTCGCGAATTGGGGAAATCGACCTGCTCGCTGGCGGCTCGAATCGCGTCGTTCGGAATCCGACGTCCGATCGGTTCTTTCAGACCGACCCGGTCGAGTGCGCTCGCGATCCGTTGTGTCGTGAGCCCGGCCTTCGCAGCGACGCTCAGAATCGTTTCGAGGGTGCTTTCCTCGTGTTCTCCGGCGTTTTCTCCCTCGAGAAGGTCGTTTTCCCAGGCGCGAGACCAGTCGGGCATTCCCTCGCCACCGCTCTGTCCCTTCAGGTAGCCGTTCTCACGGAGATGCTCGTTGACCCGAAATTCCGGACCGGAGACCGTTCCCATACCGTGGTCGCTGACGACCAGAACGTTCTCCGGATCGGTCTCTTCGATCGTCGCTTCGATCTCCCGATCGACAGCGCGGTAAACCGCCTCGATAGCCGTCTTGTCCCCGGGGCGCTCGTGAAAGACGCTGTCGGTCTGTTGAAACTGGAGGAAGCCGAACTCGGGTTGCATCCGTCGACAGAGGTAGCGAAACGCCGATCCCCGCTTCTCGACCGTTTGTTCGTATCCCTCGATCGATCGGTCCGGCTCGGACGTACTCTGGGGATAGACGTGATAGCCGCCACAGGAACGTATGACGTCTTCGAGAATACCGTCGGGATGACAGTCGGGGTCTTCGGGTGCGGTCATACCCGGAATCAATGCGCCCTCGAATTCGCGTGCAGGATGCGTGACGGGAACGTTGACGACGACGCTCGAGAACCCGTGTTCGCTCAGCAGTTCCCAGATCGAGCGCTCCCTGACGTGCGTCGCGTTCACCACGTTCCAGTCGTAGCCGTCGAACGAGAGAAAGTCGTAGACGCCGTGTTTTCCCGGGTTCTTTCCGGTGTACATCGACGGCCAGGCGCTGGCCGTCCACGGCGGGACCTGGGACTCGAGAGGGCCGCTCGAGCCGGTTTCGAACAGACGCTCGAGAGCGGGGGTCGTTCCCGAGTCGAACAGCGGCTCGAGTACCGGCAGACAGCCGGCATCGATCCCGACGACGAGCAGACTAAGATCGGTTTCGTCGGTCGTATTCACCATGAGCAAGCGCTTTCTCCCTCCGTGCTTTGTTATGCAACTGCTTGGGCCGCTGTAAGGCGGGACTTCACGCCGGTCAGCTATCGCCGCGTCATCGCTCCTGTGGGACCGCTGGGACTGTATGGCTCCGTTGCCCAGCGATCCGGTATCGTATCCCCCGCATCACTAAGGTCGGTCTCGACGAGAATTCGGTGATGCGCGTCTCGATGAACAGGAACCGGTCGCTCGTCTCGGACGGATGATCAGTGGCACGCCATCGCTGTTCGTCTCGTCGCTCTCGAGCGAGCGGCCGACCGGGATCGAACAGTTCGTCGACGGTCACACTCGAGCGTATACCTACTACGGCTCGGGAAAGGCTGCACTCCGCGACGGACTGTCCGACCTCGTCGAACCGGGAGAAAACGTCCTCGTTCCCGCGTACCTCCCTGACGGTGTCGTCGAGCCGCTTATCGAACTCGGACTGGAACCGCGGTACTACCGGATCCGATCGACGCTGGCTCCCGATTTCGGTGACGTCGAAGCACGGATCGACACGAACACCGTCGCCGTCCTCTCGGTCAACTACTTCGGCTTTCCACAGCCCGGACTCTCGGAGCTGTCCGACCTCGTTTCCGAGTACGACTGTTACCACGTCGACGACAACGCACACGCCCCACTCAGCGTCGACGACGGAACCCTTCTCGGAACCCGGGGTCATCTCGGAATAACGAGCCTGTGGAAGCTGTTTCCCGTCCCCGACGGCGCCCTTCTCTATTGCAACGACGACGACGTGGCCGACCGTTATGAACCGTCGTCGCTCGCGGGCATCCAGGACGGTCTCGATCGGACCGACATCCGGTTCGTCGCGAAGTCGATCCTCGACGACGTTTTCGACGCGGACGGAACCGTCCGCCAGTCGATCAGTGCCATCGTCAGCGGCCGCGGAGGGTCGCCCTCGGTCGGCACCCCCCAGAAGCGATACGAGCGACGAAAAACCCGCATGTCGAAACTGTCCTACCGCGTCGTCGAAGACGCGGATCCGATCGGAATTCGCAGGACTCGTCGGGAGAACTATCGTCGCTGGCGAACTCTCCTGACCGACAGGGACGACGTCGAACTCGTATACGAATCGCTCCCCGAGGGAATCTGTCCGCAGGTGTTTCCCGTTCGAACCGATCGTCCCGAAGCGTTCCTCGCGGAGCTCGAGCAGTGCGGTATCGGCGGCGTCCATACCTGGCCGCGTCTGTCGTCGTCGGTCGTCGAGGAACCGGCGTACGAGACGGCGAGACGACTCTCTCGAGATGTGTTGACGCTGCCGGTTCACCAGCACATCGAGCCGTCGACGATCGAGGCGGTTGGAAGCGAACTCCGACGACGATAGTGCGGATACGGGCTGTTCGCCCGAAATCGCTCACTCGAGATCGGCTTCGGCTCGATCGTCCACCGCCGGCGCAAGCTTCGGACGGGCGTCGTCGGTGAGATCGTAGCGTCGCGCGCCGGCTCTCTCGAGGATCGACTCGCTTCGCAGCTCCGAGAGCACACTCTGGACGGCGACCGTCGACCGCTCGACGCGAGCGGCGAGATCGTACGCCTCGAGTGGCCCCTCTCGGGAAAGGGTGACGAGAACGTGCGAAGCCGTCGCGAGTGAACACTGGGATCGGTCGCTCGCCCGTTCTACCCGGTCGACGAGACCCGCCGTTTCCAGGTGTTCGACGAACTCGTCGCCGTCGCTCGCGACGACGATGTCGGATCGGTCCGCCGGCTCCTCGACGTTCGCGTATCCGAACTCGTACTCCTCGCCGTCTCCCTGGACGATCGGATCCGCATCCGAGGTGTCGTCGGAATCGTCTTCGGCTTCGAGGTCGCGGATTCGACGTCGAAGCCGCTTGGTTTCGTTTCGAAACCGCTTGACGTCCCGGAGGCGCGAATCCCGTTCGGTCTCGAGCGTCTCGATTCTCGCTTCTCGGTCCGCGAGGTCGGCCTCGAGTTCGTCGCGTTCCGTTTCGAGCGCCTCGATCCGTCCCTCCCGATCTTCGAGTTCGTTCGCGAGTTCGTTACGTTCGGCCTCCAGCTCGACGACCTCGTCGTGGAGCCGACGAAGCTCCTCGTCGGTACCAGGCAGGTGTGATTGCACCGTGTTCGTGTTTTGCAGCGCGTCGGCCATCTGTCGCGCCGCGTTCGAGACGTCCCGGGCCGACTCGAGTTCGTTCTCTATCGTCTCGATGCGCCGTTCTTTTTTCTCGAGTTCGTTTTCGAGCTCGTGAACTCGGTCCTGTTTTCGCTCCTTTCGCTCGGAGATATTCTGGAGATCTCCGACCAGCGCGTCCGAGACCGACTTGAGCTCCGGCCGTTCGAAGTCGTCGAGTCCCGGGGTCGCACCGGCGTCGAACGTCCGCTTTCGCCGGAACTGGACCTTGCGAACGTCGGCTTCGTTCCAGTCGGTCTGGACGAACGCCTGACCGTCGTCTAGCTCGGAGACGAGTTCGGCGTACTCGGTGTCGATGATCCGTCCGACGACCTTGGTGTCGTTCTCCCAGGTGAGCCTGTGCCAGACGAGCCAGTTCGCCTGCGTGATGAAGTCCTTTTTGACGTCGGCCGGTCGCTGACTGATGCCGAGGATTCCGAGCCCGTGTTTTCGGCCCCGCTTGCCGATTTTGATGAGGAGCTTTCCCGTCTCACCGACGCCACCACCCTCGGGGATGTACTCGTGAACCTCCTCGACGACCAGCAAGAACGGCTTTTTGAGTTTTTTCTCTTTGACGAACAGCTGTCGGGCGATCTCTCGGATGAGTTCGTTCGCGACGTCCTCGTCGAGGTAGCCCGAGACGTCGAGGATCACGGGAACGTTCTCCTCGAGCGCCAGCGCTGCCATCTGTTCTGCGTGTTCCGGGCCGATCTGGATGTCACACTCCTCGTCGGCTCCAGCGTGCAACATCTCGTACTCCTCTTTGAGCCCGTAGTACTCCCCGTCGGTATCGACGATCAGTAAGGGGAACCCGGACTCGAGAAGCTCCTCCGCGATCACCGACGCGGTGTTCGACTTCCCCGAGCCCGATTTTCCGGTCGCGAACCCGCGACCGGTCAGGAGTTCGATCACGGGGAGCGACAGCTCCGTTCCGTCGGCACGGTTTCCGACGACGATCTCTCGCTGGTCGCTCACCAGCACCGCACCTCGCGTGTGGCCGCATCGTTCATGCTAACAATACTGTTCGAACAGGATACCTTGAATATTGGCCCTCAGCTCTCGTCGGTCGGCTCCACGGTCTGCTCGCGTACGGTCATTCCTTTTCGGCCCAGGTGCTGGAGCTGTCGACGAGCGAAATCCTCCTCGCGCGAGCCCCGCGTCGCGAGCACGTAAACGAGCGCACCGCCCGCAGGACGCATCGTTCGTCCCGCCCGCTGGGTTCCCTGGCGGCGCGATCCACCCAGTCCCGAGGCGACTATCGCCAGATCGGCAGTCGGGAGATCGATACCTTCGTCTCCGACGCGCGAGACGACCAGCAGGTCGCGTTCGTCTCGCCTGAACTCCTCTAGCAACCGTCGGCGCTCGTGGTGTGGCGTCTCGCCGCTGAGGAAGGGTGCGTCGACGGCGTCTGCGACCTCTCTCCCCTGCTCTAGGTAGTCGACGAAGACGAGCGCCTTCGAGTCCGGATGAGCCGACAGCAGGTATCTGATCTCGTCGACCTTCCCGCGGTTTTCGGCCGCGATCCGATACCTCTCGCGACCCTCCGCGGAGACGTAGGCGTTGCGCTGTTCGTCGTCGCCCCAGGGAACGTACCGAATCTCGAGTTCCGGTTCAGCGACGAAACCGGCGTCGAACAGCGCCTGCCAGTCGGTTCCGATCGGCGGGCCGACGAGCGTGAAGATCTCGGTCTGGCGGTCGTCCTCGCGGATCGGACTCGCGGACAATCCCAGGCGGTGGCGAGACTGGAGATGCGTACTCCGTCGATAGACGTCCGACGGGACGTGCTGGCACTCATCGAAGATCACCAGTCCCCACTCGCGGTCGTCGAACAGCGAGCGATGTCGATCCATGCCGGCGATCTGGTAGGTTGCAATCGTCACCGGGCGAACGTTCTTCTGGCCGCCGTGGTACTGGCCGATCTGAGACGGCTCGAGGGAGGTGTACTCCGCGACGGCGTCGGCCCACTGACGAGCCAGGTCGCGACTCGGAACGAGGATCAGCGTTTCTCCCTCGACGTGTGACATCGCACCCATCGCGGCGACGGTCTTGCCGCTCCCCGGTGGGCCGACGAACACGCCCTCTCCGGTCTCGGAGAACCGATCGACCCACGTCTGCTGGTACTCCCGGAGACCGACCGTGAGATCGATCGGAAGGTCCTCTCCGGACTCGAGGTCGCGGTGATCCTGAACGGGGTAGCCGGCTTCGTAAAGCAAGCGCTTGATCGCGGCCTCGGCTCCGTCTCGGACCCAGTCTTCGGTCTCGGAGATGGGTGCGTGGACGTGTTCTTCGTCGAGTTTCTGTCGGCCGACGTTCCCCATCACTTCCGCGCTCTTGGCCTCGAGAACCGTGTAGCCGTCATCGTGGGTCGTCAGCCGGAACTGGTGGGCGCGATCCCACTGGCTGTGAATCCACTCTTCCAGCGCCGGCGAGCGCTGGCCGAGCGCCTGACGAACCGTTCGCTCGAGGGACTCGAACGATTCGTGGGGTGCCTGCCAGACGTCTTCGGGTCGGACGACGTACCGATAGCCGTTCTCGCCGTTCGCGTCAGCGAGGTGGGCGAACTGGGAGAGCTGGGCGCGCGTGAACTGCGCGGGTCGGTCGACGACGATCTCTCGACGTTTCGGAAAGACGACCACTCGCTCGCGCTCGGTGAGATCGTCGAGTTCGCTCGGATACCAGACGACGGGATCGGTCGAGACAGACAGTCGCTCGAGTTCGCCCTCCTCTGAGAGGGCCGTGAGGCGTTCGCTGACGCGTTCGTGGGGTTGGTCGAGCCATCGTGCGACCGCCCCCGCGGTGAGCACCGGCCGCCCCTCCCGCTGACAGGCGTCGTGAAACTCCGCGAGCGTGAGGTCGTTCGTGGGCCCGGAGTCGCCGCCGGATTCGCTCACGCCGTCGACGGCGTCACCTCGAGCGGGGTCGGTTTCGTCCGGTTCGTCGTCGGAACTGTCGGGAGAGGGTTCCGCAGGGCGTTCGTCGGTCACTGTTCTTCGCTAGCCGCGATAGCAGTAAACCGATTTCGCTTGGACCGCTCGAGCCGACCCCGTCGATCGGATAGTGAACTGTTACAAACTGGTAATCAACACCGCGCTTAAGTCCTCGTTGTGGGACCTCTACGATATGTCGACTGCGTCTACCCGACTCGACGGGCCCGACGGACGGGCGGCGTCGGTTCGAGAGTGGTACGAATCGCTGTTGTGGGGATCGATGGATCGGCTGGGAATTTCCGAGAGCGTCGAGCGAAAGATCGTGGCGGCGGTCGTTCTCCAGTTCCTCTCGACGCTTGCGGTGTTCGCGCTGCCGCTTGCGTTTCTCGGACCCGGCGACGCGATCGCGGTCTTTCCGACCGAGCAGATCTTGCTGACGGGTGTCGTCTTTGCGCTTTCCGTTCTCGCGTTCGCCAATACGCTCTTGATCGCCCGTCGAGATCTCATCGGACCGATCCGCGCAGTTCGGACGACGGCCGACGACATCGCGAACGGTCGACTCGAGAATCGACCGTCGGAGTCGGATCAGACCGACGAGATCGGTGATCTCCAGCGGTCGATCGTCGAGATGTACGCCGTTCTGACGACAGTCGCGGCCCAGGCCGATGCGCTGGCGAGGGAAGCGTTCGACTCCGAGGTACTCGACCGTCCCGTTCCCGGCACGTTCGGGGAATCACTCGAGGGAATGCGACGGGGGCTCGAAACGCACATCGACGACTTAGAGGAGAGCCACGATCGGATCGAACGTCAACGAGAGCGAGTGCAGCGCCGAAACGAGTCGCTCGAGGCTGACGCCGAGCGTATTCGGGCACTGCTGGAGCGATGCGCCGAGGGGGAGTTCACCCGTCGCGTCTCGGTCGAAAGCGATCACGAGGCGATGACCGAGATCGCGGGAGCGCTGAATACGATGCTCGACGACGTCGAATCGACGCTTCGGCGGGTTCAGAACCTCGCGAGCGAAGTCGACGAGGTCGGCGGGGAGGTTTCGACGAGCGTCACCGAGATCGAGAACGCGAGCGAGGAAGTCGGCCGGTCGACCGACGAGATTTCGGTCGCGACCGACGAACAGAACGCGAGATTCGAGGAGGTGCTCGGTGAGATGAGCGACCTCTCCGCGACCGTCGAGGAGATCGCGTCGACGGCCGACGGCGTCGCGGACCGCTCGAGCGAAGCGGCGACCCGCGCTCGGTCGGGCCGGGAAACCGCAGCCGAGGCACTGGCAGAACTCGATACGATCGAACGCCGGTCCGAAACGATCGTCGACCGGATCGAAACGCTCGAGGACGAACTCGAGGAGATCACGGAGGTCGTCGAACTGATAGACGAGATCGCAGAGGAGACCAACCTGCTCGCGGTCAACGCCTCGATCGAAGCGGCTCGGGCGGACGCCGACGGGAAACGGTTCGCCGTCGTCGCGAACGAGATCAAATCCCTCTCGGAGGAGACGAGCGACGCGACCGGCGACGTCGATCGGATGGTGAGCGCCGTTCAGTCGTCGGCCAGAGACGCGGTCGAAGAGATCGGGACCATGCAGCGCGACGTTTCCGACGGCGTCGAGACGATCGAAGAGAGTCTCGAGGGTCTCGAGGAGATAGCTGAACGGGTCCAGGAGGCGAACGACGGGGTGCAATCGATCAACGACGCGACCGACGAACAGGCTCGCTCGAGCCAACAGGTCGTGCGGATGGTCGACGACGCGACCGACCAGAGCGAACGAACGCTCCGGGAGACGACCAGCGTGGCTGCGGCCGTCGAGGAACAGACCGCGACGATCACCGAAATTTCTGGATCCGCCCGGTCGCTGTCGAACACTGCAACGGAGTTACACGACGAACTCGAGGAGTTTACCGTTCGAGAGTGACGGTATGAACGTTCGGGGTGGCGGGGTCCGACGCGGCTACGCCCGCGCCGTTGACTCCGTCGCGTTCGTGAGAGCCCAACACTATATGCCGATCGATGACGTACCCCTGCGTATGTTCCGTGCGATCCTCCCGGAAGGGCAGATCGTCTGTGAGCGATACGACCATACCGAGAAGGGCCTCGAGCTGTACGACACTGACGACGAGTTCATCGCGTTCGTCCCGTACGCGAACCTTCACGCGCTGGTCAACGAGGACGTCTACGGCGGCAACGAGCGATCGATCATGTAGCCGGAGCCCTATCGATCGCCTCGAGCTGTTCGCGGTACCTGTTTCGGACGGTGACGACGGTCGTCTGGGCAGTGTTCGCGACGGCGCGCTGTGGGATGGTTTCGTCACACAGTAGCCCGGCAGCGTAGATTGCGGCGGCGGCGAACCCCGTCGGAGATTTTCCGGAGTGAAGTCCCTGTGCGGTCGTCTGATCGATGATTTCGATGGCTTTCGTCTCGACGTCGTTGTCGACGTCGAGTTCGGAGCAAAACCGGGGAACGAACTGTCTCGGGTTCGTCGGCTCGAGGTTGATGTCCAGTTCGTCTGCGATGTAACGATACGTGCGTCCGATTTCGCGCTGGTCGACGCGAGAGACGCTGGTTACTTCCTCGAGACTGCGTGGTATGTCTTCTTTACGGCAGGCGGTGTAAAGCGCGCTGGTGGCGACGCCCTCGATCGATCGGCCACGGATGAGATCTTTCTCGAGCGCGCTACGGTAAATAACGCTTGCCGTCTCTTTAACGGGCTTTGGAACGCCGAGTGCGCTGACCATTCGATCGATCTCCGACAGGGCGTACTTGAGGTTTCGTTCCCCGGCGTTCTTGGTTCGGATCCGCTCTTGCCAGACCCGCAGTCGATGGATCTGGCCGTGCTTTTCGGCGGACATCGCGTGACCGTTGGCGTCTCTGTTTCGCCAGTCGATCGTGGTCGTCAGCCCCCTGTCGTGCATCGACTGTGTGAGTGGTGCACCCACGCGTGAGAGCTCGTCGTGTTCCTGGGCGTTGAACGCTCGCCATTCCGGACCGTAGTCGATGGGATCTTCGGTGAGAACGAGCCCACAATCCGCACACACTCGCTCGCCCCGATCCGGGTCGTGAACGATGGTTTCGGTTTCGCAGTCAGGACAGCGCTCGGCGTCCGTTCGCTCGGATTCGGGCCTCGTGTGATCGATAATAGACTGCGTCATCAGTACGGGGAGAAACCGTGCGACCACTGTAAGGGGTTCACATGGTTTCGCGGGAAACTGTGACTTGTCCTGTCAGACGTGGCGGGTTACAGCGCTTCGAGCGGAGAGGCGACGACCCGATCTACGGGGTACGGTCGACACGCGTCGCGGGCGACCGAAGCGAAAAAGAACGGTCTCGATCACAGCCAAAGAGAGAAAGAACGGAGATGATCGACACGATGTCCCACCCGCCTGCTCTAGGCGGCTGTCGCTCGCGTCGAGACCGTGTCCCATCGGTCGTGTCCGGGTAAAGCGATCACTGCCGTTCGCTTCGACCCATTGTGCCGATAGTGAACGTACCACATGAAACGCGGCCATCGTTTCGTCGTGACGGAATCGTAAATCCGAGCTTCACCGCAGAAACGATTCGTTCGGTATCAAACCGACGCCCGAATTTATGTCGCTGGCGTCGAATGTTTCGCCCGAGTGTTGTGTTGCCTGGTTCCGACGACGACCGAGTGCCGTCGTACCCGACGGTTCGGAATGTACACGATCAATACTGCCGGACAATCGGCCGATACCGACCACGGCCGAAGCGGACCGGTGAGCGTGCGAACCCGCACCGCCGGAGCGGCGACGTCAGTATCTCGAGAAGTCAGCCCGTACGCCCTTTGCAGCGGGTGCAAAACGTGACCGTGCTTAAGAGAGTCACTGTTGGTGTACAACTTGGTGTGTCAACCGTGACTGCGAACCGTCTTTCGAGAGTACAGCGGTCCCTACTGTTCCCACGGCTCGGTGGAGACCTCGAGCACCGAACTTGGAACGAACCTGGCCGAACCGTACTACTACCGTTCGGAGGCTCAAGGTAATGTCGTCGATCGATACCTCGCTCCCCGACGAAATCGCGTCTTCGGTTTCGGATTCGGCGGACGAGGACGGTCTGTCGAAGGACGTCATTTTTGAACTACTGAAGAATCGACGCCGGCGAGAAGTCCTCGCGTACTTGCTCGAGGCGGAGGAGACGGTGACGCTTGGAGAGCTCGCTGAACAGATCGCGGCCTGGGAAAACGACACGGAGGTCAACGCGCTCAGTTCCGATCAACGAAAACGCGTGTACGTCGCACTGTATCAAACTCATCTCCCGAAGATGGACGACGCGGGTATCGTCGAATACGATCAGGATCGCGGACTGATCACCCTCTCTGACAACGCGGATCTGTTGATGATGTATCTGGATACGGACACGCATCATCAGGATCGCTGGGATCGATGGTATAGCGTCCTGAGCGTCGTCGGAGCGGCGCTCATTACCGGAACGTTCCTCGGGGTACCGCCGCTTTCGGTGCTGCCGACTATTGCGATCGCGGGAGCGGTCGTCGTCGCGTTCTTCGTTCTCTCGATCGTCCACGCCGTCTCGAACCGCGAGCGAGAGCGAACGGTCGACGGGAAGCTCTCGCGAATCGGATGACCTCGTCCCGAGCGTGCTATCGTTCCGGGTCGATCCGTCGTACTGTTTATCAGTTTCCGACTAATACGAAACCCGGCCTTCGATACGAGAAGGACTTTTATCCGCACCGTTCGTAGAGGGCTGTGGCTCCCGGCGACCGTCATCCAGTACCGGAACAGTTCGCGTGCCAGCCTACTGTTCTCGGCGCGGGAGCCATCTCTCTTCGCGAAAAGCGCCGCCGATCCGTCGACCGTCGGTGGTCGTTACTGACCGCGAGCGTTGTACTGAACGTCGGCTCTTGCTCTGCCGAGAAGGCGGAAGTTTTCGATTTCGCCGTCGAACCAGTACGTACTGCGTCCGTTTTCCACGATATCGCGAACGGTTCGTCCGCGGGAGACGCTCGAGTCGTCGACCGAGACGGTGCGGAAATCGGATTTGACGATGACGTCGCTCACCTCGACGGAGTACGTACTCGGTCCCTCGGTACCGGTGGCGTCGATGAGCAACGCGTGCGGGAGGAGTTCGTTGTCACCGTACTCGTCGGGATCGATTTCCGCTCCGTCGATCGAAACCACGGCGTCGCCGTCGCTGACGCTAACGTCGGTGACCGCGCCCGAAAACCGGAACGTCTGGGTTGTCTCAGTAACCGAACTCTGGACGGCCGACCCCGACACGATCGTGACCTCGTCGATCGGATCGTCCTCCGAATCGAGTTCGATCGCCCCGTCGACGGTGATCTCGTAGCTCGTCGGCTCGTCGCCTCCCTCGACCGTGAGAACGTGCGGGAGTTCCTCGCCGTACTCGTCGGGATCGACGGCGACGCCGTTGACCGAAACCGTTGCGGGTCCGTCGACCGTCAGCTGCTCGAGTTCGCCGCTGAACCGGAAAGCGTCCTTCCAGTCCGCGACGACGCCGTGGACGAACCCGTCGTCGACGACGTCCTCGTCGTCGATGGAGGCACCGTCGTGCGTCGATTTTTCGACCCGTCCGTCCGCTTCGAACTCGTATCGAGTCGCGTCGTCTGGATCGCCGTCGAAGAGGATGACGTTCGAAAGCGTCGATTCGTCGGATTCGGGCTCGGTTTCTCCGGTTCCGTCGCCGCTTTCCGGTTCGACCGAGCCACCGGCGGCTGCCTCTTCGGCGGACGTCGGGACGCCGTCCGGAACCGAGAGATCCGGCGTTCTCGAAACGTCCGATCGCTGCAGCCCCTCTCCCTGAACCGTGCCACGAATTCCGCCGCCGGTCATCCGCGCGCTCCCGTCGCCTCGGAGAACCATCGCGTAGGGGTACCCCCCGCTCGCGAAGTGTGAGTCCTCGAGCGATGGAGTCCCACCCGGCCAGACCCAGACCGGTCGGCCGGCGTCCTCGACGTAGCCACCCCAGCCGGGACCGTAGTCGGTGTCGTCGTTGTACGCGACGGAGCCGACGATAGCGTCGTTTCCACCGGCGATCCGATACGTGCTGACGCCGTTGTTCTTTCCGTAACAGTGTTCGAATCGAGCCGAGCCGCCGTTTGCGGTGTTAGAGCAATAAAAGCCGTTGTTCGGCCATCCCTGGACGTTACAGTATCGAAAGGTGACGTCACACGAGGCGTTTCGGTGGTAAAACACCGCACCGGGTCCGTGGACGAAGCTTTCTCCCTCTTTCGTCGAGCCGTCACCCAGATAGACGTTCTCGATCAGAACGTCGCCGCTGGATGCGGTGATCGAAATCATGAACGCGTCGCCGCGGTGGAGACCCCTGAACCCGATGTTTCGGATTACCGAGTCACCACCCTCGACGAGCAACAAAACGCTGTCGCCGGTGGTGAGGTCGAACAGTTTGTTTTCGTAGGTTTCGCCGCGACCGATCCTGATCACCTGTCCGTTCGCGGCGATCTCTTCGTATCCGTCCCCGTCGGCGCTCGCCAGTCCGGAGACCGCCGCGGCCGCGGTCGTCGTACCGGCCAGTTTCATGTACGACCGACGGCCGAGTAATCCAGTATTACCGCTACGTTCAGCTGCGTCACCGCCATCACAGACGGGACGCTCGTCGTCCAGTACCGAAGGTTCGCGTGCCATGCAATCGGGTAATAAGAGACTAACTGCATAAACTTACCGTTAATCTAACCATAAAATTTACTGATTGTGGCTAACATCTGAACGAACGCTCAGAAAATCATTCATATACTGCAATGAAACGATACCGCCGAACCGTGATCCACGGCGCGGGTGAATCGCCTCGAGGTCACGCCCTTTGGCATTCTCTTGGACCGCGTAACAACCCATTACCGTCCAACGATCGAGCACTCCGTCGGAAGTCGTGATACGGAGACTCCGTGCGGAAGTGACGAGAACGGAGACTCGAACGATAGAAAACGGAGTCGAACTCTCGACGGTCCCCGACGACGTGATCGAGCGATGTCAATCGGACCGGCGAGACGCGCTCAGTGTGTGGATCCGGCAGCGGCTTCTTCGGCGGAGGTCGGTACGCCGTCCGGGACGTGAGCGTCGGGATCGGTTCCGACGCCGTCCTCGAGTCGAACGGCGGAGCCGTCGTGTTCACCGATTCCGGCGCTCTCGTCGTAGTCGGTCTCGCGAACGACGACCGTCGTCGCCTGGCCGTTCGCACCGGCGTCGATGGCGGTGTTCTGGCCGTTCATCTCGAGCTGGCAGTTTTCGACCTCGACCGTGCCGGGAGCCCAGGCCCAGATGCCGCGTCCCTGGTAGCCGTCGTCGTCGACGAGTACACAGGAGTTCGTCACCTTGCTGCCTTCGGTCGCGAGTCGGAAGTGAGAGACGTAGCAGTTCGCGGCGAACGAGCGATCGATGTGTATCGTCCCGCCGCCGGTGTTCCCGGGAGCGGACGCGTAAATAGCGTTGTCAGCAAAGCCCTGAATGTTGACGTTCTGGAAGTCGATGTGGCCCGCGTGGTCGGGGTCGACCCAGAACGCGGTCTGACCGTGACCCGATGAACTGCCGTTGCGGCCGTCGGAGCCGTCGCCGAGGTAGACGTTCTCGACGGTGCTCGAGCCGCCCGAATCGGAGACACCGAACGTCGCAGAGCCGGTTCCGGACGTGTTTTCGCCGCTGAAACCGATGTTGCGGATCGTCCAGTCGCTGCCGTGGGCTGTGATGACGATGTCCTGTCCGGTCGTCATATCGATTAGCTTGTTCTCCCAGGTCTCGCCGGAGTCGACGGTGATCGTCTGGTTCTCGGCTTCGATGACCTCGTAGTCGTCCGTGGCTGCGGTGGTGCCCGTTGCACCGAGCGTAGTGACTGCGGTCGCGGCTACGGCAAGCGAGCGAACGTAGTTACGTCGGCTTAATCCGGAATTACGGTCTGTAGTTCGGGATTTCTCCGCGTCGGACGTACGGGGATTCTGCGCCATACACTCGGGTAACAAGAGCTTACACTCATAAACTTTTCCTTGGTATTATGAGTTAAATTTATTGAAATAGTTGGTAACAGTGTGGAGGTGGACACAACCTATGCGAGAATATACTCGAAGATACGACGGAATCCGCTCTGATTCGTGTCGCTGTTTCCGGAGAAATATCGTATTATTCGGCCTCAACGCGGGCTCGGGGGTTCGTTGTCGACAGGCGGAACAGACCGAGTACTCCGGGATCGCGCCCCGAAGTAGTTCACCACGTGTCCTGCTCGGCGAACGTGATCGTCCAGTTGGCGGGATCCGTGACGGCTCGAGCGCCGACGGTCCACTCGTGACCGCCCTCGGTGGCGATCGGATACGTTACCTGCGTCGTCGGCAGTGTGATCCGCGACAGCGGAAGCGAGGCGTCCGAGAGGAAGCCGAACCGACGGAGGAGCGGCGCGGGGATCGCCCGGCCGCTCGTGGCGAGCAGATCCGCCTCGCGGTGGTCGGCTACGACTCGGTCGAGGATCGCCTGGAGCCCGTCGCGCCGACCGGGAGTCGTCGCCAGCGGAACCACGTCGGTCAGGCAGGTGATCGTCGAGCCGTCATCGAGCGTTGTCCCGACGACGACGCCGGCGATCGGCTCACCGTCTCTGGTCGCGACGTAGGCGTCGTACGACCAGTGGGGGTTCTCGAATCGCCACTCGTAGAACGGTTCGGTGCGGTTTGCGTGGATGGTTCCCGGAACGCCTCGGTCGTAGAGTTCGAGTAACTGCTCGGTTGGGAGGCCGTCGAACCGGTGGACGACCACGTTCGCCGGCCGATCGACCAGCAGTTCGCACGCGCGAAGGTACGCCGATGCGACGGGGTGAGCCGCACTGCTTAGCCTCGAGAGACGGTCCTCGCGGTCGATCAGGGCGTCGGGTCGCTGGACGCGGTAGAACGTCGGGACCTCCTCGACGATTCGCCAGCCGTGTTTGAGGCTGCCCGAGAGCGTCGCCTCGTTGGGGAAGTTGAAAAACAGCGCCGGCTCGCGGTCCCGGTAGTGCTCTTTCAGCCGTTCGGTCGTCCGGGAGTAGAGACCCCGTCTGCGGTGGTCCGGATGGACCATGACGTCCGCGGGCTGGAAGCCGAGGTACGTCCGCGAGTCGATCCGAAGCTCGAGCGCGAAACAGGGTTTGGTACCGACGAGGTCGCCGCCGTGGGTTGCGACGATCATCGGAACGTGATCGACGTAGGGGTTCTCCTCGTACTTCCAGCGGAACCACTCCTCGTTGCGCTCCCCGAGCACCATGTCGTACAGGTCCAGAAAGTCGTCGCGATCCCCGGGTTCGTACGGTCGGATGACGTAGCCGTCGTCGGTTCGCTCCGCCGTCGGCGGACGCGTCTCGTCCGTTCGTTCCCGCTCGTCTCGCCCGTGTCGATCGGCGCTCGTCGATCCCTCCTCCGAGAGACTGTGATCTGTTGCCATAGTTCGTTGGTCAATCGTCCTGTGAGCTGCCGTCGGTCACGCCGACGCGACCCGAGTCGCCGTCGCGCTGGCTCGAGCGAGGTATCTCGTCTCGTTCGAGGAGTTCGTCCCGGTGTTCGTCGAGCAGCGGTGCCCGGTCGCCGGGGGTTGGCGGCGTCTTGGCCATCTTGATCGGCGTGCCGGCGATGGTCACCGTTTCGTCGGTCTCGGGAAGCGTCGCCTCCACCAGCATCTCTCGTCTGTGGGTGTGCTCGCAGTCGTAGACGTCGGTGACGTCTTGGACGGGGCCACACGGAACCGCGCCGTTGAGCGCGTCGAGTACCGATTCGACCGACTGTGAGCCGACCCACTCGTCGATTCCGGCCCCGAGTCGCTCCCGGTGTTCGAGGCGATCGGCGGCTGTCGAATACTCGAGGCCCCACTCCGGACGGTCCATTCGGTCACAGAGGTTCTGCCAGTGGCGGTCGGTCAGCGCCGCGATAACGACGTAGCCGTCGGTGGCCTCGAAGGCGTTGTACGGAAACAGGGTCGGGTGGGAATTTCCCTGCCGCGTGGGCGTTTCGTCGGTGTAGGAGTGTTGGTAGACCGCTCGCTCACCGAGGCTGATCATCGCGTCGTACATCGCCGTATCGACGAACTGACCGACTCCGGTCCGGTGACGGTAGTGGAGGGCGGCGAGAATGTTCACCGCGTGGAGAACGCCCGTGAAGATGTCGCCCACGCCGAAGCCGACTTTCGTCGGCGGTCCGTCCGGCTGTCCGGTGTGATGCATTATCCCGCCGAGCGCCTGTGCGACCAGATCGAACGCCGGCTCGTTTTGTTTCGGGCTCGAGCCGGTCCGGGGATCACCGAAGCCGCGCATCGCCGCGTAGACGAGCCGCGGGTTCCGTTCCGCGAGGCGCTCGTACTCGAGATCGAACTTCTCCATCGTCCCCGCGCGGTAGTTCTCGACGACGACGTCGGCGGTCTCGACGAGCGAGAGGAAATCCGCGCGGTCGCCCTCGTCGGTGAAATCGAGCTCGAGGCTTCGCTTGCCCCGATTGATGCTCTGGAAGTAGCCGCCGAAGCTGTCGTCGTCCTCGTGAAACGGCGGCGTATCCCTGACGAAATCGCCGCCGGGTGGTTCGATTTTCACCACGTCAGCACCCATGTCAGCGAGCAACATCGTACAGTACGGGCCACCGAGGACCCTCGTCAAATCCAGCACGCACACGTCGTCGAGGGCAGACATTGTCGTATCAGCTTCGAAGGGCGTTCTCCGGCTTTGTTATGGAGTCAATTTCGGCGCTGTCGTCGGCTTACGCTTCGCTAGCGATAGCATACATCTCGAAATCGTCGTTCGAGACCACCTTGTTCACCGTCGGTTCGGCGTCGAGTCCCTCGAGCGCCGAGTCGCTGTAGTGGAGCTCGCGATAGACCTCGATTTCTCTCGTCACGTCGAATTCGGTGACGATGAGGTAGTAGTCGAAGCCGTGATAGGCCCCGCTGTAGTTGCCCGCTTCGAACTCGTCCGGATCGACTTCGCCGGTCGCGACGGTCGCACCGCTCAACGTCTCTTCACCCTCGAGTCCGTAGAGCCCGTGATCGAAGCGGTAGGGATCGTATCCGAGGCCGACGTGCGGTCGATCCTCGGCACCGTCCTCGAATCCCGTCTCGTAGCCGCTGAACTGTGCGTCCGTGACGTGCTGGCCGGGGCTGTAGATGAGCGGCGACGCGAAGACGGTCGTCAGTCCGAGGACGAGCAGCGCCCCCAGTCCCAGCGCGGCCACCGTGTTCGCACCCGGTCGGGTAATCACTCCCGAGAGCCCGCCCACGAGGTGTGCGAGGGCGACGCCCGCGAGGATCGTCAGGAGGACGTAGATGAACCCGACTTGCCGGAACGCCATCGTCGGCGTCCCCACGAAGTAGATCAGGAAGATGCCGCCGAGCGGGAACAACGCGAGCCCGAAGTACGTGACGTACGAGGACGACTCGCGGTCGAGTGCGGTCCAGCCGAGCCACGTCGCCAGCACGAACAGTCCGACGACGAGCCCGATCACCGCCGCGTCGAGGAACATCGCGACGAACAGTTCTTCGATGCTGCCGCCGATTTCGGCCAGCGATCCGCCGCGCTGGTCCACCTCAGCGCCGGTACCGACGTCCGTCGCAAAAACGCCCTCGACGAGGCCGACGAGCGCGGTTCTAAAGCGCTCGTTGGCGAGGGTCCAGACCGTAAATATCGTTCCCAGAACGATCGTCGGGGTGTACATCGTCGGCTGCTCGACGATAGGGTGTTCGTCGAGTCGCCACCGCGCGAGAAGCTGAACGCCCGCGACGGTCGCGACGAGGACGACGACGTTGATCATCTGCTGGGGATGGGCCAGCAACAGCGCGATCCCGGTGAGGTAGAGGAGAACGATGTACGGGGAGATGCCGAACGGCAGGCGCTCGACCGTCGAGGGCCGCCGAAGGGAAGCGATCAGTGCAAAGAGCACGACCGGGACCAGAAACAGCGCGTTCGAGTTCGTGTGGACGCCCATGTGCGTCGCGACGTTGTTGATCGGCAACACCGTCCACGAGACGATCGCCGCGAAGCCCATCGCGGTCGCGCTGTCGGTCATCTCGCGAGCGGTCAACGGAACGAAAATCAAGAACGGAACGAAGAAGACGACGATGGTGGCGAGCAGCGCTCGCTCGATCGGCACCCCACCGAGGAAATGAAAGGCGACTCCGAGCGAGTGGACGCCGGGGTAGATCAGCTCGTGAGGAACCAGCAGTCCGTCGACGATATCCCTCGTCCATCCGAGGTGAGTGAGCGCGTCGCCCATTCCCGAGAAGCGGTAGTTCCTGACGATGGGGAGGCTCACGATGGCTGTGACCGTCATCGAACCGAGGCCGATGCCGACGGCCTGGGCGCGCCCTCGAGTCCCGAGCGTCGTCGCGACGGCGAGCGCGAGCGCGAGCCCGAAACACGCCCACGCCAGGTTCGGGGTTCCCGCGTACACCGACGCCTCGTAGCCCGCCGCTGGCTGATCGCGCGCGATGAGCAGCCCCGCCGCGAGCGCGAAGAATCCGGCGGCGAAGATCACGTTCGTCGTCCGTTTCATCGTCTCTCCGTTCGAAATCCGGACAGTCTCGTGTCGGTACGCATCTCTTGGCGGCTACCTCACCGAAACCGACGTTTGTTATAGGGGTCCTATCGCTCGAGGCCAACTCGAGCGGTCGCGCCTGTGGCCCCGTCCGATCGCGTTCGGTTGCTCGACCCGTCGATGAAAACTCCGCTTTCGAGGCTTCTCCCCCATTACTTCGATTTTCAAAGTGAGTATGACGACTGTACAGCCGCCGCCGTCGAGGCGCTCCGGACCGCCCGTGAGAGACGGTCAGAGCGCCCGTCTCCGGGCTGCAGAGACGCGGTATACGCCGGGATTTCCGTCCGGATCGAATTCGTTCGATCGATCAACGGTTCTCCCCGTTTTTGTACCCCTGCGTGATAGCTCGGGGCGGCGGCGACCGCCGTTTTACACACCATGTCATCGTTCATCGTCGACCGGATAACCGCGGACGGCACCAGCCTCGAGTGCGACGTACGACCGTCGGCCGACCTCGAGCGGTTCGTCACGGGCGACCCGTTCAGGATCGACTACGACCGCTCGATCGAAGACGTTCCCGAAGGCATCCTCGCGATTCCCGTCCTCGCCAACGTCTGTCCCGTCGCGTGGGCGAACGGGGCTGACGTCTACGTCGACGAGGTCGACGCCGCCTTCGCCCGCGCGCTCGAAGACGTCAAGGCCTCGCTGCTCTCGATGTACGATTTTCTCGAGGGCGGGACGCTCTACGCACGACGGACGATCGATCCGGAGATGTCGTCCCAACCCGGCGCATCAGCTGGCGAAGCTGCCGGCGGTTCGACGAGCGATCCGAAGAGCGCCCTGCTGTTTACCGGCGGCGTGGATTCGACGTGTTCGTACGTCCGTCACCGCGAGGAACGGCCCACGCTCGTGAGCGTCCGTGGGTGGACGATCACACCCGACCCGTCCGACGACGAGAAGTGGAACGACCTGCGGGCGCGCGTCTCCTCGTTCGCAGACGAACGCGACCTCGAGACGGCCTTCATCGAATCGAACGTCCTCTCGGCGCTCGATCATCCGATGTTACTCGCACACTACAAGCGCCACGTCGACGGTGCCTGGTACAGCTCCGTCGGCCACGGCCTCGGCCTGCTCGGCCTCTGTGCGCCGATGGCCTACGTTCGGGGCGTCGACGACCTCCTCGTCGCCGCGACTCACTGGGACGGAATCGACCTCGAGTGGGGCTCGCGACCGGACATCGACGATCACGTCCGCTGGACGGGAACGCGCTGTCACCACGACGCATACGACCTGACGCGACAGGAGCGACTCGACCTCATCGCGGACTACGTCGGGACGTCGACTCCGGAACTCGAGCTTCAGACCTGTAACGTCCGGATGGACGGCAACTGCGGCGAGTGCGAGAAGTGCTACCGAACCGCCGTCGGACTCCGTCTCGCCGGACTCGAGCCGACGGCCCACGGCTACCCCTTCGCGGACGGCGACTACGACGAAATCCGAGCCGCCCTCGACTCCGGCGAGTGGGTGCTCGGTCAGGACGAACGCCACATGTGGGGCGACATCAGAGACCGGGTTCGGGAGACTGAACCGTCCTCCGAAAACGAGGCGGCGTTTTTCGAGTGGCTCGTAGAGGCCGACCTCGACGAACTCGTCGCGGATTCCCGACCGCCGCTGTCACACCGGCTGTTCCGTGCGGGTGCGAGAAACGCGCCGACTCGAGTGTACAACGGCGTCTATCCGGCGCTGAAGGCGGCGAAAATCGGCGCGGATCGCGTCCGTTCCCGCCGGTGATCCATCCCAGCGGAACCAGCCCCGCGACGGAATCAGTCCCGGCGCTCGCCGTCACCGATCGGAATTTTGGCGCCCTTCGTCGTCATCGAGCCCGATCTCGACGGGAGGTGCGTCCTCGTCTTCGCTCGTGTCGCCGCCGACCGGGATTTTCGTCCGCAGGTTGGACGCGAACGACTGCACCTGATCGACCAGCGTCTGAACTTCCTCTTCGAACTGCTCGACCGATCGCTCCACGTAGTGGACCCGGCGCGCCGGTATCCGACGAACGATGTCGTGACCCTCTTCGTCTTCGTCGGTCTTGACGATCCAGTGATCCTGAAAGTACGCGACGTGTTCGTTCGGTACTCGTTTCGTGACTGTTCCCTCCTCCGGATCCTCGTAGACAATCTCCGCCTCACCGAGGTCTCGCTCGAGTTCGAGGTCGTCGTCGACCATACCGGCCATCCGTCTACCGCGGCCGTAACTGTCTTGCTTGCAACGACCTCTCACTCGAGTCCTGAATCGTCCGTCTCACGGTGACTCTATCACTCCATATATCCGAGTCCTTTCAGGCGGTCTTCGACGTCGGCAAAGTCGTCGTCGACGTCGTCACGATCACGGCTCGAGACGCTCGTGCGCTCGACTTTCGTCCTCGAGGGCGTCGCCTCCGGATGGAACGCGTCGAAGAGAACCCGACCGTCGACGTTTTCGGGAACGGGCTGGCCGATACCGTGCAGGAGCGTCGGCGCGACGTCGACGACGCGGGCACCGCGCAGCGACGCCCCGGCGTCGATCGAGGGGCCGTGACCGAGGATGATCCCTCGCTTGCGGTGGCTCGCGGCGTACGTTCCGGTGTCTCCGAACGGCTCGTCGGTGAGCGCGTTCCGAGAGTCGTAGCCGTCGACGCCGTTGACGACCAGATCCGGCGAGCCGTCGTCGGTCGGAAACAGCTCGTCGCCGTCTTCGATCGTGAGTACCGCGTTCCCGTCGTCGTCGGTGACCGACTCGAAGACGTCGACGAGTTCGGCTTTGACGTCCGGCACGTCCATCGGTGAGACGACGCCGCGTTCGAATCGCTCGCTGTCGTTGATATAACAGTTGCCCGCGCCGTGGACGAACGCGACGGTCCGATCGTAGTCGACGTCGTAGAGGGCGTGATCGCCCGGAATCTGTTCGGCAACCGAATCGACCAGCCCCCGCGGAAGCGTCGAAACGAGCATCTCCTCTGAGATACCGACCCGTTCCAGGGCGTTCGTGATCCGATCGCGGGAGATCCCGAGGCTCGCGAACGCACTCCTCGTTCCCTCGTCCTCGCGTCTGGCGAGGTAGCCCTCCCGCTCGAGGAAGTGATTGACGTAGATCAGCTCGTGGATCGGGCCGAAGCCGTGATCGGAGACGACGTAGAGGTCGCTGTCGTGAGTTTCCGTGTACTCGAGGACCTCGCCCAGAAGCTCGTCGAGCTGCCGATAGTGTGCGAGCAATCGGTCCGTCTCCCAGACGAGGTGCTGGAACCGGTCCGGCGCGGTGTAGACGAAAAAAAACAGCTGCCAGTCGTCGCCGGCGCGTTCCATCTGCAGACGCATCAGCTCGCGGCGGTTCGCGAGCATTCCGTCGATCGCCTCCTCGAAGTCGTCGAGTCGATCGGCGTACTTCGGATAGTCGAGGCTGATCTGGTACTCCGGGATCCGGGATTCGATCTCGGTCCGAAGCTCCGGCGGGTGGGTAAACTCCTGTTCCGTCGACGGCGTCATCATCCCGGTGACCATCGTGCCGTCGATCTCGGTGGCCGGATAGGTCATCGGAACGTTGCCCACGTGAGCCGGGGCGAGTTGCTCCCAGAGCGTCGGCTGTGTCAGATCCTGACTCGTGTACATCTCGTGAGAGTACGACGACGAGAGGTTCTGAAAGCCGTAGATGCCGTGTTTGTCCGGCCAGACCCCCGTCGCGATCGAGGGCCACGCGAGCGGCGTCGTCGGCGGACTGGTACTCATCAGCGGACCGGAGGCACCTTCCTCGATCACTCGGGCGAAGTTCGGAAGTTTACCCTCCTCGGACCACCGTTCGATACGTCTCCACGGCACGCCGTCGAGCCCGAGCACGAACGCTCGCTCGGACGACTGAGTAAATCCGCTCATGATTGTACTGAGAACGCTTGCTGTCGTGGACGTGGCCCGATTCGCGCTTTGTTATGGAGGGTGTTCAGTCGCCGCGACGAAACACCGCGTCGCTGTTCGATTCGGTTTCTTCGTCAGCGGGCGCGACGGTCGCGCGTTCGTGACCGTTACCGTCGGACGAGCCGACTCTCCCGCGGAGCGAACGATCCGTGCCGGTGATTTCCTGACGGTGGCTTCCGACGATTACCGCGATCGCGGCACCGGGATAATCCAACCGACCGCGAAAAGCGATCAATAACAAAACCGTCCGGTCGTCTCCGTCAGCGATATGACGCGGCCTCGTGGTGGATACAATGGGTAGTGTCGTTCTCTCGCTCGACGCCGAACTCGGCTGGGGATTTCACGACTTCGAATCCCCGCCCGTCGATCGGGTCGAAGCCGGTCGCCGCGGCTGGTCCGTGATGCTCGAGTTACTCGAGGAGTACGACGTGCCGGCTACGTGGGCGGTCGTTGGCCACCTCATGCTCGACTCCTGTGACGGTACCCACGCGGATCATCCGGCACCCCCGGGCTGGTTCGCCCCCGAGCGAACCGAGTGGCGAAATCGACCCGATCTTCGATTCGCGCCGGCGCTGGTCGAGGCGCTCTTCGACTCCGACGTGGACCACGAGTTCGCCAGCCACTCGTTTTCGCACGTCCTCTTTGGCGATCCGGAGACGGACCGCGAGCTCGCGGCGGCCGAACTCGACCGGAGTATGGACATCGCCGCCGATTGGGGACGGACAATAGAGTCGTTCGTCTACCCGCGCAACGACGTCGGCCACCGCGACGTCCTCGCTGAGTACGGCTTCGGTGTCTATCGCGGCAAATCACCGACTCACGACGGCGTTCGCGGGCTGTTCGATTCGATCGTCCGAAGCCGATCCATGCTGGTCGAGCCGGCCGTCGACGAGTACGGCCTGGTGAACGTCCCGGCATCGCTGTTCCTCTTCGGCTTCGAGGGGCCGGCGCGGACGGCCGCCGAGTCGGTCTGGGCCGATCCCATGGTCGTTCAGGCTCGCCTCGGTATCGACGAAGCGGCCCGTCGTGACGGCGTCTTTCACATGTGGCTACACCCGAACAACCTGACCGACCCCCGCGACGACGAGCGCATGCGCGCGATTCTCGAGCACCTCGATCGACGACGCGAGGAAACCGACATCCGCGTCGAGACGATGGGTGAAACCGCTCGCCGTCTTGAGAACGGCCGAACGGTCGATGGCCGGGTCCCTTCGGTCGAATACGACGCGACGGAACTGTCCTCGACGCCGTCCGACTGAAACGGACTGCTGTACTCGCGTGCCGGCCCAATCGCCGGGCGGGCGCAGACCGTGCGGTTTTCCGTGGGACGAACCTGTATCACGTCGCTACTGGCAGTAGTGTCGCCGGATCGATTCTTCGACGGCCGAGCCACGACGCCGCCACCGAGACGGCTAACAGACGACCGACAGAGAACCGACGGCGGACCGATCTGGAACGGTCAGGAGGACGCGCTCGTCCGGTGATAGCTGTACGACGATGATAACAAAGCCCGCCGAGGCCCCCCACACTGACGGATGAATACGGCACTTCTCAGTCGAGAATCCGACTCGGATACGCTCACGCTAGGGATACTCGGGGTCGGAAACATCGGCATGGTCCATCTGAAGTCGGCGCGCGTAATGGCGAACGTCGACGTTCTCGCTGCGGCGGATGCGGTTCCGGAGAACCGCCAGCGCGCCGAACGCGCCGGCGTCGACCGAACGTACGAGGACTACGCGACGCTACTCGACTCCGAGTCGATAGACGTCGCGGTCGTCGCGCTTCCGCCGTTCTTACACGCCGACGCGGTCGAGCGGGCCGCCGAAGTGGGTACCGACGTCTTCGTCGAGAAACCTCTCGCGCGATCGACGGAGGAGGCAGACCGGCTGCTCGAGGCCGCGAAGTCCGGGGGGATCGCCGTCGGCGTCGATCACACCCTCCGGTACCAGCCGGACGTGACAGGCGTCAAGGCCGCCTACGACGACGGACGCGTCGGCCACGTTCCCTACGCGTCGATGACGCGCCTCAACGACGGACCGCTGGGTCGTCCACCGGTCGAGCGGTCGCCGCCGGGCTGGGCGCTCGACGCCGACGCGGCTGGCGGTGGCTCGCTGCTCGAACTCGGTATCCACTGTTTCGACGTGCTCGAGTGGCTGTTCGGCGACCTCGAGGTACAGAGTGCGGCGACCGGCTGCACGCTGAACCTTCCGATCGAGGACGCGGCGACGGTACTCCTGCGAGCGCCCGAAACGGGGACCACGATCACGCTCCACTGTGGCTCCTACCAGTGGGAGGAGTTGCCGAAAGTCAACACTCGGCTTCGTCTCGAGGGGATCACCGGCACGATCAGCAACGAAGACTACCTCCCCGAGAACTTCTATGCGAGCGCGGCGACGTCGGCCCTGTCGAACGTCGCCAGTCGGGTGACCGGAGACGAACCCGACGTCTTCGGTCCGACGTTCTATCTGCGGGCACACTACGACGCTCTCGAAGCTTTTCTCGATGCGATTCGAGCCGACGAGTCGCCGCCGGTCGAGGGCACCGACGGCAGACGGTCGATCGAACTCGCGGAGGACGCCTACGACCACGCGGCGCGACGCGGTTCCGAGGAACTCGAGATGCCGGAGGTGACGTCGATATGACCGACGATCGCGTCCGCGTCGCCGCCGGAACGGGTCTCGATCACGGCGGCTGGCGTCCCGACGTCGATGCGCGAATGGCGGTGCTCGAGCCGCCGATCCGCCGGCTCCTGGACGCCAACACCGAGGCGCTCACCGAAGCGGATCGAATCACCCTCGTTCCCGATGTCCACTATCCGTTCCATCCGTCGACGGGGATGGTGACCGATCCGGCGGTCGTCGGCGCGATCGCCTCTTACCTCCGCAGCCGCGGCGACGCCGATCTCGTCGTCGCTGGGGCCAGCGGTGAACGAATCGAGTTCGATCGAACGCTTGCGTACCTGGGCTATCCCGAGTTGCTCGAGCGCTTCGACGCGGAGCCGGTCGATCTGGTCCGCGACGAGCCTCGAACGAACGAGATCGTCTGCGTCGACGGTCGCTCGGTTCCGTTTTCGGTCCCGGCGACGCTTGGTGAGAGTACGGTGATCGTCGTTCCGACGCTTCGGCCGACCGAGGAGGGACCGGTTGCCGGTGGGATGCGCACGCTCGCGGCAGCCGACGAGCGCACCGTCGATCCCGACGTGACCGCCGTCGCGGCGACGCGAGTCGTCGATCCCGTCCTCTCCGTGCTCGACGCGACGACCGCCTACGGAAGCGACCCCCACGCCGCGAACGCGATCTTCGCCGGATCGACGCCGTCGGTCGACGCCGTTGGCGCGTCGCTCTTGGAGCGCGAGATCGAGGACGACCGCGCGCTCGAACTCGCGTTCGAGGACGGCCCGGAAACGATCACGCTCGAGCGCGTCGGAGCCGGGGCAGACCGCGTCGACGTCGAGGATATCCGGGAACGCCTCGGCGGCGGCGAGCTTCCGCCGACGGGAACGATGCATCCCGCCGTCACGGCCGCCTATCGCCTCTATGCCACGGTCGGACGCGACGCCGTCCCGCCACAGATCGAAGGGGAACAATGACGGCGGACGGAGCCGCGGCCTCGGACGGGGCCGAGACCGGGGACGGAGCCGGAACCGCCGCGGTCACCGGGGCGACGGGCTTTCTCGGCACCCACCTCTGCGAGCGATTGCTCGAGAATGGGTGGACCGTCGACGGGCTGTGTCGTCCGACCTCCGATCGAGGCGGAATCGACAACGGGGACGATTCGAACGAACAGAACGGACTCGAGGACGTGAACTGGCACGTCGGAGATCTCTTCGATCGGCGGACGCTCGAGTCGCTCGTCGACGGCGCGGACGCGGTCTTTCACCTGGCCGGCGTCGGTCTCTGGAGTGCGACACCGGATACCGTCGAGCGGGTCAACCGCGACGGAACGGCGGCGGTCCTGCGAGCCTGTCGGGCGAGCGACGTCGGCAGGCTCGTGTTCACCAGTACGGCGGGCACACGACGGACGAACGGAACCGGAACGTTCGCCGACGAACGCGACGTCGCGGAGCCGATCGGAGCCTACCAGCGTTCGAAAGCCGCGGCAGAGGGGCTGGTGGATCGGTACGCTCGCACCGAGGGCGACGCCGTCACCGTCCACCCGACGTCGATCTTCGGTCCGGGCGACGGCTCGTTTACGGCCCAGCTGATCGCGATGGGGACCGAGCCGACGATGCCTGCCTACCTCCCGGGCGGCCTGAGCATCGTCGGAGTCTCCGACGTCGTCGACGGATTGCTCGCGGCGTACCGATCCGGCACCTCCGGCGAGCATTACATCCTCGGCGGTGAGAACCTCACTTACGACCGTGCCGTCTCTCGGATCTCCGATAACACCGGCGGCTCTCCGGCCCGTCTACCCGTCCCGTCGGCGGCGATTCACGCCGCCGGCCCGGTCGTCGAAGCCGTCGGAACGGTCACCGATCGTCAGGTGTTTCCCTTCGACCGGCAGATGGCCCGGCTCGCGACCCGGCGGCTGTTCTACACCTCACAGAAAGCCCACGAGGAGCTTGGCTACGAGTACGAGCCGCTCGAGGCCCACTTGCCGGAGACGATGTCCTGGTATCGCCACCGCCGAAAATAGCGGCCGTACCGGGCGTCGACGGCTCCGTTGACCGCGAAAACCGATCGAACGGCCTCAAACCAGTCGCTCGTAGACTCCGAGCATCCGGTCTGCGGTTCGATTGATACTGACATCGCGTGCACGTTCGCGACCGTTCGACCGCTCGTCGCGCTCGAGAACTCTCCGGAGTCCCTCGACGAGATCGTCGTCGTCGGTTCCGACGTGTGACGGTTCGACGCCCTCGAGCCGCGTTCGGACGTCTCCGACGTCGACGGAGACGACGGGCAGGTTACACGCGAGCGCCTCCTTGACCGAGTTCGGAGATCCCTCGCTGTGGGAGGTCAAAAGCAGCGCGTCGGCGGCGTTCATGTAGTCCGGGATCGCATCGTGGTCGACGTCGTAGACGGTGTGGAGTCGAACCGGCTCGTCGATCAGACCGTTGACCGCGTTGACGATCCGGCGAGCGCGCGGGTAGTTTTTCACCTCGCGGGCCGGCGTGTACGGAAAGAGCACGTGATAGCCGTCGTCGTCCCAGCCCACCGCGTCGCGAGCGCTCGCCTTCGGTCCGGGCTGGAACTTCTCGAGGTCGACCCCGTCGGGGATCACGACGCAGTCACGACCCAGGTATCGGCGCATCTCCTCCGACATAACGACGACCTCGTCACACAGCGGCACACAGGCCCGGCTGAGCGGCTCGATCGGCCCGTAGATGTCAGAGCCCCACAGCGAGAGAACCACCGGTTTGCGCAGCTGTGAGAGCGCCATCGGTGCCGTCAGCCCGTAGTGGGCGTGGACCAGGTCGTAGCCGTTCGCGGACTCGCGGATGACCGTCGGCAAGAATCGAAGGTAATCGGCCGGGCTCCGGGAGTGACCCGCACGACCATCGCCCGAAACCGACAGCGTCGAAAAGGAGACACCGCGTCGTTCCATGACGCGCATCTGCTCGTTCATGAACGGCGCATCGGCGTTCGTCGTCAGCGTGAGAACGTCCATCTCGGTCTAGCCGTACCAGCCACCGACGACGCTTTGTTAACCGTCTCTTTTTCGGACCGACCGCCTCGAGTCGACCGGCGCGCTCGGGCGGTGAACCGCGCTCCTTCCGCAGACGGTCGTCCCATCCCGAGTCGCTCCGTCCCGGCTGTTCACTCTCCGATCTGATCCCGCCCGGATCCGGCCGCAGACGACGGTCGCCTGTACGTGTACGATTACAAAGCGCTGCGGGCGACAATCAGCGTTCGATGCGGATTCTCGTCTTCGCCAATACGCCCGCCCACGTTCACCTGTACCGCCACGCCGTCTCCCGACTCGAGGGGGCCGGACACGAGGTACTCGTTCTGACGAGGGAGTACGCCTGTACGACCGACCTACTCGAGTTCTTCGGTCTTCCCTACCGACGGTACGGTACCCACGAGACGGCCGCCCCGTCGAAACCCAGGCTCGCTCGCGAGCTCACGGAGCAGGCGGCTCGGATCACGTCACAGTCGCTGCGATTCCGACCGGACGTCGTCTTCGGTCGGGGGCCGTACGCCGCCCTCGCGGGAACGATCGCTCGAGCGCCGACCGTCCTCGTTCTCGACGACGAACCCGGCGACTTCAACCACACCGTGTCCCGTCCGTTCGCGGACTGCATCCTCTCGCCGGCGGTCACCCGCCGCGATCTCGGGAGCGACCACTACACCTTCGAGGGCTTCAAAGAGTGCGCCTACCTCCACCCGGCGGTGTTCGAACCCGACGGTGCCGTTCGCGAGTACCTCGGCGTCGGCGCGGACGAACCGTTCGCGCTGGTACGGTTCAACGCCCTCGACGCGCTCCACGATGGCGGCCTCGAGGGATTCAAATCACGCGAGCGACGGGAGTTGGTAGAGCGACTGAGCGAACGCGCGACCGTCTTCGTCTCCGACGAGAGTGGCGAGATGGACCTGTCCGGACTGCCGGCTCGTCCGTACGACTTACATCCAGCGCTGATCCACGACGCGATGGCCGAAGCGTCGCTGCTGGTCGCGGATACGGGTACGATGGTCAACGAGGCCGCACTCCTCGGCACGCCCGCACTCCGGTATCGCGGGAGCGACGATCACGAGTACGGCGAGTTCCGGGAACTCGAGCGAGTCGGCCTCGCGGAACAGTTCGACGAGTACGCGGCAGTTCGGGATCGCGCTCTGGCGCTTCTCACCGACGAGACGGCCGACGAGCGGTGGCAGCGACGCCGACGGGAGTACGTCGGCGGACTAACCGACCTGACTGACCTGCTGGTCGACGTCGCAACGGCGAGGGGAACGCTCGAGCGGGTTACCGACCGGACGAGGGACGCACTCGCACCGCGGTCGGCGTCGGAGTAGTCGGCTCGCACGATGCGTCCGTACGTCCGACGGTTTCGACCGGATCGGACTACCGACTAAAAACGGATCGTACGGGCTCCTGGACGCCGCTGCCGACGCAACCGCGACCGTCACGACGGACCGCCCCGACCATCCGGAACCTACGCTGGACACCGAAACAGCAAATCGCATCAGTCCAGCTGCTGGTGTGCTTCGATCGGTCGGTCTGCCGGCCGGTCGATCTCCGTCTCCTCGCCGCTGTACTCGTAGTACGTCACCTCGAGTTCCTCGCTCTCGTCGGCGTCCATCGAGATCGCGATTCCGAGCGAGACGAGGCCGAGCAAAACGGCGACGAACGCGGCGATTCCGCCCGAAAACCCCTCCTTTCCGCGGAGGCTTCGACCGAGCGCACCGAGAAGACAGAACGCTCCGCCGGCCAGGCCGGTAGCCCCAGTTGCATAAAAGAGTACGGTCGGGTGAAACCCCTCGAGCACGTAGCGTCGTTTGAGCCGCCAGAGGAAACTCTGGAGCAACAGCAACGAGACGTAGCGAACGAAGGGGACGTACCGAATACTGCTCTCCTCGTCCCCGTAGACCGCGGACATCGAGACGTCCGCGACGCGACAGCCGTTGAGGTTGAGATGGGTGAGGATGTGATTCAGGAAGCCGTACTGATCGGTGATCGACTCGAGGTCGAGTTCCTCGATCGTCTCACCCGAGATCGCAGTGTAGCCGTTCTGGGGATCCCCGATCGTCCAGTAGCCGGACGCGAACTTCGAGAGACCGGTGAGCATCGCGTTTCCGAGCAGCCGGAACGACGACATCCCCTCTCGGTCGTCCGGGTGGAGCAGTCTGTTTCCCTTGGCGTAGTCCGCCTCGCCGGTGGCGACGGGATCGATGATCCGGTCGAGAATCGCGGGATCCATCTGACCGTCGCCGTTCATCACGGCGACGACGTCGATACCGTCCTCAGAGGCTCGTTCGTACCCCGTCTTGACCGCGCCACCGTAGCCGCGGTTTTCCTCGTGGCGGATCGTCATCACGCGACGACCGGCTTCGCCGTCGGCACTATCCCCACCGTCGGCCACCGCCCGCGACGGTTCGACGCGGTCGTTCATCCTCGAGGCGACGCGCTGGATCACCGCCCAACTGTCGTCCGGCGACGCGTCGTCGACGACGTAGATCCGGTCGACGAAGTCGGGTACCGTCTCGATGACCCGACCGACGAACGCCGACTCGTCGTAGGCCGTGACGACGACGCCGATCGTTTTTCCCTTATACATCGTTTCCCCCGTCCGTTCGGCGCACGCTCGCGGTTCCGTGCTCGGATCCGGGCTCGCCGTCCGGACGGTCGACTGCGTCCCCGCTCGCTCCGGCGCGGGGTCGCCGTCCGTCGGCGGACCCGGCGAGCGTATACACTCGGTGGTCGGTTCCGGAAAGATCCATCGCGTCTCGCGTGTCGACGACGATCATCGACTCGAGTGCCGTCCAGGGAATTCGATCGAACTCCTCGTGGGGCGTGACGATGACGGCCGCATCGAAGTGCTCCTCCTCGAGCCGATCGATCTCGACCGGGCGAGCGCCGCAACTCGCCGGATCGACGAGCGGATCGATGCCGGCGACGGCCGCGCCGCGATCCTCGAGCGTTTCGACGAGGTCGATCGCCGGCGAGGCGCGGGTTTCCTCGACGCCGGCGCGGTAGGTGAGCCCGAGCACGACGACCGATGCCTCCGCGATCGAGGTTCCGACGGACGAGAGCTCCTCCTCGAGGCGGTCGGCAGTGACGGTCGGCATCCCGTCGTTCACCGTTCGCGCCGTTCGTGTCAACTCCATCGGTTCAGTCATCCGCGAGAGGAGGAAGTGCGGATAGTAAGGAATGCAGTGACCGCCAACGCCGGGGCCGGGGTCGTGGATCTGACACATGGGAAGGTCGTTCGCCGTCTCGATCGCCTCCCGAACCGAGATTTCGAGCTCGTCGGCCAGCCGTCCAAGTTCGTTCGCGAGCGCGATGTTGACGTCGCGATAGATCCCCTCGAAGACCTTCACCGCCTCGGCGGTCGTGGCATCCGAGACGAGGTGGACGTCGTTGCTCGAGAGCTCGTCGTAGACGATGGCGGCCGCCCGTCCGCTTTCCGCGTCGACGCCGCCGACGACTTTCGGATACTGACCGCGAACGTCCCGAAGCGCCGTCCCCGAGGAAGTGCGCTCGGGACAGAACGCCAGCCCGAACGCGTCGGACTCGAGCCCGCTCTTGCCCGCCAGATGCGGCCGCAGGACGTCCCGACAGGTTCCCGGCGGCAGGGTCGATTCCGCGATCACCAGATCACCAGGGGAGAGTCCAGCCGCGATGTCATCCGCCACCGAATCGACGGTCGAGAGATCCGGTTTCTGGCGGTCGTCGAGCAACGTCGGAACGATCACGACGTGGATCCGGGCACGCTCGGCTGCGGCCGTTCCGTCCGTCGTCGCCTCGAGGCGTCCGGCGGCGACCTGATCCGCGATTAGAGCCTCGAGTCCCGGCTCGCCGACGACGTGACTCTCGCCGTTCGTCACGGTCCCGACGACGGACGGATCGATGTCGACGCCGGTGACGTTGCCGGTCGTCTCCGCGTAGACCCCAGCGAGGGGCAACCCCATTTTTCCGAGCCCGTAGACGGCGACCGGAACGCGGCCGCTCGTCAACAGCGCCCGCTGTTGCTCGTCTGACCGACTCGAGCCGTAGAGTCCATCGCCGTCGACCATCAGGCCTGCACCTCCTGTTCGCGTTCCTGATCCGATTCGTGGTCCGGCTGCGCTCCGTCTTGCTCGCGCTGTTGGGCCTGTCCCTCCTCATCCGAGTGCCCGTCGTCGGAAACGATCCCGTCGATCCGCTGGACCGTCTCGAGCGCGTCGATCCCGTCCTGGGCCGTCACCACCGGTTCCGACCCGGTCCGGGCCGCCTCGAGGAACGACTCGAGTTCGTGACGGAGCGGTTCGCCGTTGTCGACTCGCGGGCGCTCGACGACGCTCTCGTGTCGGTAGCGGCGCTGTCCGTCGTCGATCAGGTACTCTGGATAGGAGTCGCGATGGATCAGCACGGACTGCTCGAGGTAGTCGACCTCGACGAGGCACTCTCGAGCGGTCACCGTGAGCTTGCGCACCTTCTTCTGGGTGACTCGACTCGCCGTGAGCCTCGCCACGACGTCGTCGTATTCGACCGTCGCAGTCGCGTACTTGCCATCACCGGTTCCCATCGCTGAGATCGAGTCCGGCTCGGCACCGAGGATTGCACCGACGATGTCGACGTCGTGGACCATCAGATCGAAGACGACGTTTCCCAGCGCCGATCGGTCGGTGGGCGGGCCGAGACGCTCGGCTTCCAGGCTGATCACGTCCAGATCGTCGATCAGCTCGCTGACCGTCCGAACCGCCGGATTGAACCGCTCGATGTGGCCGACCTGCAAGAGCAGCCCGGCGTCGCGAGCGTGGGCCGCCATCTCTCGTCCCTCCTCGATCGTCTCCGCGATCGGCTTCTCGACGAGCACGTGAACGCCGGCCTCGAAACACCGCGAAACCACGTCGGCGTGGACGTGGGTCGGAACGGCAACGCTGACCGCGTCGCATCGCTCGAGCAGCCGCTCGAGCGCGAGCGATTCGGTTCCGTACTCCCCAGCGACTCGAGTGGCGGCGTCGGTATCCCGGTCGGTGACGCCGACGAGATCTACGTCTCGCAGTTCGCTGTATATTCGCGCGTGATTTTTCCCCATCGCGCCGACGCCGATGACGCCGACGCGAACCGGCAGTGACGTTAGAGGTGTTCGTTCCGTACTCATGTGGTTTCGAGCGAATCGCGGACTGTTTCGGCGACCGTTTCGAGGTCGCGTGTCGAGAGACCCGGGTGGACGGGAAGCGAGAGAACCGTTTCGGCCGCTCGCTCCGCTTTCGGAAGCTGCGCTGCTGCGGTGCTGACGGTCTCGTAGGCCGGCTGTCGATGGATCGGCGTCCCGTAGTACACCGCCGAATCGACGTTCCGGCTCTCGAGTGCGTCTCGAAGTCCATCTCGATCGTCAACTCGAACCGTGTACTGATGGTAGACGTGTCGGTAGCCGGGTGGCTCCGTCGGCGTCTCGAGCGAGAGGTCGTCGAACCGGTCGTCGTAGTACGCCGCGTGGTCGCGTCGCGTCCGGGTGAGATCGGGGAGGCGCTCGAGCTGTGCGCGTCCGATCGCCGCCGCGAGGCTCGTCATTCGGAAGTTGTGACCGAGCCGGACGTGTTCGTACCCTCCCGTTCCGCTCGTTTCCCGGCCGTGGTTGACGTAACTCGAGATTCGGTCAGCGAGATCCGCGTCGTCGGTGGTGACGATCCCGCCCTCGCCGGTCGTCATGTTCTTGGTCGGATAGAACGAGAAACAGGCCGCATCACCCAACCCGCCGGCACGGTCGCCATCGATTTCGGCTCCGTGTGCCTGACAGGCGTCCTCGAGGACGAAGAGATCGTGATCGTCAGCGAGATCGCAGAGCGACGGCATGTCCGCGGCCAATCCGTACAGGTGGACCGGCAAGAGTCCGACCACGTCGTCTCGTTCCGCGAGAACCCGCTCGACGTCGTGCGGGTCCAGGGTGTAGGTTTCGGGATCGACGTCGGCGAACACCGGCGTCCCGCCGGCGAGTCGGATCGCGTTCGCGCTCGCGACGAACGAGAACGGCGAGGTAACGACGGCGTCGCCGTTGTCGACGCCGAGGGCCTCGAGAGCAGCGTGCAGCGCCGTGGTTCCGTTCGAGGTCGCGACGGCCTCGTCGGTTCGGCAGTAGTCCGCGAACGCGGCTTCGAAGGCCCTGACTTCTGGACCATCCGCGAGCTCGCCGGCGTCGATAACCGACTCGACCCGGCGCTTTGCATCGTCTCCGAGCGCCGGATCCGCGATCGCTATCGGCTCGTCTCGTCGACCCTCAGCGTCCGCACTCGGTCGCGACCTCGATCCGGCGGCGCCGCCACTCGAGTCGGCGTCGACGCCACCATCGGTGGACCGGTCGTTCGTTCTCGATTCGACGGTCGCATCGGTCTCGGTTTCAGTCTCGGTCGTATCGGTCATGCGATCTGGTTCGCCCCCTCGAGGGCCGCAGGTAGCGGTCGTGTGGTGGCTGGCGATCCGACGGCGAGCGTATCAGCTGGAACGTCGTCGGTGACGACGGCACCGGCCGCGACGAAGGCGTTCTCTCCGATCGTGACGCCCGGCAACAGCGTGGCGTTCGCACCGATCGACGCGCCATCCTCGATCGTCGGCCCCTGGAGTTGTCCATCGCTTCGGACCGGATACTCGTCGTTCGTCAGCACCGCGCTCGGACCGACGAACACGTCGCTGCCGATCGTCGTCTCCGTCGGAACGTAGACGTTCGTCTGGAGGCTCACGCGCGACCCGATCGTCGTTCGTCCGTCGATCACGGTTTTCGTGCCGACGAGAACGTCGTCCCCGATCCTGGTCCCTTCTCGGATCAACACGTCGTGTCCGGTCGAAACCCTGTCCCCGATCGTGACGTCACCGTAGACGATCGAGCCGGCTCGAATCGTCCCGTCGTGTCCGATCCGCGTCGGTTCGTCGAACTCGCCGTATCCGGTCGTTACGTCCTCGTCGATCGTACACCCGTTCCCCTGAACGAGCCCGCCCATTACGGGACACCTCCGGCCGGTGTCGGGGGCCTCGAGGGAGGGCCTGTCGTCGGTGATCGAACTCGTGATCGTCGTCGTCGGTAGCGCTGTGTCATCGGTTACTCGATACCCGGGTGGGAATCGTCCTGATACAGCCGGTAACGAGGTTTTGTTATCCCTGCCTTGACGGATCCGTAGTGACGAACTACAGCTTCGCTGAACCACGGAACCGGTAGTGCGGTATTGCTCGCGCCATCGTGGGATTCCCCCCGCTCGTCGGTCAGATACCGGGAAACGTCGGATTAGGCGTCAGTCACGACCGCTAACCGGTATAATCGGCTTTCGAGAGGGTAGCCGTGAGATAGTAAAGGGAGAGCATGTGGCAGTCAAGGTCGTGAGGTATCCGACCACGCCCGGCCGGTTTTCGGCCCGGGAACGCGAGGGAACCCATGTCTGAACACGAACTCACCCAGGCCGAGCTGTTCGACGTGTTCAGCAACGCCCGAAGACGACATGCCGTTCAGTACTTGAAACGCAAGGGTGGATCCTGTGACCTCGCACCGCTCGTCGAACAGGTCGCTGCCTGGGAGAACGACACTCCTCCGGACGATGTCACCCGCACGCAACGGCGGCGGGTGTACATTTCGCTCTATCAGACCCACCTGCCGATGCTCGAGGACCACGGGATCGTCGACTGGGACCCCGAAGCGCACGCGATCGAACTCCTCCCGAGCGAGGAAGTCTTCGAACCGTACCTCGACCGCCGTCTCGGGAGCGAGCGCCCATGGCACCGTCTCTACGTGACGGCGGCCACGGTCGGTGTGATCGCGTTCGGTCTCGGCTGGCTCTCGATCGGTCCGGCGACGAACGAGGTCGTCCCTGTCGTCGCGCTCGGCCTCTGTCTCGTCGTTTTCGCGCTATCGGTCGCCCAGTACGTTTCCCGCCGACCCGATCTCGAGGTCCCGTTCGTCCGTGCGAGTCGGTAGTCCTCGAGTCGAACCCCGTTTCTCGAACGAACGAGACGGGCCGAGACGTCCACTCTCCTGTCGCCACGGTCGCTCCAGCCGGCCTAGCGCTAACTAGAACCGCGCTGGAAGCTGAACGTATCCGCCGTTCGGATGTGCCTGTCTCCAGAGGTGTTATCGCCCCGATTCGCGGGCGAGTCCTCCCAACGATCCCACAGAACCCTCTCCGGCGAACTCACAGCGGTGGTACGAAACGTCACGATGCGGCGGTGGTACGAAACGTTACGACGCGGCGGTGGTGCCACAAGTCACGGAAAACGACTCCGATTCAATGCGGGGGATGTCAATCGTCCGCAGCCTCTGGGTCCTCAGTGACGGTCACCCAAACGTACGTTTCCTGGTCTGCGTTTTCGTTCGTGGGTATCGCCGGAACGTCGCCATCCTCGTAGAGGAGTACGCTGATTCGAACGGTCTCGTTGACGGCCGCATCCGGCGTGATCTCCGGTTCGATCGTTTCGGTTTCACCGTTTGGAACCTCGAGTTCGATCTCACCGACTGCCGTTCGCTCAGTCACCTCACCCGCTTCGACGGATTGCTGCTGGACGACGATCGCGTACTCTCGATCGTCCCCTTCCTGATTGTCGACCGAAACCGTGACCGGGACCGACTCGCCCGGTTCGATTTCGTTCGGGATCTCGCCAGCCACGAGCTCGCCGTCGTCGGTTTCGGAGTACAATCCGAGCTCGGTGAAGCCGCCCGCTGAGGCCGGCGCAAAGAACCCAAAGAGCAACGCGCCGACTGCCGTCCCGATCGCAACGACGAGCAGGACCGAAGAAAGCGTCAGTCGGGACTCGTGGTCGCGTCGAGCGCGGATCGCCGTCACGATCGACGAGGGGTTAAATCGGATCGACTCCGGCGTCCGAAGGCGACGAACGACCCCGATCTGTGCGAGCGCGATGGTGACGAGGCCGATCCCCGCCGCGACTGATTCGGTTCCGAGGCCCCACTCCGTCACCGCGACCGAGAGGACGACCAGCGGGACGACCGCAAGCGACAGCGCGAACGACAGTCCGAGACGCTCGAGAAGGTCGATTCCACCGGTCCGTCGCTCGAGATCGCCCGACGCCGTTTCCCGTGCGTCACGGCTGCCCGCCGGAAACAGAATCGACGCAACCGCATAGCCCGGGAGAAAGAGCGCGAACGGGACGACCAGAAACAGCCGGACGACGTTTCCATCGGGGACCGACGCGATCACGACGTACGAGAACACCGCGAGCACCGAGACGGCCGCGAGATCTGACGGATACCGGCGCACGGACTCGAGCCGGGTCCGTGTCTCCGTCCCAAAGCTCATCGATACGGCCCCGTGATTCTTCGAACAACAGTTCGGTTAGCCGCGAACGGATCAGACAGCATTGTCGAAGCCAACTTCCGTTCGCTAGCGCTTTGTTATGTCCGAGTTATCAACCAGCGGATGATCACGGCGCGACCGGCGAGTGATCGTCACACGTCGACGTACTGTCGTTCCCACTCGCGGCGTTCGTCGATTCGCTGTCTTCCATCGTCCGTGATCGCGTAGTAGTTCGTTCGTCTGTCTAGTTGTCCTTTTTCGACCAGCTCTTTGTTGACCAACGTATCGAGATTTGGGTACAGGCGACCGTGATTGATCTCGGAGCTGTAGTACTTCTCGACTTCGTCTTTGACTGTCTGGCCCGACGGTCGATCCGCACCCGCGATCACGTACAGCAGGTCTCGCTGAAAGCCGGTCAGATCGTGCATTGCTCAATCACAGTGACCGTTCCACTGAGTAGATATTTGTTATCCGTATCATACAGACCTGTTCGGTATGCTTTCACTATTCGTTCGGCTCGCTAAACTCTCCGTTTTTGGGACTGTGATGCGCTCGAGAACGTCGACGACGAACGTTCCTCTCGATCGTCCGATGGCAACTCCTCGGCCAGCGCGGTCACTCCTCGAGACGTGACAGCGAAACGTTGATACCGTCCGGATCGATCCGGACCGTAAGCTGTTCGACCGTCGCCTCGTAGGCGGTCGTGTGCGATCCGTCCTCCTCGAATCGGATGCATTCGGCCAGGAGATCGCTCTCGAGCAAGCTGTTAATTCGGCGGTAAACGGTGGCCGATGAACTTTCGGTACGTTCAGTCAGCTCTTTTGCCGTCTTGGGGCCGTTGCTCGTTGCGACGATGATCGTTCGTGCACACGTATCTCCGAGCACGTCGAGTTGTGCTTCGGGATCGCCAGTCTGGTCGGGTCGTGTATTACTTGCTTTGGTGGACATTATCGTAGGTAGTCCTCTCCAACCGATTCGCTCGATTCGCTCTCTTCGACGAGAGGGGCCGATCCGAGACGTTGTCGAACTGCTGTCCTGCGTCCTCGATCACGTCTAGCGACTCGAGCAGTAGGCGAGAGAGGTATTTTATAACGAGGGACCTTCTCTTCCGAAGGATGATCTTACGATCTGAAATGTCTGCTTTCGATGACGAAATCTCTCATTTCGGCTCGCGTTCCGAGCGATCAATGCTCGATTTGCCCGTCGAATGCAAGTCAACTTATCTGAACTCACGTTGAGGTCGAACGGACGGTCGATCCGAAATACGGTGTCTGGTGGATTCTGTCGGGCGAACCATCCCCGGAAACCGCATATTTCTGCCAATCCGCTCGATCGGGGTGGGTGAACGGTCTGCGTCCTTTATTCAGGTTTGCTTCCCTCGGTCGTACCATGAGGTCCCAGAACTGGCGGCCAATGGAATCGTCCACGGCGGGTGCCCGCTGTCGAAACTGCGGTACGCACGTTACGCAGCAATTCGCCCGGGTGTTCGGAGACAACGGCGACGTCGTCCACGGCTGTCCGGCCTGTACGACCTATCGGGAGATGCAATCGGGCAATCATCTTCCCGGCGACGAAACTCGATAATTCCCGAAACACGCGTCGAACGGGATGGGTGACGCGACCGCATTCGTCAGTCCGATCCGTCCTCGAGAACGGTATCGATCGCAGTGAGGACGTTGTTTGCGGTCGTCCCGCGCCTGTTTCGCCAGTGGACCGTCCCCTCGCTATCGATAATAATCGTCATCGGAAAACCGGCAACGTCGTAATACCGATTGAGCCTGCCATCGGAGTCGATACCGACCGGCCACCTCCCGTCGTTATCGTCCCACCACTCGGCTAGCTCGGTTTCGGAAGGGGAAAGACCGCGGGTCGGGTCCGTAACGGAGAGCAATCGAACGGGTGCGTCGCCCGAATCGTGATCGTGGTCGTCTGAGAGCGTATCAGAGACCGTTCCCAGCGTCGAGAGCATCTCTGCACTCGTCGGACACGCCATTCGAGTGAAGTTGACGAGAAGCGCTCCGGATCGCGGAACCGTCATCTCGCCGGCTGGACTTCCCGGCGCGTCGACCGTCCTGATCGTAAACGGTGGTTCGAGGGAGTCGTCATCGGAAGACGTGGCCGTCGAATCGCTCGGTTCGTCTACGCTCGAGTCATCGAGACACCCGCTCAGACCGCACAGGCCGACAGAACCGACAATGAGAGATCGCCGCTTCATCGGACATCCCGTTCCTGCTCGGGTAACGCATCGAACTCGTCGTTCGACGTCCGCTTCGTGGTCGCCGTCACGGCTCAGAGCCCGGTTCGCCGTGGGTTACTCCCTCCCTGTCGTCGGCTCGCATCCGGCGTATCGCCGCCTTCGCGTTGGTCGCATCGTACCCGAAGAAGACGTCGTTACCGTACTCGTTGGCGACGTCGAGTGCGTGGATCAAATTGTCGATATCGACGTTGACGGCGTACAGTTCGATCGAAAACGGCGTCTCGAGTGCGCTTTCGAATCCCTTTGCGATCGTTTCGAGCCAGTACGTCGTCTCGTAGGCCGTGTCGTACAGTGGGACGACGAACTCGTCGACGTACTCTTCGAGAGCAGCGAGGTCGAGGCCGGATCGTTCGTACAGATGACCGGGGTAAGGGTCTGGATACAGCGTCAGATAGACTCGACCGGGGATTCGTGACGCCGCCTCCGCGACGAACCCAGTGATGACGCGTGCGCGCCACTCGAGTCTGTCCTCGAAGTCGCTCTCGTCGAACGCTCGTTCGCAGACGCCACAGCGACAGTACTCCGATCGCGGGAATCCAACGTCGTCGAGTCGAACGTCCTCGTTTGCCTCGACACAGTCGTCGACGACCTCGAGTAGTCCCGTTCGATAGTCCCGCCGACTGGGGCAGATGTAGTCCCAGTCGAAGTACGTCCTGTCTCGCGTCGCGGGCCGTCCGAGGTCGTCGACGGGCACGAGTGACGGATCGGCGTCCGCGGCGGCGTTGTCACCGAAACACGACACCATGTTGACGCCGTCTTCGATCGGTTCGGCGGACCGTCCGGTCACGTCTTTGACCTCGTAACAGCCGCGATCGAACTCGGGCCAGCGGACTTCTTCAGCGTTACGGGTGACGACGCCGTACATACCCAAAGGGTACGACGCCGTCGCCGTAAGCCGTTCGGTTAGCGATCTATTCGACGGAATCGACGGGGTCGTACTCGATCTCTTCGACGTCCGAGGAGGCGATAAGGACCTTCCAGAGGACGGCGACGACGACCAGGGCGACCACAATCTTGAGTGTACGCGACATGTACGATTAGACGAAGGTGCGGTATCCACTTAGATATTCTGGACAGTTTTCTCGTGATGAACACGAGAGTACCGACTGATACGGTCTGCTGTAACTGTTTACCGGCGCACCCGGCACCCGGTCACCGGATACGCCGGTGCTGACTTACAGCAGACCGTATGAAACGATTCACACACCCAACGAATCCTCCGGTCAGGTGTCGATCAACGAGGCGATCTCCTCTCTGGTGATCGTCCCGCAGTACGCACATCGAACTCCGTCCTCGAGCACCTCGAACTGGGACGTCACCGGCTCGCCACCCGTCGTGATACAGCCCGGGTTGGGACACGAGAGGACGCCTTCGACGGCGTCGGGACGTTCGACGCGGTGTTTTTCGACGACTTCGTACTCCCGAACGATGTTGATCGAGGCGTCGGGTGCGATCAACGAGAGAACGTCCACCTCGTCCTGGCTGAGCTCTCGGTCTTCGACCTTGACGATATCCTTTCGCGCCAGCCGATCGGACGGAACGTTGATACCGACCGAAACCTCCTCCCCGTCGCCGCCGTCGATCCCCAGAATCGCGAGAACGTTGAGCGCCTGACCCGCGCGAACGTGATCGATAACGGTTCCGTGCCGGATCTTGCTGACGCGGAGTTCGTGATCGTTACTCACCGGTGTCACCTCCGTTGCTCTCCAACAGCAGATCCAACAGCGCCATTCGAACCGGAACTCCGTTGTGTGCCTGCTCGAAGTACGCCGCGTACTCGGTGTCGTCGATCTCCGATGCGATCTCGTCGACGCGGGGGAGGGGGTGCATCACGGTCAGCTCGTCACCCGCAACCGAGAGCGTCTCGAGGTCGATCTGGTACTCACCCGCGATCTGTTGGTACTCGTTTTCGTCCGGGAACCGCTCGCGCTGGATCCGCGTGACGTAGAGGACGTCGAGCGACGGGAGGATCTCCTCGAGTGTTTCGTGTTCGCGAACGCCCGCACCGTCGCCCGCCTGGTGGAGATCGTAGACGACCTCTCGGGGAAGCCGCAGGCTCTGCGGACTGATGAAATGCTGATGTGCGTCGAAGTTCGTCAGCGCGTAGGCGAGCGAGTGAACGGTTCGTCCGTACTTCAGGTCGCCCATGATGCCGATCGTGAGGTCGTCGAGCCCGGCGTTCTCCCGGATCGTGTACAGGTCGAGCAGCGTCTGCGTCGGATGATGGCCAGCGCCATCGCCCGCGTTCAACAGCGGGACGTCGACGAACTCACTCGCCATCGTCGCCGCTCCCTGTTTCGGGTGGCGCAACACCAGTGCGTCCGTGTAGCCGTCGATGACGCGGACCGTATCCGCGAGCGTCTCGCCTTTTTTGACGCTCGAGGAGTCGACCGAACCCATGTCGACGACGTCGCCACCGAGACGTTTCATCGCGGTCTCGAAGCTCATTTTCGTCCGCGTACTCGGCTCGAAAAACAGGAGCCCGAGCAGCGTTCCCGCGTGGCGACCTGCGACGATTTCGGGATCGGCATCGATCGCTGCAGCGTGATCGAGAACGGTTTCGATGTCGGCCCGCGAGAGTTGTTTGCTCGTGATGAGATGTTCGTGTCGCATTCGTTCGTGTACGCTCTTGCGTTCCCCTTCAATCCCTCCATTCGGAGTCGATTATATAACACTTCGCTCGCGAGGGCGAGTGTTCCCCGACAGCCTCTCGAGTCCCGCCGACCGTTCGTTTTGGGCCGGAATCAAAGGCAAAGAATTATGCGGCCACTGGAGAAATCCACCACATCTGAATGGGAGAGCGCCTCGAAACCGGGATCGACGTGCTGGACCGTAAATTGGGCGGCGGACTTCCGCCGGGCTGTGTCGTCGCGTTCACCGCCAGCCCGGCCAGCCAGTCCGAGCTGTTGCTGTACGAACTCACCGCAGCACGCGGAACGCTCTACCTCTCGACCGAGCGCTCCGACGAGGCCATCAGCGATGCGATCGAAAGCTCCCCCTCGTCAGTCGGCAGCCCGACGATTCGACACATCACGGGAGACTCTCCCCTCGAGGAGGCGACCACGCTGATCGAAGCGCTGCCCGACGGTGCAAACCTCATCATCGATACGATGGACGTCCTCGAACGCGCCGACACCGACGAGTACACCACCTTTCTCAACGAATTGAAGTCCCGAATGCTCGAGACCGACAGTCTCGCGGTGGTACACTGTCTGAAGGGCGATACCGTGCCTGCAAACAGGGTTCGAACCCATCACGCCGTGGATGCAGTGTTCGATCTCCGGACGAAAATCGCGGGGACGGAACTCGAGAACCATCTCACGGTGCCGAAGTTTCGCCACGGCGATCAGCCGACCGACACGGTCAAACTCGAACTGACGGAAGAAGTCGCGATCGACACGAGTCGCGATATCGCGTGATCCCGCCTCGGTTTCCGGGAAGGTGACTGGAGTTTCCGCTTCGAGTCTGGCCGTCGAAGCGGTCGCTCGGTCGTTGGCTTCCGTGATCGTCCACTCGAACCCTCGGCCCCGAAAACGACAGTAGTCGAACTCGAGTGCGTCGTCGCTTACTCCTCTGCGCCTTCGAGCTCTTCGACGATCTCGTCGGCATCGACGTCGGCGTCCTCGAGTGCCTCCTCGATATCGCCGCCGCCCATACCGCCCATGCCGCCCATCATTCCGGGCATTCCCATGCCACCCATCCCGTCGATAACTTCTTGGACGATGACGCGGTCGACACCGATCTTTTCGATGATGTCCTGACCGATCTGCTGTTTGCCCATCATCCACTGCTGGTCCATCGTCATCTGGGGCGTCGCCTCGAGATACAGCGTCTCCTTCTCGACGACCTCCGTTTCGAACTCCGGCTCGGCTGGCTCGTCGCCTTCGTCCGGCTCCTCCGAACTCTCGCCGTCCTCGTCGGGTTCGACGGGGACTTCCTCTTCGACCTCGTCGGTCTCGATCCACAGCTCCGGCTCGAGGCCGAGGTACATCTCGAACAGGCCGGCAGCCTGCTGTTCGCGGTCGTCGACGACGTCGACGATCTCGTATTCGTACTCGACGTCCTCACCCGCGAGCGGGTGGTTGAAGTCGACGCGAGCGCGGCCGCCGATGATCGTGCTGATGTAGCCCTGTCGGCCATCGATCTGGACGTTCGCGCCGGGATGGCGGTCGTCCTCAGCGATCTTCTCGGCGCTGACGGTTTCGACGTTGTCGGCGTCGTACTCTCCGAAGGCGTCTTCGGAATCGATAGTAACGGTTCCGGAATCGCCGGCCTCGCTCCCGGTTAGCGCTTCTTCGACGCCCTCGAAGATGTGGCCCTCTCCGAGGCTGATCGTTCGGGGTTTAAACTCCTGGCCCTGGGCGTCGACACCCTCCTCTTCCGCGACGTCGGGGTCGGTCGTGTCGACCAGCTGCTCACCCTCGACGGTGTACGCGGTGTACTCGATCTCGACGAAATCGCCGTTCTGAAGCCCGTCGGCTTCGTCGGCGGTTTCATCTACTTCTTCATCGACGTCATCGGCCTGCTCCTCTAGCTCGGCCTCCTGTTCCTCGGTCATACGTTGTACGTCCCGCCGTCGACATTTAAGTACGACGCTTTGGCTCGAGAGCGACCGATACTTAGGATCGACCACCCTCTTGATGAACATGTACGAGGTCGAAGTCAAGGTCCCCGCGGATCTCGCCTCCGTCCGGTCGCGTCTCGAGGAACTCGAGGTGGCGTCCGATGGGACCGTCGTCCAGACCGACAGCTACTACGACGCGCCACACCGCTCGTTTCCCGACACGGACGAGGCGCTCCGAATCCGGACGGAACGTCCGACCGAGGGGACCAACGAAACCAGGCTCACCTACAAGGGCCCGCTCGTCGACGACGAGTCGAAGACCCGAAAGGAACTCGAGACGACCGTGGCCAGCCGAGAGACCGTGGCCGGGATCCTGACGAATCTCGGCTTCGAGGCCGCCGCGACCGTCCGAAAGGAGCGAGAACGGTTCGTGATCCGACTCGTGGACGTCCTCGAGACACCCGCGGACGCCACTCCCGACACCACTACTTTCGACGCCACCACATCAGATCGCGAGTACACGATTACGCTCGATACCGTCGACGGCGTGGGGGAGTTCCTCGAAGTCGAAACCGACGTCGAGGCCGAAACCGACCTCGAGCCCGCTCGCGACGGTGCCTACGCGGTTCTCGAGCTGATCGGACTCGATCCGACGAACCAGATCCGGACCTCCTATCTCGAGCTTTCGCTCGAGTCGTGATACGGTCTGCTGTAAGTCAGTACCGGCGTATTCGGGGACCGGGTTCCGAGTGCGCCGGTAAACAGTTACAGCGGACCGTATGAGCGCCCCATTGCACTGGCGATCCGCCGGTGTATTACTACCAAGAATTTTCCGGACCGAATCTGTTTCCGCAAGTTATAGAACTTCGCTCCGCAAAGACCCGGTAATGAGCGAGCGGAACATTCGAGTCGAGCCGATCGACCGTCAGGCAGTCGAGGATCAGGAAGTCGAAATCGTCGAACGAAAGGGGATCGGACATCCCGACTCGATCTGTGACGGCGTTGCCGAGAGCGTCGCCGGCGCACTCGCCCGCGCGTACCTCGAGCGAGTTGGCGAGGTGCTTCACTTCAACACCGACGAAACCCAGCTGGTCGCGGGCGAGGCCGCACCCGCGTTCGGTGGCGGCGAGGTCGTCGATCCCATCTATCTGTTGATCGTTGGCCGCGCGACCAAACACTACGACGGGCAGACGATTCCGACCGAGACGATCGCACTGCGTGCCGCTCGAGAGTACATCGAGGAAACGATTCCCCAGCTCGAGTACGGCGAAGAGATCGTCGTCGACGTCAAACTCGGTGAGGGCAGCGGCGATCTGCAGGACGTCTTCGGTGAGGACGAAGTCCGCGTCCCGATGGCAAACGACACCAGTTTCGGCGTCGGCCACGCACCACTGACCGAGACCGAGCGGATCGTTCACGAGGCCGAACGTCGGCTCAACGGCGAGTTCGCCGCCGACAATCCGTATCTCGGTCCCGACGTGAAGCTCATGGGCAAACGCGAAGGCGACAAGATCGACGTGACGGTCGCCGCGGCGATGATCGACGAGCACATCGACGATCTGGACGCCTACGCGGATGCGGTCGAAACCGTTCGCGAGTTCGTGGCGGCGGTCGCTAACGAACACACGGACCGCGCGGTCGACGTCCACGTCAACACGGCCGACGACTACGAGTCGGGTTCGATCTACCTCACCGTCACCGGGACCTCCGCCGAGCAGGGAGACGACGGCTCCGTCGGCCGCGGAAACCGATCGAACGGCCTCATCACGCCGAATCGGTCGATGTCGATGGAAGCCACCAGCGGCAAGAACCCGGTCAACCACATCGGGAAGATCTACAACCTGCTCTCGACGGAAATCGCAGAGAACGTCGTCGAGGAGGTTCCGGGCATTCGCGACCTTCGAGTGCGGCTTCTCAGCCAGATCGGCCGTCCGATCGATCAACCACACGTGGCCGACGTCCACGTCGTCACCGCCGACGGCGTCTCCCTCTCCGACGTCGACGACGAAGTCGAAGCCATCGTCGACCGCGAACTCGCCGACGTCACCGGAATCACCCGTCGGGTCATCGACGGCGAACTCTCGACGTTCTGACGGCCGGCTTCCGGGCCAAACCGGTCGGCTTCACCTCGAGCAGCGCTACGTTCGACCTTCACAATCGTTGAGACACTATCGCAGTCGTTGAAACGATTCACTCATCGATCGCACCCGAGCAGCCAGAACCGACCGTGGTGTCCGACAGTTCGCAAGGAGACTCGATCGAGAGTGCGGTAACGGTCGAGTACGACTACTCGAGCAGCCAGTCGTATCCCTCGAGAACCGCCCGTTTCCCGCCGGAGTCGATGATCGTGCCGTGGCCGGGAACGACGCGGTCGAACTCCCAGGCGAGGACGTCCCGTATCGACCGTCGGAACGTCGCCTCGTTTGCGATCGTGTGACGCACCTCGATCGGCGGACTGAGCCGCCTGTACATTCGAAAGCCGCGGGCGACGAGGCGGGTTTTCAGCGGACTACTCTCGTCGATATGAAAGCCGAGATCACCGAGAACGATCGTCCGGCTCGGTCGGTGGAAGAAGGCGACTTCGGTCAGCCACCGGTGGCCGTCGATCGCGACCTGATCGACGTCGGTACTCCATCGCGGGTCCGGCACATCGCCCAGCAGGTGATCGAACCGAAGATCGGTCCGACGCGCGGCGAGACCCGGTGCGGCGAGCAGTTCGACGTCCGGATACGCCTCCCTGTATTGCTCCATGTAGAGGTGGCCGTGGAGCTTGCTCGTCGCCGCGACGAACCGAACTTCGCCGAGCTCGTCCAGCGCGCCTTTCAGTTCGGGGGTCAACTCGGCCGGCGACTGGACGAAGAGTCCGCCACTCGAGAGCCGTATCACCGACATGATCCGGCCGAGTTCGACGCCGAAAAATCGGAGCGGCTCCTCGTACGTAAAGAACCGTTCGCCTCGTCGTGTGAGCATTCTAACAGTCACGTCACCGACCGTCGATATATGTCCTGTCAACCCGTTCCAATCAGCGGATACCGTCGGTAACGGTCTCGTCCGAGCGCTCGATGCGCCCGTCGATATCGCGTTCCGGCTCGTGGTCGATCGGGTGAGCCCGAAAATCCACCAGCACGCCCTCGCAATCCCCTTATAGCTCGGGTCGTCTATCCCCGACCATGCATCCGCCGGGAGCCGATACTGTCCTCGTCCGCCACGGGGACGTCAACACGAAAAGTAACACCGTCAAGCGGTACATGGAGGACATTCTCGCGGAGAACCTCACGGCCCTCCTCGAGGACCGATCGATTCCCGGCGAGGTCGAACGACGGTGGAACCGGCCGCTGGTCCACACCGACGAAGAACACGTCGAGGCCGCAACCGACGCTGCCACCGACGCGTTCGGCGTCGTTTCAGCGAGCTCCGTTCTGACGACGAGCACCGAAAAAGACGAGATTCTGGCGACTCTCGAGACGGCGGCACGAGAACGCTACGACGGCGGAACGTTCGCGGTCGACGCGCGACGGGCGGACAAGCGCCTGCCGTACACCAGCGAGGATCTCGCTCGAGAGGGTGGGACGGCCATCTGGGAGGCGGTCGAAGACGAGTTCGAGCCCGCGGTCGATCTCGACGATCCGAATCTAACCTTCGGCGTCGAGGTTCGGGAGGACTTCGCGTTCGTCTACCTCGAGACGGTTGCCGGACCCGGTGGGCTCCCACTCGGGAGCCAGGAGCCGGTGATCGCACTGGTGAGCGGCGGGATCGATTCGCCGGTCGCCGCCTACGAGATCATGAAACGAGGCTGTCCGATCGTTCCGGCGTACGTCGATCTCGGTGCCTACGGTGGGGTCGATCACGAAGCGCGGGCGATGGAAACCGTCCGAACGCTGTCTGGGTATGCCCCCAATTTCGATGCACAGGTCTACCGCATTCCCGGCGGCGACGTGGTCGAGCTCCTCGTCGGGTCGATGGAGGAAGGTCGGATGCTCTCGCTGCGTCGGTTCTTTTATCGCGCCGCCGAGACGCTCGCAGCACGCGTCGACGCAAACGGCATCGTCACCGGCGAAGCGGTGGGACAGAAATCGAGTCAGACGGTTCGAAATCTGGGCGTGACCAGTCGCGCGACGTCCCTCCCGATCCACCGGCCGCTGCTCACCAGGGACAAACAGGAGATCGTCGCCATGGCCCGTGAGATCGGCACCTACACCGACTCGACGATCGACGCCGGCTGTAACCGCGTCGCGCCCGATCGAGCCGAGACGAACGCTCGTCTCGAGCCGCTCCTCGAGGCCGAACCGGACGGCCTGCTCGAGCGAGCCGAAGAGGCGGCGATGAACGCGGAACTCGTCGAGCCGTGACCGTCCGATAAAGACGAAACCCACATTACCAAACCGTCCGCATCACTGGATAGTGACCCGCGTCTGTCTCATCGGGGATCCCGACTGTAATCTCCAGTATGAACTCCTCTCGCGCGAGACCTCGCGCGACGCGCTCGCGACCTACGATCTGCGGCGCCCGTTCGAGAACTCGATCGCGGTTCGAACCGTCAGCATCGGCGCGGCCGTTTCGCTGTTGAACGATCTCGACTGGTATCTCACCCGGTTCGTCGACGAGGCGCTCGTTCAGGAACCGAGCATCAGCGACGAGGAGTGGCTCTCGCGCTCGCTCGCTCGAGCGCTCCGAAACGGCGAGATCGATCCGGGCGAAACAGACGCCTTCTGCAAGATCTACGGTCTCGAGCGACTCGAGGAACCCGCCACGCCGTCCGGCGAGTCCGACGAGTCGGTGGCGACCGACGGACGGGAGACGACCGCCGAGGACGAAGCCATCGCGTCGGAGTCGCACGTCCCCTCCAGATCGTCCCGCCGGCTCGTCGAACCGCTGTACGTCCGTCGGGTGGACGGCGACCTTCCCGAGTACGACCTCCGCGACGTCGAGGAGACGCTCGTCGTCAGGCTCACCGAGGCCGAATACTCGCCGTGAGACGGAAAAACAGGAGTTCGTGCGAATAGTCGTGCCCAGATCTCGTGCAACCGCCAGCGGTTGCGGTCCGCTGGACCAAACTGACAGCAGTCCGTATCGGTCGAACCGGCTCGGTCGAACAGACTCAGTCGAACAAGCCGGTCGAGAGATACCGCTCGCCGCTGTCCCAGAATACCGTCACGACTAGCGGACAGTCCTCGAGTTCGCCGCCGTCGGTCTCGGGCGAGGCCGGCTGCGGACTGTCGAACGCGCCGGGGACCTCGGGACACTCGAGGTCCGGATCGGCGATCTCGCGAGCGATCCGCTGGGCGGCCAGACTCGTCGCGCCGCTGGATTGACCGACGAGAACCCCTTCCTCGCGGGCCAGACGGAGACACTCGTCCTCGGCGTCCTCGAGTTTTACCGTTTCGACGCGGTCGATCAGATCCCGATCGAGGTTCTCGCTGACGAAGCCGGGACCCATTCCCTGGAACTCGTCGGATCCGGGTTCGCCCGTCGAGAGGATGGGGTTGCGGGCCGGCTCGACGGCGGTGATCTCTACGTCTGGAAACTCCTCGCGGAGCCGTCTGCCCGTCCCCGAGATCGTGCCACCGGTTCCGACGCCAGCGACGAACGCGTCGACCTCGCGTTCGTCGACCTGTTCGACGATCTCCTCGCCGGTCGTCCGGTAGTGGGCGTCCGGGTTGGCCGGGTTGTCGAACTGACCGAGCTGCGTCGCTCCGTCGGCCTCGAGTTCGTCGGCGCGCTTGCGGGCATCCGTCATGTCGCCGTCGATCAACTCGAGTTCGGCCCCGTAGGCGGCCATTATCCGCCGGCGTTCGGCCGATTTGTCGGCTGGCATGACGATCGTCAGGTCGTATCCTCGAGCGGCACAGACGAGCGCGAGCCCGATTCCGGTATTCCCGCTGGTCGGCTCGACGAGCCAGTCTCCGGGTTCGATCTCCCCGTCGCGTTCGGCCGATCGAATCATCTGCACGGCCGGTCGGTCCTTGGCCGAGCCCCCGGGATTGAACGATTCGACCTTGGCGGCGACGGTCGCCCCTTCCGGTGAGTCGACCTGGACGAGCGGCGAACCGATCGTGTCCAGGATACTTCCCTTCATTGCCCTGGCGTAAGCAGTCGAGACGTAAACCGCTGCTGGACGGAGGCAGGTCGTGCCGGTGTCTCGAACGCCGGGCTCCCTTCTGAGACAGCACCGGAACGGAGCGTCCCTGCCCACTTGACGAACGGTACAGAAGCAGGGCCGTTAAGCCACCGGACGACTAACCCGCGGGCATGAGTCTCGAGACCATGCAACCGAACCCCGCGTGGGACGCCGCGTCCTACGAGGATGCCGTCGACACGCTCGAATCGCACACCGACGAACTGGTGTACCGCGTCTGGGGTGGCGACTGGTGTAAGGACTGCCGGAAACTCCTTCCGAATCTCGGCGCTGCACTCGAGGCAGCCGGCGTTTCCGCGGATCGCATCGAGGAGATTCCCGTCGACCAGGACAAGCAGGGCCCCGGCGTCGAGGAGTACGGAATCGAGTACATTCCGACGGTCGTCGTCGAACGCGCACCCGATGGGCTAAACGGCGACGGCGAGGAAGTAACGCGGTTCGTCGAAGAGGAGGATCTTCCGCCCGCCGTCTGGCTCGCAAACGAGATCGACGCCACGCTCTCTGAGGCCTGATCGTAGCCCCACCGTCTCCGTCCGGTGCGGATTCCGCTCGTCACGGAGACCGTTTCACTCCGGCCGGTCGACGCCACTCACGTCGAAGCGAGCGCCGCCACCGTCGCTTTCACCGACCGAGACCGTCCAACCGTGGGCGTCCGCAACGCTCGTGACGATGTCGAGACCGATCCCGGTTCCGTCGTCCGACGTGGTGTATCCTCGCTCTAGAACGTGCTCGCGCTCCTCGGACGGGATTCCCGGACCGTCGTCGGCCACGTAGAACCCGGTGTCGGTCACTCCGACCTCGATGGCCACGTCGTTTCGTCCGTGCTCGATAGCGTTCCGAAAGAGGTTTTCGAACACCGACGACAGCCGATCCGCGTCAGCGACGATCGCAGCCGATCTCTCGGGAACGTTCAGATCTGCCGCGTCGCTCTCGACGACCGTCCAGGCGCGTCTGGCGGCGTCGGAAATGACGACGGCGGTCGTCTCCTCGATCGTCTTTCCGGCTCGAGCGAGTCCCAGGACGTCGTCGATGAGGTCGTCCATCCGATCGAGTGATTCGCGGGCGATCTCGAGGTGTTCGCGGTCGGACTCGGGGACCGACGCCTCGAGCAATTCGAGGCGACCGGATGCGACCTGAAGCGGGTTCCGAAGGTCGTGGCTCACGACGCTTGCGAACCGTTCTAGACGGTCGTTCTGGTCTTCGAGTCGCCGAAACTGCTGTCGACGAACGAGGAGGTTCGAAAGTCGTCGAAACAGGACTGTTTTTCGAACGGGCGCATCGATCACCTCGTCGACGAGCGGGGGGCCGGACTCGCTGCTCTCGCCCGGAAGCGAGAGGTTCACCCGGGTCCCCTTCCGGCGAACGAGGACGACCGGAGTAAAAGACGGTCCGGAACCGGACTTGAGATCCTCGATCCGGTCGCGGTGCGTCGAAAAGGAACTATCGTCCACGAGATAGAGGTCGCCGTCGGATTCGGCGTCGGCTCCGATGACCGAGTAGCGTTCTTCGAGGAGTTCGGAGAGCGCGTCGCTGTTCGCGTCGTCGTCGACGAGTAGCTGTATCGTAGACGGGCCGGTTCGGCCAACGGAGGTCGTTGTCATATCAGTTCACCGTTGTACTCACTCGGTCCGGTACGTTACGTCGTCGGCCACCGTCATCGATTCCGTCGGCGTTCCCTCGAGAATTCCGACGACGTCGGTGAGTGGCTTCCCGACGGTGATCCCATCGGACGTGATGGCGAACTCTCTGACCGTCTTTTCGAACGTGCCCGCGCGCTTTTTCAGGACGCCGATTCCCTTTCGAAGTTCGCCGTCCGTCTCGATGTAATTGAGAAAGACGATGTTGTCCGCGATGTAGCTGATATTGGCGCTCGTCGCGCTGGGCATGCCGGTTACCTGGTCGGTCGCGTCGAGGAGGATCACGGCGACGTCCATGCTCTTTAGGTACCGAATCAATCCGTGGAGCTTCCGGCCGAGTTCCGACTCGTCACCCTGGATCGATATCTTGTATCCGTCGACGCCGTCGATCATCACCGTCTTCGTTTCGGTAGTCTCGATTCGCCGTTTGACGCGCTGTGCGAACTCCTCTGCGGACAACTCGAGCGGCTCGACTGGTTCGACCGAGAGCAGACCGTCCGCCTGTAACTGCGTTACCGGTATCCCGATCGACTCCGAACGGTGGATGAACGTCTTCGGTGATTCTTCGAAGAGGTACGCGACGGGCGTATCACCCGTTCGGGCGGCCTCCGAGAGCAACTGAATCCCGGTCGTGGTCTTGCCGACGCCGGTCGGGCCGCTGATGAACGTCGCCGTTCCGCGCTCGAGACCCCCGCCGAACAGGGCGTCGAGTTCTTCGATGCCCGACGAGATGAGCTCCGGCCCGAACTCGTCGTGGTGGCCTTCAGGCAGCAAGCTCGGATACACCTCGAATCCGTCGCCGCGAATCTCGAGCCCGTGCGTTCCGTCTCGCTGGCCGATTCCCCGGTGTTTCGGAACAGCGATCCGACGGCCACCGTCCCCGCGCTCGAGTTCGACGATCCCGTCGCTCAGCGATCGGACCTCGTTGTCCCCGCGAGACCCCTCGGGCGTTTTCGTGGCGATTACCGTCGTACCGCGGCCTTTCAGGAATCGCATAAACGAGATCAGGCGCTTGCGAAACTGGTACTCGGACGGTTCGATGTACTGGAGCTGTGAGATCGGATCGAGAAGCACCCGGTCGGGGTTGATCTCTTCGATCGAAGCCCTGATATCCGCGATGAACTGCTCCGACTCGACGTCTCGAGAGTCGACCAGATCGTAGGAGTGGTCGTCGTCGAAAAAGTCCGAATCGGGACCGAGATCGAGAAATTCCGCGTCCGACAGGTCGATGCCGAAACTCGAGGCGTTCGCGAGGATCTCCGGCTGTGACTCCTCGCCGTGGACGAACAGAACGGTTTCGTCGGCCTCTAATCCGGTTCGAAGGAACTCCATGCCGAGGAGCGTCTTTCCCGTTCCCGGGAGTCCAACGACGAGATAGAGCCTGCCCGTGACAAGACCACCCTGAAGAATCTCGTCGAGACCCGCCACCCCTGTTTCGATCGTTTGTAACGACGTTCTCATGAGTAGTACGCACAAAAAGTGACCCGCTCAAAATAACCTTGCGAAAGATCCCATCTATCGGTCTTTCTCGACCGGTGACTACTCCCTTTCGCCGGCCACAGAGCCACCCGACGAGCGTGTCCGTCCATGCACGAGCGTGCACATAGAAACCCCTTTACTACCCCGCTTCCATCACCGACACGAATGAGTCTTGCCGATTCGGACCGCGAGCTCGTCGTTTCCGAACTGGAGCGAGAGCCGACGCCGGCGGAAGCGGCGCTGTTCGAGAACCTCTGGAGCGAACACTGCGCGTACCGCTCCTCGAGACCGCTCCTCTCCGCGTTCGAAAGCGAGGGAGAGCAGGTCGTCATCGGGCCCGGTGACGACGCGGCGGTGGTCGCACTGCCCGACGCGGGTGACGGGGAGTCCGACGAACGAACCTACATCACGATGGGAATCGAGAGTCACAACCACCCGTCCTACGTCGATCCGTTCGATGGTGCTGCGACGGGCGTCGGCGGAATCGTCCGCGATACGCTGTCGATGGGGGCCTACCCCATCGCCCTCGCGGACTCGCTGTACTTCGGTGCGTTCGAGCGCGAACACTCCAAGTACCTCTTCGAGGGCGTCGTCGAAGGCATCAGCCACTACGGCAACTGTATCGGCGTCCCGACGGTCGCGGGAAGCGTCGATTTCCACCCCGATTACGAGGGGAACCCGCTCGTGAACGTCGCCTGTGTGGGCCTTACGAACGAAGAACGCCTCGTCACTGCCCTCGCACAGGAGCCCGGGAACAAACTCGTCCTCGTCGGCAACGCGACCGGAAGGGACGGACTCGGCGGCGCGAGTTTCGCAAGCGAGGACCTCGCGGAGGACGCAGAGACCGAGGACCGGCCGGCAGTTCAGGTCGGAGACCCGTACGCGGAAAAGCTCCTCATCGAGGCCAACGAAGTGTTCGTCGACGAGGGACTGATCGAATCGGCGCGCGACCTCGGCGCTGCCGGACTCGGCGGTGCCTCGAGCGAACTGGTCGCGAAAGGTGGTCTCGGGGCACACATCGAACTCGATCGCGTCCACCAGCGAGAACCGAACATGAACGCCCTCGAGATCCTGCTGGCCGAATCCCAGGAGCGGATGTGTTACGAGGTCGAACCGGACAACGTCGAGCGCGTCGCGGCGATCGCTGATCGGTTCGATCTCGGCTGTTCGGTCATCGGGGAGGTCACCGACGGAAACTACGTCTGTACGTTCGACGGGAGCGAGACGGGAGATGACTCGAGCGATGAAGACGACTCCGCGAGCCGCGAGGCGGTCGTCGACGTCGACGCGGAGTTCCTCGGAGAAGGCGCACCGATGAACGATCTGCCCGCCACTGAACCCGCCGAACCCGAATCCGATCGGCCGGAGACCGATCTCGAGGCGGCCTTCGACGCCGTCGTCTCGAGTCCGAACACCGCCTCGAAACGCTGGGTCTACCGCCAGTACGACCACGAGGTCGGCATCCGGACGACCGTCGGACCCGGCGACGACGCGGCTATCATCGCGGTTCGCGAAGCGGGTCAGGGACTGGCCATCTCGACCGGTGGCGCGCCGAACTGGACCAGCGCTGCCCCCGTCGACGGCGCTCGGGCGATCGCCCTCGAGAACGCGACTAACGTGGCGGCCAAGGGTGCAACGCCGCTCGCTGCGGTCGACTGCCTGAACGGCGGAAACCCCGAAAAGCCCGATGTCTACGGCGGATTCACCGGAATCGTCGACGGGCTCGCGGAAATGTGTGAGACTCTCTCGACGCCCGTCGTCGGCGGGAACGTCTCGCTGTACAACGATTCCGTCGCGGGACCGATCCCACCGACGCCGACGCTCGCGCTCGTCGGGACCAAAGCGGGCTACGATGCGCCGGCGCTCTCGGTCGACGCGACCGCTGGCGGCGAGTTGCTGTTGATCGGTGACTCCGCCCTCGAGGCCGGGGAGATCGGGCTCGGCGGCTCCGAGTACCTCGCTCAGTTCGACGGCGGCGACCGGTTCCCCGCCCTGCCCGAGCGGCCGGCCGCGATCATCGAGACACTAACCTCGGTGGCGAACGCCGACGAGACGATCGCCGTCCACGACGTCAGCCACGGTGGCCTCGCCGTTGCGCTCGCGGAAATGATCTCCGACGACGCCGGCCTCGCGGTCACGATCCCGGAGGCGGGCTCGAGCGACGACTGCGCCGACGCGCTGTTCCACGAACAGCCGGGTCGTGCGCTGATCCAGACGACCGCGCCCGACGACGTCCGGGACGCCTTCGAGGGCGTCGCGCCGGTCGTCTCGCTCGGAGCGCCGACTGACGAGGGTGCTCTCGAGTGCACCGTCGGTGACCGAACGCTCTCCAGAACGGCGAGCGAGATCCGGTCGCTGCGCTCGACGATCGAAGACGGCCTCGAGTAGCGACTCGTTTTCCCCCGAAGACCCGATATTTTAATGTACTCACGGTACGCACCTCGAAACGAGATACCGGAGGAACCCGTTGATGGCCACCGATCACTCGTCCGTCCTCATCGTCGAAGACGAACCCGACCTCGCGGACCTCTATGCGTCGCGACTCGAGGACGAATACGACGTCCAGATCTCCTACGACGGGAATCAGGCGCTCGAGTCCATCGACGAAGGGATCGACGTCGTGTTACTCGACCGACGAATGCCGGGCCTGTCGGGCGATCTCGTTCTCGAGACGATCCGCGAACAGCGTCTCGACTGCCGGATCGCGATGGTAACGGCGATAGAACCGGACTTCGACATCGTCAGTATGGGGTTCGACGATTACCTCGTCAAACCCGTTTCGAAAGCGGAGTTGATCGAGGTTATCGAAGGGCTGTTGCTTCGGTCGGCCTACGACGAACAGTTACAGGAGTTCTTCGCCGTCTCGGCAAAGAAGGTGTTGCTCGACGGACGGAAAACCGAGGCCGAACGCCTCACCAGCCAGGAGTACGCACGACTCGAGGATCGGATCGCCGTATTACGCGTCCGCCTCGAGGAAACGACCTCGGAACTGGCCGACGGGGACGGCTATCGACAGCTCTGTATGGATATCAGCCAGCAACAATCGACGGAAGACAGGACCGATGATTGAACGGTTTCGACTGCCGTCGACCTCCCTCGACCGCCTCGATCGTGGTCACGTCCGACGCTATCCTCCCTCGACCGCCTCGATCGTGGTCACGTCCCTGATTTCGATCCGCGTCTCGGTCTCGGCGTTTTCCGGCGATCGAACCACCATCTGCCAGTCGTGTGCCTCGGCGATTGCCCGGACCAGCGTGAGTCCGAGGCCGCCGATTGCCGTCTCGTAATCCGCTGTCGGATCGAACAGCCGATCGGTTGCGGGTGGCGGCGTCTCGGACGCGTCGTCGGCCAGGAAAAAGCCACGCGGCCAGTCATCACCGTCGATTCCCATCAACCCGACGCGAACCGTGACGTCGGCTCCGTCGGCTCGAGCAGCGATATCGTCGAACGCCGTCTCGAGGAGATAGATGAGACGATCGGGATCAGCCCTGAGCGTCGAGGGTTCCTCGACGAAGACGTGGCGGTCGTCGAATCGGGACGCTTCGGCCGCTTCTTCGATCACACGGTCTAGCTGAACTCGACTGCGAGAACGGACGGTGGAGGCGTTGCGAGCGAACTCCCGGACGTCGTCGACCAGACGTTCGATGCGATCGAGCGTCGGTTCGACCGAATCGTTCGCCAGCGGGAACTCCCAACTTTCGCCCGGATCGTCCTCGAGCGCGTCGGAAACCGACTCGAGCTGTCGTTTGAGATCGGTCGAGAGCACGTTTGCCACCCCTTCGAGGCGCTCGGTCTGGCGTTCGAGTTCGGCCGTTCGCTCGTGGAGGACGCTCTCGCGGTTCGCTCGATCGAGTGCGGCGCGCGTGTTCTCGGTGAGCGTCGAAACTAACTCGACGTCGGTGTCGTCGAACTGGTGTGGCTCGAGCGAGCCCGTCATCAAGACGCCGTGGGTGCCGATCGGCGCGATGATCTCCGAGCGAACCGGCGTCCCCGGATTGTACGTTCCGTCGACGGATTCCAGATCGTCGAACCGTCTGGTCGACCCGGCTTCGAAAACGTCCCAGGCGAGGCCGTCGTTCGGATGAAATCGAGGGAGACCGCCGAACTCGTCGTGCGCGCCGGCGGTTCCCGCGACGGGGTCGAGATAGCCGTGTTCCTCGTCGAGCAGCCAAGCACCGCTGATCGGCAGATCCAGCAGATCGCTCCCGGCGTGGACGGCGATGGCACAGATCTCTTGAGGGTCGTCGGACTCTAGGAGCCACCGTGTGACCTCGTGGAGCGATGCCGCCACGCGTTCGTACTCGTGTTGGTCGGTGACGTCGCGGACGACGCCTGCGACGGTCGCCGTATCGTCTTCGATCGGAACGAACTGAAACTCCCCCATTCGGTCGACGCCGTCGGCGTCGGTGAACGGAACGTCGATCTGGCGCGCCTCTGCGCTTCCGATATCGACGTCGGTGATCGCGCGTCCGATCTCGACGGCGTCCGAATCGTCGATCGCGGCTCGTTCCGGAAGGATCTCGATGTGCTCCCCGATGATCTCCTCGCGATCGACGCCGAGAAGCGACTCCATCGCGGTATTGACCGTGACGATCTCTCGGTTTCGGTCGAGCGTAACGACGCCGTCGTGGACGGCCTCGACGACTGCTGCGTGCTGTGCGATCGTCGTCTCCTGGCGCTTTCGCTCGGTAACGTCGCGCATGTAGACCGAAAGCCCGGATTCGGCGGGATAGGCCCGGGCTTCGAACCAGGTCTCGAGCTGGGCGTGATAGAGTTCGAACGAGACGGGAACCTGTTCGTCCATCGCCCGGTGGAAGCCGTCTGGAAACTGCGTTTCGACGGTCTGTGGGAACTCGTCCCACATCACTCGACCGATCAGTTCGCCTCGAGAGCGTTTCAACAGGGTTTCGGCGCGGTCGTTGACGTACGTGAATCGAAAGTCCGTATCGAGCGCAAAGAAGGCATCAGTGACGCGATCGACGACGGGAATCGATCTCCGCGTCACGTGCTCTCACCAGCCGCTGACGGCGCTGACCACTCGCCCGTCTCTCCCCAAGCGTCGGTGTTCGGTGAGTGCATCGCCGGCAGTCAAGAACTACTTTGCGAAGCCCGTATTTCAGTGTCTTGGCCGATCAGAGAGTCGACGATACGGATTTGTGACACATATTTTCGAATTCCTTGTGGGATAATAAAGACTCCGTTCCGATTATTCGTCGAGACGAGAGCGGTGACGAACGCGACAGCGACACCGCGATCGTATGCCACGAATCCGCACGAGAGAGCGGCCGCCGTGCGATCACCACTGGATCAGTGCACGCCTGCCGTGTAACCAGATGAGAATGATGAGAAACGAGATGGCTCCCGTGAGTGCGAACGCTCCGCCGACGAAGAAGACCGACTCCATCCCTACCTCGTACATCAGCCAGCCGCCGAGCAAGGGCGCGATGACGCTTCCGGGCCGCCAGACGAGATCTCGGATGCCGAAACTCGCTGCGACGCCGCCTTCTTCGGTTCCTTCGTCGGCAAACAGCGCCATACTCGCCGGTTCGCGGAAACTGTCCGCGATTCCGAGCAGGCCCGAGAGCGCGATGAGCGGGAAGAAGGCGGGTGAGACGTCTCCGAGAAGCGTAAGCTGTGCCGGAATCGTCTCGGCGGAAACCACCGCGGGGAGCGACGCGCCAACGAGAACGTCGGGAAGAGAGACGACGATCGACGACGGAAGCGAGAGCGCGGCCCCGATGGCGGACGAAAACGGGACGCCCAGCGCGATCAGTCCGTACGCTCCGCCACCGGCGAAGATGAACAGCGCCCGTCCGTAACCGTCGGACAGTCGACCGGTAAAGGGCTGACAGCACATGTTCGTGAACTTCTCTGCGACGACGGTCAGTGCAACGGCGAGGCCGCCGTAGGCCAGTCCACCCTGTGCCGCGGAGACGCCCGCAAAGATCGGAATCCACGTTCGAACGAGCGTCACCGAAAACGCGTACTGGAGCCTGAAACTCGAGAGCGTCAGAATACGGCTGTTGAGTGCGAGTTCGCTGAACGGAAATCCGTAGACACGGGTTTCGTCGGCCTCGAGGTAGCGACCCACCGCGAGCCAGGCGACGATCGTGATACAGACGATGATCGCAAAGATCGGCCCGAAACCGAACGCTTCGTAGAGTGCGCCCGCACTGAGACTCCCGACGATTGACGCCGCGAAGTACGCCGCGTTTGACTTCCCAATAAAATTCGCACGCGTTCCGGTCGCGGCGATCTGGCCCACGAGCGAGAGGCTCATCAGTCCCGCGCCGGTGATGATGACTCCCTGGAGCGCCCGGATGAGGATGAACGAGGCGCTCGAGTCGACGACGGGAAACAGTGCATACACCCCGGCACCAGCCCCGAGAACGGCGAGCAACACGGTCCGTTTGTCGAAGCGGTCGCCGGCCCAGGCCAGCGGAATAACCGCGACGGTCTGGGCGAAGGTAAAGCCCGTCGTGTACAGGCCAACGATGAGGCCCGCACTGATCGTCAGCCCGAGGACGGTCGTGTCAGTCGGCTGAAGCGTGTTGATGTAGTACGGCAGCAGCGTTACCAGCGTGATAAATCCAAAGCCCTCGGCAAATCGGGTGAAATAGAGAGCCCAGAACTGACGTCGATCCTGGTTCACGACGACTCTTTCGAAAGCGAGCAAAAAGTTATTTCGAAACGATGTTCACGTTTCGAGTCCGATCGATTCGACGGTAGCGAACGCCACACGATTCCGATTCCTCGCGTGACCGGCTGTGAAGGCCGTCTCGGATCGATATCGCCCGACGTCCGGCGGTCCCGTTCACCGGTTTCCGGATGAGGGTACCTCGTCACGGGGTTCGGACTGTGCGGCCCGGGACCAGCGACGGTGCCAGCTGTCTCTCGACGACGAGTCAGTCATCTTCCGCCCGGAGAACGGTTTAGATCAGCTCCTTGTGCCGTGCGTGCTCGAGCCATTCCTCGAGCGTCGGCTGGGTCCAGTACCGAACCGTCCCGCTTCGCTGGTCGTGTTCGAGCACGCCGGCATTCTCGAGTTTCGGCAGGTGGACGTGCTGGAGCTCCGTCCGAATCTGTCGTTTCTGCTCGTCGATTTCCGACCTCGGTTCGGGACCGGTGTCTCGCGTTTCGAGCGAGACGACGGTCTCCGTAACGTCCTCGATCGTGGCGGCGTCGTCGGGTTGATCGTACAGACAGTATAACGCGTATCGGCGGCGACGGTTCGAAAGGAGGTCAAAAACGAGGTCTAACGACGGGGTCATCTCGGCACGGAGTGTCGCTGATTCCCGCTTCGTTTCACGCATTCAGGGACCACCTACCGTGAGTTACCATTCGAAACCACCAGCGCCCTCTACTGCAGCCGACACATTAGATGTTACGTCTACCTAGAATAGTACGTGTGTTAAATCCAACACGATCTGCTGTGGAGGATTACTCGTAGAGCCAGCCGGTGTCGTGCTGGTCGTAGTCGACCAGTTCGTCGTCGTCGAAGTGGAGTCCTATTTCCCGTTCGTTCGCGCCCTCGTCCTCGTGGTCGGCCGCGTGGACGACGTTTCGCCCGAGGTCGAGTGCGTAGTCACCTCGGATCGTTCCGGGTTCGGCCTCGAGCGGGTCCGTTTCACCGATCATCTGCCGGACCTGTCGAGTCGCGTCCTGTCCCTCCCAGACCATCGGAACGACGGGTCCGGAGGTGATGAACTCGACGAGGTCGTCGTAGAACGGCTTGTCCTCGTGTTCGCCGTAGTGTTCCTCGGCGCGTTCGCGAGGCATGTTCTCGACTTTGATTGCGACGAGTTTGAGGCCGCGTTCCTCGAGTCGGGAGACGACTTCGCCCACGAGCCCGCGTGCGAACGCGTCCGGCTTCACCATCACGAAGGTTCGTTCGTGCCCGCTCATTGTTCGTCTTCAGCCTCGTCTTCGGCGTCGGGTTCGACTGCTTCGTCGCTCTCGGTATCAGCATCAGCGTCAGCGTCGGAGTCGTCGGCGTCAACGTCGGAGTCGACTGCTTCGTCCTCGTCGTCGGCCGTCTCGGACTCCGCTGGCTCGTCGTCTGCCTCGAGGTCTTCGTCCTCGTCGGCGTCTTCCTCTTTTTCGTCCGCGTCGGGTTCCGTCTCGACCTCGGTTGGACCCTTGCTGGCGCGTCCCTGCGCGGTCCACTCGAGATCGCGGGGTTCGCGTCCGAGCTTGTAGTTTTTCTCCGCCTTCGAGTCGACGAAGTGGAGCACGGTGCCGTTGTTACGGACGTACATGATGCCCGTTCCGGGCTCGATGTCTTCCCCGGTGTAGTCACAGGTTCGTTTCTCGACCATTGTGCTATTGTCCTCCGATGGAATCGGCCTCGCGAGCGGTCTCGCGAAGCTGGAGTACGTCCCCTTCGCGGACCGGTCCGAGGCAGTTTCTGGTGATGATACGTCCCTGATTTTCGCCCTCCTTGATTCGGCATTTGACCTGCATGGCTTCGCCGTGCATGCCGGTCTTGCCGACGATCTCGATGACCTCGGCGGGCGTGGAGCTGCTTTCTTCCTCTTCAGCACTCATTCTCGGTCACCTCAGTCGAGGTCCTCGACCTTGTCGGCGATGTCCTCGACGTCACCGGACGCCTCTCCGGAGTCGACGATCGCCGCGGCGGCCGAGCCGACCTCGAGGCCAGCGGCGTGGCCGACGTCGTCCTGGGTCTCGATGAAGACCACGGGAATGCCCTTTTCGTCCGCGAGCTCCGGGAGATGCATGACGATCTCCTCGGGCGAGACGTCCTCTGCGACGTAGACGATATTGGCGTTGCCGCGCTCGATCGCCTTCGTGGTTTCGTTCGTTCCTTTCTTTACTCGTCCTGTATCTCGAGCGACCTCGAGCGCCTCGAGGGCATCGTCTGCGAGGTCGGCTGGGATATCGGTTGTTACGTAGACTGACATTGGTTGTTCACCTTCTCCTACGCGCGGGCTCGCACTCCCCTGCCGTCCGGGCTGGGTCCCGGGCCGAGTACGCGTCGGCGGAAGTCCTGTGAGGCTAGGAGCATCATCAACCCCGCGTAGGGTGTAGTACGGAGTAGCGTTGCCCCCCTTAAAAGCGTGTTCAAACGCACGAGGCCGTGGGATGGAGGCGCACGGAGAGATGGCGATCCGTGCCGGCCCGCACACAGCCGGGTCCAACGATCAAGCTATTACTTCGGGGTCACCCGATATGTCGTATGACCGCCGATCTCGTTGCGCTCTCAGAGACGCTCTTCGAGGAGGCGACGGCGCACGACGAACGCCGACTGCTGGTGCTCGCGGGCGATCGAAGCCGTGGCTACGATTCCCTCGAGGCCGTCCTCGAGGCGCTGCCGGTCGGGATCACGGCGACGACGCTCGTCGGACCCGACGACCGACTCCGGTGTGAACACCGGCGACAGGCGAACGCGGGTGAGCTTCTCGGAACGACGCGAACGGTGGTAGCGCTCGACGCTCACGGGGGATTGCGCCCGAACGCGCTCGGGTCGGTCGTCGGCGCGGTCGACGGCGGCGGCCTCCTCGTTCTCCTGACGCCGGCGCTCGAGGACTGGCCGGACCATCACGGCGAGTTCGACGAGTCGCTTGCGGTTCCGCCGTTCTCGATCGCGGACGTCACCGGCCGCTTTCGAGGCCGGCTCGTCGACACCCTGCGGGAGCACCGTGGAATCGCCATCGTCGACGTCGATGCGGGCACGGTCGGGTCGACGGGGGTGACGAACCCGCCACCGCGCTGGACGACCCATTCGAACGGACCGACGGACTCCGAGCAAGCGATCGGGGCGCGGCCGGTGCTCGAGCGGTTTCCGCTCGACGTTGCCGACGCCTGTTTGAGTGGCGACCAGCTCGAGGCCGTCGGGGCGTTCGAATCGCTCGTGGCGGCCGACGACGAAGGGGGGAAACGCGCGGTCGTGCTCGAGGCCGACCGCGGCCGCGGCAAATCCAGCGCCGCGGGGCTGGCCGCGGGAGCGCTCGCCGCAGACGGCGCGGACGTGCTCGTCACCGCGCCGGGCTGGCGAAACGCCCGCGAGGTGTTCGAGCGGACACGAGAACTCTGCGAGACGCTCGAGGCGACGACGATCGACCGCGACCGGCGACTCGAGACGACCGCCGGCGGGTGTGTTCGATTTCTCGAGGCGGCCGCGGCGATCGAGGAACTCGAGACGGCGGATATCGTCATCGTCGACGAGGCGGCCGCGCTCCCCGTCCCCCGGCTCGAGTCGCTGCTTTCGGCCGACGCCGTCGCGTTCGCGACCACCATCCACGGCTACGAGGGGGCGGGCAGAGGGTTTTCGGTTCGCTTTCGGGATCGACTGGCCGAAAGCGATCACGCAGTCACCGACTGCACGCTCACCGAGCCGATCCGGTACGCCGGAGGCGATCCGATCGAGGTGTGGGCGTTTCGTGCCCTGCTCCTCGACGCGCGACCCGCGGTCGACTCGCTCGTCGCGGGGGCGACGCCCGACTCCGTGACCTACCGCCGTCTCGAGCCCGACGACCTGCTCGCGGACGAACGCCTCCTGCGGGAGCTGTTCGGACTGCTCGTGCTCGCACATTACCGCACCGAGCCGAACGATCTGGCCCGGCTGTTGGACGCCCCCAACCTCGAGACGCGCGCGCTGGTTCAGGACGGCCACGTCGTGAGCGTCGCCTTGCTCGCTCGGGAGGGACGCCTCTCGAGTGAGACGCGGGCGATGATGTACGAGGGCGGGCGGGTTCGGGGGAACATGCTTCCGGACGTGCTCGCGAGCCAGCTCCGGGACGAGGACGCTGGCGAGCCGGCCGGCGTCCGAATCGTTCGCATCGCGACCCACCACGCCGTTCGCTCGCGGGGGCTGGGATCGACGTTACTCGAGCGAATTCGTCGGGAGTTCACCGCGGCCGATGCGATCGACTGGCTCGGAACCGGGTTCGGCGCGACGCCGGAGCTGCTCGCGTTCTGGCGCGAGAACGGCTACCGGACGGTCCACGTCTCGACGACTAGAAACGATGCCAGTGGCGAGTACTCGGCACTCATGCTCTCCCCGACGAGCGAGGCCGGCCGGGAACTGTCCGATCGACACGCCGAGCAGTTCGTCCGACGGGTCCCCTCGCAGTGTCTCGATGCGCTTTCCGACCTCGAGGCCGACGTGGCTCGCGAGGCGTTGCGAAGCGTCGGCGGCGACGTGACTCCCGGGATCGATCTGACCGACTACGAGTGGCGCGTCGTCGCCGGCGCGGCCTACGGTCCGGGACTGTTCGAGGTGGCTCCCCGCCCGTTTCGTCGACTCGCAGTACGGTACTTTCTCGACGATCCGGACGAGATTCGACTGTGCGACCGCGAAGAACGGCTTCTCGTCCTGCGCGCCCTCCAGGGGCGAGACCCGTCGGCCGTCGCGGACCGCCTCGGGTACCAGTCACGGGGACAGTGTATGCGTGCGCTGGGCGAGGCGTTCCGTCCCTTAGTCGACCGGTACGGAACGAAGACGGCGCTTGCGGTCCGCGATCGGTTCGACCGGACGGGTTCGTCGGAGAACTGACGGGCGAGACCGTCGCCGTGATCGCAAACACGCTCTCGCTGTGGTCAGGAAAGCGCCCGTCGCAAGAGCCGATCGGGTGTCGCTTTCAGGAACCAGGCGACGAGTCGCCACCGCCGCGTGACGTAGACGTGGTCGCGCTCGCGCCGGATCGCACGGACAATCTGGCTCGCCGCCGTTTCGGGGGATGCCATCCAGAACAGGTCGTCGCCCATCGCCATCTCGGTGTCGACGAACCCGGGTTCGACGGTCGTGATCGTCACGTCCGCCTCCCGATCGGCCTGTCGGCCGCGAAGCCCCTCGAGGTAGGTCGAGACGAACGCTTTCGAGGCGCTGTAGGCCGGCGCGCCGGGATTGCCGAAGACCGCCCCCACAGAGGAGATGCCGACCAGGTGGCCGCCGCCCTGGGTCTCGAAGTGCGCCATCGCCGCGGTCGCGATCGCCGTGAACCCGCGAACGTTGACGTCGATCGTCTCCCGGTCGGGTTCCCACTCGAGGCCCCGGTTCAGATGACCGACGCCGGCACTGATGACGACCAGATCGATCGACGTCATCGCCGCTGCGAGATCTTCAAACGCGTCACGGGCGTCTTCGGGGTCCGAAACGTCCATCTTCGCCACCGCGGTGTGGGTCGGTAACTCGGCACCGATCCGTTTCATCCGCTCTCGCCGACGGGCCGCCATCCCGACCTCGTAGCCCTCCGCCGCGAGCGCTCGGGCCAGCGCCTCACCGATTCCCGAGGACGCGCCGACGACGATCGCTCCCCGTGTCATTTGCTCACAGTTCGGTCGCAGACGGAGGAGGAGGATAGCGGTTTCGATGTTTCTCGAGCAACTCGAAGGCGATACGGCTTTGACCGCGAGGGGGCAACCGAGCGTATGATCGACGCGGTCACGATCCTCGCGGTCGCGCTGCTCGTGGCGGGCATCGTCGGGACGCTGATTCCGCTCGTACCCGGCGGATTGTTCTCGCTATCGGGGCTCTACCTCTACTGGTGGCACTCGGGCTACACCGATCCCGGGACGGTGGCACTCGCCGTTCTCACGGCCCTCGGCGTGATGACGTTGCTCGCGGAGTTCGTCGGCGGGTCGATCGCCGCGCGGGCGGGCGGCGCGTCCTGGACGACCACCGGCAGCGCCGCAGTCGTTGGAATCGCGCTCATGATCGTCACCGGACCGCTCGGATTGCTCGTCGGACTCTTTGGCACCGTCTTCGTCCTCGAGTACGCCCGCGGCGGCGATATCGATCACAGCACTCAGTCCGCGCTGTACGCGACGGTCGGCGTTCTCGCCTCCACGGCCGTACAGTTCCTGTTGACCCTCTCGATCCTGTTCGGGTTCGCCGTCGCCGTCGTCCTGTTCTAGACCGCTCTCGGGGAAACACTGAACTCTCGGCCCGCGTTCGAACCAGTATGGACTGTGCGGAGGACGACTGCGATCGCCCCGCGGTCGTCGAACTTCACATCCCCTGGACGGATAACCGGCGGGTCTGCGCCGCTCACGCCCGCGTTCTCGGGCGAACGGACGGCGTGGTTGCCGATCCCCTCGCCGACAGCGCCGACGAGTTGCTCGAGTAGCGTCGCTTCTCGAACCTCGCGTCCGTCGACGTCTGGAGTTCGGCCACAACTTCGATTTCCAAAGTCACTTTGATTTTCGAAGTATTGGGAGAATAAGCCTGAAAATTCCGTTTGTAGGGAATCGACGACGAGAGAGTACGTTCGAGAGGCCGGTTGCGAGAGAGACACCTTCCGCCCGTCCGAATGCGTGACTATCTTCCGTTCCTGACGGTCTCGGCGGCCTAACGTTGGCGATTCCGGAAAGCCTATGGTCGAATGTTCGAACCCATTCCGGGTGATCACTGTATGACGTACAATCGACGGACGATCCTGAATCGGACGGCCCTCGCGGGTCTCTCGCTCTTCGGTGTGGCCGGGTCCGCGCCAACGGCGGCCGCGGAGCCGGACGACACTCTCGTCGAGGGGACGATCACTGATTTTGACGATCCGGTCGCGGAGGCAACCGTCTCGCTCGGGGACGCGACGACGACCACCGACGAGGACGGAGAGTACGAGCTGACGGTCGATCCCGCCGACTCGGACGGAACCGACCGATCTGCCGTATCGGTCTCCGGCGAGCGCGTCCTCGAGGTGCGAGCCGACGGTTACGCCGAACGAACGAGGCGACTCGAGATCGATCCGGGCGAGGCGGTATCGGCGGACGTCCCGCTCTACCGCGAGTGGGGCGACGAGACCGGCGAGCTACAGGTCTACGCGACGGAGGTCGACGGCGGCTCGACCATCCCGTGTCACGTGACGATCTACGGCGACGACACCTACGAGGCGAGCGCGCCGGAGGGGGCGATTCCCGACTCCGGTAGCTGGAACACCGGGTTCGCCGTGAGCGAGGGCTGGTGGGACGTTCGGGTAACGGACGCTGCCGGCTACGCCGACGGAACCCAGACGGTGTACGTCGACGCCGACGGATCCGAAATCGCCTGGGTGCAACTCGAGTCGGGCGATCGCGAGATTCCGGGGACCGGTCGCGTTCTCGGACGCGTCGTCGACGAGCGCGGCGACGAACTCGACGAGGCGTCGGTCCGGATCGCCGGCGAACCGGTGTCGGTCGACGACGACGGATCGTTCGAGATCGACCTGGAGCACGGTCGCCACCCGGTGACGGCGACCGCCCGGGGATACGAGTCGCTCCGCGGCGGCGTCGACGCTCGGTTCGGCCGAACGACGGAACTGATAGTCCCGCTCGAGTCACAGTAACGAGAGGATCCCGGTGACGTCGCTACGGGTGTGCGTAGTAGGTGATCGTCTCTTCGTCGTCGTGTCGGTCGACCCGGGCGAAGCCGACGCGTTCGAACTGGACGACCTCGTCCGTCTCGAGGTCGACAACGCCGGGTTCCGCTCGACCGGTCACGTCGCCGTCCATCGTCCGCATCCGGACGGGAACGCTCTCGCGTGCGGGAACCCAGTGGACGACGTCGACGTCACCCTCGCGCACCACGTCGATCCCTTCGCCGGTGTACTGGAGCGTATCGCGGGTGTACTGGAAACAGCCCAGTCCCTTGAGCCAGATGCGCTCCTCGCGCCCGGGAAGGTCCTCGGGCTCGAGGAGGACGGCGTCACCGACGGGGATCTCGCGGACGCCGCGGTCCTCGTGGCTGGGGTGAAGCGGCGGGGTGGCCTCGTCGGGTGGACTCCCGCCGATTGGCAGTTGGTTGCCGTCGCGGACCAGGAACCGTCGGTCGGTTTCGTCGTCGATCAGATCGCGGTTGGCCGCGTAGATCGAACTCATCGCGAGGTCGACGTCGCTGGTCGAGGTACCGAGTTCGACCATCGCGTCGACGATGGCCTCGCCGCGGATTCCGCGCCGACGAAGGCTCGCGAGCGTCGGCGCGCGCGGATCGTCCCAGCCGTCGAGTTCGCCAGCCTCGATCAGCCTCGAGATGGTCGAGGTACTCATCTTCACGTCGTAGGCGTCGAGCTGGACGTGACCCCAGTGGACGACCTCGGGGTACTCCCAGTCGAAGTAGTCGTAGACGAAGCGCTGTCGCTTCGCGGAGTCCTGCAGGTCGATTCCCCTGATGATGTGCGTAATTCCCAGCAGGTGATCGTCGACGCCAGACTGGAAATCGAGCATCGGCCAACACCGGTACTCGCTGGCTTCTTCCCGCGGGTGAGGCGTATCGATCATCCGGAACGCGACCCAGTCACGTAGTGCCGGATTCTTGTGCTCGATGTCCGTCTTCACGCGCAGGACCATCTCGCCGCTCTCGTACTCGCCGTCGATCATCGCCTCGAACTCGGAGCGCACCGTCTCGGTGTCCTTGTCCCGGTGTGGACACGCCTCGCCCGCGTTTTTCAGTTCGGAGAACGCCTCGCCCGAACACGAGCAGGTGTAGGCTCCGCCCAGCTCGATCAGCTCGCGAGCGTGCTCGTAGTACGTCTCGAGGCGATCGCTCGCGCGGTACACCTCGTCCGGTGCGAAGCCGAGGTAGTCGAGATCCTCGAGGATCGCGTCGTAGGCCTCGAGATCGGGCCGCTTCGTCTCGGGGTCGGTGTCGTCAAAACGGACGCAAAACCAGCTGTCGTACCGGTCGCGGTAGGTGCCGATGACGGCGGGCATCCGGGCGTGGCCGACGTGCCACGGGCCGTTGGGATTGGGCGCACAGCGCATCCGGATCTCGTCGTACTCCTCGGCGTTGGGAAGATCGGGCAGGTCGTGTTCGTCTTCTTCGTCCTCGGCTTCGATCTCCGCGAGTTCTTCGGGTGCGAGTTTCTCGAGTCGCTCGCGCTTTTCCTCGTAAGAGAGGTCGTTGACCCGACCGATGACGCCGCCGATGACGCCCGGGATCTCGTCTCCGTGGGGGCGGAAGTCGGGGTTTTCGCCCATCAACGGTCCCATGATCGCACCGACGTCGGCGTCGCTCTCGTGTTTGACGGCGTTCAACAGCGCGTGTTTTTCGGCCTCGCGCTCGATTCGCTCGCGGAGATCGTCGTTCATTAGCCGTGGGTATTCGTGCCCGGACCAAAACCCCCGCGGTGTCGGCCGGGACTCGAGGGATCGATCGCTCGGTATTTTGGTGCGAACGTTTATCAGCATGTTCGTACTACTGTACATTATATGGCAAGTACGGCTCGAGACGACCGATCCGAGGGGGTCGAGTTCATCCGCGAGGATGACGGCAGTATCACCGCCAGGGATCTCGAGACCGGAATTGCGTCGTTCGGTGAGACGAAAGCTAAAGCGCTCGAGATGCTTGCGGAGGCGCTGGCACTTCACGAGGGTGGCGGCGAGCCGGTTACTGACGACGATCTCAGGGAGTGGGGGCTCGATCCCGACGCGACGGACGACAAACCGCTCCCTGACTTTATGAAGTGAATGGTCCGAACGTCGTTTTCTGGCCGTGAAATCGCGAAAGTCCTGCAAAACCACGGGTTTCGACGATCGGGACGAACGGGGAGTCACCTGAAACTCCGGTACGAACACCCGGAAACCGACGAGGTTCGTATCGTAACGGTCCCGATGAAATCCGAGGACGATATCCCGACCGGCACTATGCGATCGATCGCCGAGCAGTGCGGCGCGGACGATTTCTACGAATGGTGTCGCTGGATCGACGAACACGCCTGATAGAGGGTGTGCAAACCGTTCTGTCGAACGACTGCTCTGATGTCTTCCACCCCGGAGTTCTATTTCCGACAGCAAACACCAGTAATCATGGTAATAGTCAGTGCATCTATTACGATGGAAGCCACGCGCTCCAAAATTGGACGCGGGGGCATGCGTACGAAATGCCCCGGTTGCTGAAGACACCCGGGACGGGTGGCTTACAAACCTTCGCAGTTTGGCTGCCATGCTTTCGTTACTCCTACCGAGACAAAACGGTCTCGCACGACGGTACAGTATCGCGTTCGACCAGCACGCGCTTTCGGGAACCCGTTGCGGTATCGGACGGCGTCTCGAGTGCCCAGTCGCTCTCGAGCGCTCGCGATTCGATTCACGACTGGTGAGCGAACACCCGCGGGATCGACCCTGCGACGATAGCTGCCTCGTCCGCCGCCACCACCCACGAAGCGGGGCCTCGAGCCGACGACAGTGGGGGCGGTCCCCTGCGGCGAACTCGCCGATCGATACAGCACTGTCACAGAGTCGTACTGTCCCGACTGCGTCGCCGGCATCGGAATGCTCTCGCTTTCGACGGCGACTCGAGGGTACACTTCGACGGGGCCGGACTGATACGGACTGCTGTAAGTCATTTCCGGAGCGATCCGGCGCCGTCTCGCGGTCGCTCCGGTAAACAGTTACAGCAATCCGTATGACGGCGAAAACAACCGGAGACGGCGGATCAAAACCCTGTGTACGGTCGACGCCGCCGTTCGAGAGACGGCGGTCCGAAAAATCGATCGACGAGCGGTCAGTAGCCCCGTTCGATCAGGTAATCCGCGAGTTCGAACAGCAGCTCTCGTGCCTCGTTGTCCGGGAGGATCTCGAGTCGCGCTTTCCCGTCTTCGACGAGTTCTCGCGCCATCTCGTTGGCGTAGCTGATTGAGCCGGTCTCCTCGAGCGTTGCGACCGCGTCGTCGATTTCGGCTTCCGTGACGGCGTCGACGTCGTTCGTATCGATCAGGGAGTCCACGTCGACGCCCTGGTCGCGGGCGTGGACGGTAATCAGCGTCTGTTTGTTCTCGACGAGGTCGCTTCCTCGCTGTTTGCCGAGTTCCTCGCTCGGAACGGTCAGATCGAGGACGTCGTCCTGAATCTGGAACGCGCGGCCGATGTCGAGGCCGTAGCCGTACAGTGCGTCGATCGTCTCGGCGTCGGCCTCCATCAGGATGGCCGGCAGGCACGCCGAGGCCGCATAGAGGACGGCGGTCTTCTGCTCGACCATCTCGAGGTAGTCCTCGGTCGAGACGTCATCACGCTCTTCGAAGGAGACGTCGTGGGATTGGCCCTCACAGATCTTCGTACAGGTCGTCGCGAGGACCTCGAGTGCGTCGACGGTTCGATCGGGCTTTGCACCCGTATCGAGCATGATCTCGAACGCCTTCGAATAGAGCGTATCACCCGCGAGGATGGCCGTCTCGAGGTCGTACTCCTTGTGAACGGCGGGGACACCACGGCGGAGGTCGTCGTCGTCCATGATGTCGTCGTGGATCAGCGTAAACGACTGGATAACCTCGACGCTGACGGCGGCGTTCATCATATCGATCTTCGAAACGGATCCCGGCTCCGCGCCACTCAGAGTCGGAAACCCACGGTAGTCGACCGAGAGCGGCTGAACGTCTGCGAGCGCCTCCGCCGTCGTTAACAGGACGGTCGGCCGGAGGCGCTTACCGCCGGCATCGAGTAGATAGCGAGACGCCTCGTACAGCCGCGTTGGCGGTTGAATGGGCAGATCCTCGGGAATCGCCGCGTTGACCCGATCACGGCGCTTTCGGACCGCCTCGAGCACCGCTTCTTCCCGTGCCTTGGGACTTGTCATATCACTCGACGAGCTGGATGAGGTTGCCGTTTCGCGTGACGTGGACGTCTCGACCCAGCTGGTATCCTTCGCTCTCACAGAGGCTGACGTACCCCGAGAAGCCTTTGAGGTCCTGGTGTGCCGGAATAATGTGTTGTGGCTGGAGCGCGTCGAGCATCTCGTAGTGGCCTTCCTGGTTGAGGTGGCCCGAAACGTGGATCTCGTCGTAGATGCGAGCGCCCTGCATTCCGAGGAGTTTTTCGGCCTGGTAGCGCTGGCCCTCGTTGGTCGGCTCGGGGATCACGCGAGCGGAGAAGACGACCTTGTCGCCGTTGTCCAGTTCGTACGGCGTCTCGCCGCGAGCCATCCGGGTGAGCATCGCGCGTGGCTCGCCCTGGTGGCCCGTGACGACGGGGAGGAAGTTCTCCTTGCCCTCGTTCATGATCCGTTTGAACGTTCGGTCGACGGATTTTCGATGACCGAACATGCCGAGGTCGGTCGGGAAGTCGACGAAGTCGAGGCGCTCTGCGGTTCCGGAGTACTTCTCCATCGACCGTCCCAGCAAAACCGGTTGCCGGCCGATGTCGTTCGCGAACTCCACGAGGCTGCTCACGCGAGCGATGTGACTCGAGAACGTCGTAGCGACGATCCCGCCGTCGTAATCCTCCATGCTGTAGAGGACGTCCCGCAGGTGTTCGCGAGCGACGCTTTCGGAGGGCGTTCGTCCCTTTTTGTTCGCGTTGGTACAGTCCTCGATGTAACAGAGGACGCCTTCCCCTTCGCGACCGATCTCGCGGAATCGCTTCATGTCGATCGGGTCACCGATGACCGGAGTGTGGTCCATTCGCTTGTCCAGTCCGTAGACGATCGCACCTTCGGGAGTGTGGAGGACCGGGTTGATCGCGTCGATGATCGAGTGGGTGACGTTGACGAACTCGAGATCGACGTTACCGGAGTCACCGATCGACATCGTCTCGCCGGGGTCCATCTTGATCAGGTCGTTTTCGACGCCGAACTTCTGTTCGCCCTCGATCTGCTGTTTGACCAGCTCGATCGTAAACGGCGTCGCGACGACCGGCGCGTTGTACCGGTGTGCGAGTTTCGAGATCGCGCCGATGTGATCCAAGTGACCGTGGGTCGGAACGATCGCCTTAACGTCGCCCTCGAGATCCGACATGACGCGGTCGTCCGGGATCGCACCCATGTCGATCAGGTCCAAACTGTGCATCCGCTCGGTTTCGACGTTGTCGTGGATGAGAACCTGTGACAGGTTCAGACCCATATCGAAGATGACGACGTCTTCACCGGCGCGGACGGCAGTCATCTGCCGCCCGACTTCTTCGTATCCGCCTATCGTTGCAATTTCTATTTCCATTGTTCTGTAGCACTGAAAGTCGCGTCGTGGACTCTCATCGAAACGGTCCGCGGACTCCCGGTTCGTGGGCCCCGGCGTCTTACAGCTCGTCGGCCATCCCGCTATGCGCTCCGGAGGAATCCTCCGTTAGCCCACGATGTGGGTCCGAACGCACTTGCCCGCGGGTCTCGCTATTCGCCACTACACGCCCGGGTGTTAAAAACACAGTGGGTTGGTCGGCGCTTCGGCCCGATTCGATCGTCAGGACACTCGGCCAACGTGTTAGCGGGGATAGGAACAGCCTGAATGTTCAATAGAAGGGGGCAATACTGCCTGAGTTTTAATTTCCATACTCGTTGTGATACAATCGGTTCCGAAATGCGAAGGTTTCTAAACTTCCGTTCGAAAGCGCCACCCAATGACAAAGGATCTCGAGCGAGACCTCGGGCTGTTCGCCGTGATCGCGATCAGCATGGGGGCGATGATCGGGAGCGGCATTTTCATCTTGCCGGGGATCGCGATGGCCGAGGCCGGACCGGCGGTGATCCTCGCGTTCGTTATCGCGGCGATTCTCGTCGTTCCGGCGGCGTTGAGCATTGCCGAACTGGGGACGGCGATGCCGGAAGCCGGCGGAGACTACGTCTTTATCGAACGCGGACTGGGACCGTCGTTCGGGACGATCGCCGGTCTCGGGACCTGGCTCATGTTGATGCTCAAGGGATCGCTCGCGCTGTACGGCGGGATGTTCTATATCAACTTCGTCTATTCGCTCCCGACGTGGGATCTCGCGATCCCTGCCATCGGCGCGACGCTGCCGATTCCCGGCGTTCGCGCGCTCGGGATCACGTTCGCACTCGTTCTCATCGCCGTCAATCTGGTCGGAGTCAAACAGACCGGCGGACTCCAGTTGATCATGGTTATCGTCATGTTGATCATCCTTTCGGGGTTCGTCGCCGCCTCGATCGTCCAGGTCGAGGCGGCGAACTTCGACGGTTTCTTCGACGATGGACTCGACGGGATTCTGACCGCGACGGCGCTCGTACTGGTTTCGTACGCGGGCGTGACCAAGGTCGCGGCCGTTGCCGAGGAGATCGAAAATCCCGGGCGGAACCTGCCGCTCGGACTCCTCGGCTCGCTGATCGCGACCAGCTTTCTCTACGCGCTGCTCGTGTTCGTCCTGGTCGGGGTGATGGACGGGGACCAACTGGCTGATTCGGAAGAACCGATGGCTCTCGCAACCGAGCTACTCTTCGGCGGGGTGAGCATGTCAGTACCCGGCTTTGGTAGCGGTTTCCCGGTCGGCTTTCTCGCCGTCGTGACGATCATCATCGCCGCGCTGCTCGCACTCGTCAGTACCGCCAACGCTGGAATCCTGACCGCATCCCGCTATCCGCTCGCGCTCAGCCGTGACGACCTTTTCTTGAAGAAATTCGAGTACATCCACCCGCGATTCAATACGCCCTCCGTCGCGATCCTCACGACCGGCGCGATCATCATCTTCATCGTCGCAACACAGGAGGTCGACGAGATCGCGAAGATGGCCGGCGCGTTCCAGATCCTCGTCTACATCCTCGTCTGCGGTGCCCTGATCGCGTTTCGCGAACGCGACCTCGAGGGGTACGATCCCGACTTCCACACGCCGGGCTATCCCTGGGTACAGCTGTTCGGAATCGTCTCGGGCGTGTTCATCATCTATCACATGGAAACCCGCGAGATCGTCGGCTCGATCGCCATCGTTATCATTGGTTTGGTCTGGTTCAAACTGTACGCCGAGGATCGAATCGATCGGGAGGGCGTCGCCAAAGGTCTCGCTCGGCGTGAAGCCGGCAAACAGTTCGTCCGCGACACCGAAGAGCAACTCGAGCGCGACGACCGCTACGAGGTCCTCATCCCGATCCGACAGGACGTCAGCCGCGAGCAAGAAGACGCCCTGATCCAGATGGCCGCACCGATCGTTCGCCGCCGAGGTGGTCGAATCCGAGTCGTGCGGTTCGACGAGGTTCCCGATCAGGTACCACTCGACACCGCCGCCAGGGACGTCTCGGAGGCGGATCTCGAGTTCGAAGACCGAACCGACGAGCTGGTTCGCTATCTCGAGGTTCCGGTCGAAGTCGGCGAGATCGTCAGCCACGATACCCGCCACGCGGTCGTCAACTTCGCTGATCGAACGGGAGCCGATCTCGTTCTCGCTCGTCAGGAAGCCACGAGCCGTCTCGGTACGCTCTTCGGTCGGGACACGGACTGGATCATGGAACACGCGCCCTGCGACGTCGTCTTCGTCCAGCACGAACAGCGAACCGACGTCGACGAGATCGCAGTCGTCACCGACCGCAGTCCGTTCAACGATCCGCTCAAGGTCGAACTGGCCGACGCGATGGCCGACATCCTCGACGCTCGCGTTCGGTTCATCTTTGCCGTCTCCGAGGACGCACCCGACGAGCTGGTCGAGACGATCGAGGAGTACCACGACGATCTGGACGATCTCTGTACCGTTCCGGTCGAATCCGCAGTCGTTCGGACGACCGACGTGGTCGACGATCTCTCGCGAGAACTCGAGTCATCCGACATCGTTATGTTGAGTACGGTCACCCATCGACGGCTGCCGGATATCGTCGTCGAACAGCGTTCGGATCGCCTCGCCGCCGCGATCGACCAGCCGGTGTTGCTCGTCCACTCGAAGAAGACCCGCCGCGGCTCGTTCCTGCGACCGGTCCTCGACCGCCTGCTCTTCGAATAGCGGATTCGAACTCGAACGGTGGTCCTTGGGACGTCGTCCGTCCGAGAATCGGGACGACGCCCGCTCGAAGGTAGGGTCACCGACCCGTCGTGAACAAGGCCTTCGCCCTTCGAAAACGGGATCTGAATCCCTCGAGACCGAGGACGAAACGGTAGTCGGAGCCGATCGATTTGCTCGGACGGATTGCTGATCGGGTTACGGTTCAGCCGCAGACGGATCGCGATCGAACCGGTAACTCACAGCAGACCGTCTCACTCGGTATCCAGTGGATCGGGCTCCGGTTCCGGTTCTGATTCGGGTTCTTCGCCATCCGCGGGCTGGCCCGGGCCCACGAAGCTCGCGATCGTTACCGCAGTCACGTCGGTGAGATCGTATCCGAGCGAAACCAGCGCGGTCGCCGGCAGCCCGCGGATCGCGAACCGATCCCCGGCCTCGAAGGTCTCCCCACTGAGCGCGAGGCTCTCGCCGGTCTGGCCGTCGACGGCGACCGTAAGCCGATCCGTCTCGAGGGGGGTTCCGGTCCGGTGGCTGACGATCCCGGCGGATTCGTCGTCGTCGTACTCGAACTCGATCGTCACCCGCGGTGGGACCAGTTCATCGATCGACGTCGGAGCCTCGTCTGGGGCTCGTCGAACACTTCCCTCGACCGTCGAACTGGCGGTGTAGACGCTCGGATCGCCGCTCCAGGCCTCACCGATGTGTTCGGCCAGATCGTCTTCGATCGATCCCCCGTCCGTCTCCCGAGCATCGGCCGTCTCGCCCGGACTCGCGTCTCCGTTCGCTGGAACCACCGCCGTTGCTCGTCGGACGGAGCCGTCGTCGGTGCCGTCGATGGCCGTCCCCCACCGGCCGCCGTCGGGCAGCCACGGCGGCGGCGTGAGTGGAACCGTCGTGCGGATTCCGGCCCCGAGTCGGTCGGTCAGCCGCTCGAAAACGTCGTCGCTTTCGTGGCGACGGGTTCGGTTCCCCGCTTTCGTCTCGAGGAACGTTCCGACGCGCTCGAGTGCACCGTCAAGTGGCTCGTCGACCGCCGCGTCGATCGACGTCTGGACGACGCCCGCCTCCGAGACGCCGATCAGTCGGGGCTGATCCCATCGGACGAACACCGACCACGGTGCGTCGCCCTCGAGGTGTTCGTAGCCCGATTCCTCGAGTTCGTCCCGTGCGTCGGGACGGGAGATATCGCCGGCGTAGATCACGGTGAGCGGACTATCGCTACGGACGAGGATTCCATCGAGCGCCGCGAGTTCGTGGCCAAACCAGTCACCGACGGCCCAGAACTCGAACAGCGATCCGGCCACCCCCCTCGAGAGGGTATTCCCCCGCTCGAGGGCGCGCTCGACGTCGACGTACCGGATCGGAACGTCCTGATCGATCGCATCGGTTTCCTCGGCGGCCGGCAGCCACTCGCGGTAGCTCGGATCGGCCGGATCGGGAACGCCGGCGTTTCGGCGGTGTCCCGTGAGACCTGCTCGCGGAGCGGCGCAGCCGGCCACGCTCAGCAACCCGACCGCACAGCCGGTTCGGAGGAGTGTTCGCCTCGAGTGCATCACTGTCGCGACCTTCTCGCGTCCACGGAAAACCACCTCGGTTCCCGATCGTCGCGAAACACGATCGGTCTGTAGCGTCAGTAAACGGTCGTTCCCGGCCGCTCTCCCGCGAGAAACGCCTCGAGTTCGTCGAGACCGAAAATTGTCGCCTCGGCATCGAGGTCGAGCAGCGCGGCGACCTTCGCGGCCATCCCGCCCGTTACGTCCGTCGACTCGCTTTCACCGAGGACGTCCGCGACCCCCTCCAGCGTCGTGATCCGTTCGATCACCACATCGTCGTCGTCGAGGACGCCGGGAACGGTCGAACAGAGACCGACGCGGTCCGCCTCGAGAGCTCGAGCGAGCTCCGCGACGAGTTCGTCGCCGCTGACGACCGTCACACCCCGTTCGGCGTGAGAGACCAGATCGCCGTGCAAAACCGGAACGAACCCCTCGGACACCATCGTCTCGACCTGGCCGGTCGGCAACTCGAGTCGACCGCTCTGGTCGCGAGAGGCGGTCGAAAACGGATGTACCGGAACGGCCGGAACGTCGCGCTCGATGAGCCTGCTCAGGACGAACCCGTTCAGGGTCTTCATCGCGCCGTGGATGTCGTGGACTGCATCGATGTCGTGTGATCCCTCGGTCGTCGTCACGCCGTGGTCGCTCGCGTTCGCGTGACCGAAGCTCCCGCCGCCGTGGACGATGACGAGGTTCGGGTTACCCGGTTCGGCGGACGCCTCGAGTGCGGTCGCGATCGCGTCGGATGCGGACTCGAGCGCCTCGCCGTCGAGGGTTTCCGCACGGTCCTTGTCCGTGATCGCACTCCCCCCGAGTTTCAGGACGATCATTCGAGCCGTTTGACCCCCTCGTCGGCGAGCGCTGCTCGGAAGGCGTCCTCACAACCCGGCGTAAACGACAGCGCTGTCTGGGTCTCCGGCGTCGGGTCGAGAGCGACGATACAGCCGCCGCCGCCGGCACCGGTCAGCTTTGCCCCCAGCGCACCCGCGTCCCGCGCCGCCCAGGTCATCGTATCCAGCGACCTCGAGGAGACGCCGAGCGCCGACAGGAGGCCGTGGTTGAAGTTCATCAGCCGGCCGAGTTCCTCGACGTCGTCGGCAGCGAGTGCGTCCTCGCCGTTTCTGACCACGTCTCCGATAGCTTCGATCGTGTCGGCTGCGAACTCGTACTCCTCGCGAACCCTCCGGACGCCAGCGACGAGTTCGCCCGTATCGCCCGCACCGCCGTCGAACCCGATCACGATCGGCAAATCGGGTGCGTCGATGGATCGACAGTCGTCGCCCTCGACGCGGACCGCGCCGCCGGTCGCGGAGCAGAACGTATCGGCGCGCGAAGCCTGTCCCTCCTGTACCTCGTGTTCGGTACGGTAGGCGCGTTCAGCGAGCTCGTCGGCCTCGAGCGTCGTTCCGAGCGCACGCGTCCCGGCGTCGATCGCGGCGACGGCCACCGCAGCCGACGAACCGAGGCCCGCGCCGAGCGGAATGTCGCTTTCGATCGTCACGTCGAATCCGATCTCCGCTTTGCCGGTCACCTCCCGAACCTGCTCGATCGCGCTATCGACGTACTGCGTCGCCGCCGTCAGCAACGATTCCTGGACGTCCACGTCGGGTCTGTCGTCGGCCGAAGCGCCGTATTCGACCGTAAACCCGTCCAGACTGAGGTCTTCTGCGTGAACGCGCAGTTTACCGTCGCTCCGTCGCTCGACGCCGACCCGAGCCCGTCGCTCGATCGCACAGGGAACCGCCGGCTCGCCGTAGACGACCGCGTGCTCCCCGAACAGGTACACCTTGCCGGGAGCGCTCGAGAGTGTCATAGTCGGGCGTTCGCACGACGACGGTTAATAGCTGTCTTCTCGAGTTACGCCGAGGTCGGAAACCGTCTCATTCCCCTCGAGCACCCCGTAGCCGTCGACGCGACCCTCCCGCAGTAGGCGGACTTATACCGATGACGTTCGAATCCGGCGTTATGTCCCTCGTCTTGCCGAGCGAACTCGTGGTCGATCGCTTTCTCCCGACCGTCCGTGCGATGCTCGCGACCCGACTGGCTGAGCGGGACATGACCCAACGGGAGATCGCAGCGAATCTCGGGGTCACTCAGGCCGCGGTCAGCAAGTACGTAAGCGGCGACGGCGGCGGCGACGATCGGTTCCGCGACGATCCGGAGACCGTCGCGACCGTCGATCGAATCGCTGACGGACTCGCAAGCGGCGAGTTCGACGGCTACGACGCGCTTTCGGAACTCCTTTCGCTCGTTCGAACTCTTGAGGACCGCGGCCCCATCTGTGATCTCCACGAAGAAACGATGCCCGAACTCGAGGGACTCGGCTGTGATCTCTGCGTTCGCGGGCTCGATCCCGACGTCCGAGCCGAACGCGACGTTCTGGGGGACGTTCGCACGGCCGCTCGAACGCTCGCATCGTCGCCGCAGATGGCCGACTACGTCCCCAACGTCGGTACGAACATCGGGATGGCGCTGTCGAACCCTCGAGACGAAACCGACGTTGCCGCTGTCCCCGGTCGCATCTACGCCGTGGGCCGTCGGATCGAAATCCCGGCGAACCCCGAGTTTGGCGCATCGAAACACGTCGCGACGGCCGTTCTCGCGGCCGAATCGGTCGACTCCCGGACTCGAGGTGCGATCAACGTCGCGACGGACGAGTCCATACTCGAGGCGGCCCGGTCCGCCGGGATCGACCCTCTCGAGTTCGAGGCCGACTACGAGGACCGTCGCGCGCACCTCCAGGAGCGGTTCCGTGACCGCGGACGCGTTCCGCGCGTGGCCTACCACCGCGGCGCGTTCGGCATCGAGCCGACGACGTACGTGTTCGGACCCGCGGCCAGCGACGCGGCGAAACTGATCGTCGAGTTGCTCGAAGCTGCAGCCACAAACGAGTGAGCGAGAACGCACACTGATCCGTCCCGTCGGTCAACTATCTCGGTTCTAAAATCGGATCGGTTACCCGGTAACACGCTCGAGCGACCGTCCAGACCGCCGGAACCGCCAGAATCATGTTTCGTGTTCGGTAACAATCACGTATCCGTTAATGTCCATCGCGCACGGTCCGTCGATGACGATCGTCGCCGTTCTGGGAGTCGTCGCTTTCGCCGTTGCGGGTGCCGCCCTGGTTGACGTCCTCGAGTCCGAGCCCGACGCGGAGGCGCTCGTTGCCGACGTGATCGACGACCGGGAAACGCACGTCGTCGAAATCGAGCCGGCGGCCGGTGCTCCCGCGGGCGACGGCGTGAGCGTCCTCGTCGGTGAGACTGAGTACGTGCTGGGACCGGACTCCGAAGCGGACGCGTCGAACGCGAGTCGGACGACGACGTGGTGGATCGACGTCGAGGCCGGATTTCCGATCAAAGAGCGAATCGTCACCGAACACGAAAACCCACACGAACACGTCATAGAGCGCGAGCGCACTGTCCGGACGGTCACCTACGAGAACGTTCGATTCGACGAGCCGATCCCCGACGAGCGGTTCACGTTCGACCCGCCGGACGGAACCGATATCTACGAACCCGCCGAATCTGACGACGTCTCGACGTTCGCGGAGGCTGCCGACGCCGTTCCGTTTCCGATCGCGGAGCCGACCCCGCCCGAGGCGTTCGACCTCGAGCTCGTAACGGCAAACGAGTTCGAGGGCGATGCGACCGTTCAGTTCCTCTACCGGGACGGTGACGAGCTCGCCGACGACTCGCTACAGGGCCGCATCACCGAACGGCCTCCGACGTACGATCCCGAGGACGTTCTGGAGGAGAGCGTCGGCGACGTCGACGGCTCGTTCGTCTCGACGCCGATGGGGACGACTCTCGTCTGGCACTGCGGGGACGTCCGGTACGAACTCACGCCGGATGTCGACGGAGACGAGCAAGCCCTGGCGACTACGGTTGCCGGTTCGACAGGTTGTCCGTCGTGATCTGGTCGGGACTCGATCTACTCGAGCGGACGGATCTGTGTTCCATCGATCATAGGGATTAGCGTCGATTCTCATACTTCCCAGTGTGATAGATAATAGACGTGTTGGAATCGTCGTACAAGACTTAGAGGCTATAGTCAGCAAAAACGGACCCTGTGGAAGGTCGGAGACGGTTGCTGAACCGTCAGTGCGATTCACGCACGAATACGAGTACTTCGCTCGTGAACCAGTCCGGTGCGCTGGCGACTGCTCCGTGGCCGTATCCGTCGATGCTGACGACGCGGGCGTTCGGGAGCGCGTCGGCGACCGCGTCCGTTGCGTCGAGAAGCCACTCGGCGGTCTCGCTGGCGGCCAACAGCAGCGTCGGGACGGTCAGCTGTGCGAACCGGTCCGGGTCGAACTGGTAGTCGGCTTCGGCTTCGGCCTCCATCTTGGGGATCACGGTTTCGATGAAGGTCGCCACGTATTCCGGCCAAATGGGATGATTGCGCAATTGCTCGACTTCCTCCGGCGTGGCCCCAGCGGGCCCTTCCAGGAAGGTCGCCAGCGCCCGATCGCGGTCCCCCTCGTCCAACATGTCGACCATCGTCTCGAAGCCCTCGCGGGCGGGAGCGTCTTCGAACCCCGGAACGGGGGGTTCGTGCAGGGTCAGTGTACGGACGTTGTCGGTTCGCAAGACGGCCTCCAGCGAGGAGAACGCGCCGCCGGACTCCCCGACAAGATGCACGGGCTCGTCGATCGAGTCGACGACCGCGACAATGTCCTCGAACTCCCGGTCCAGTTCGAACTCGTCGGGGTGCTCGCTCTCGCCGTGGCCGCGACGGTCCATCGCGTAGACCGTGTGGTGTTCCGCGAGGGATTGTCGCACTCCGGAGACGTCCCAGAACCTGTGGTCGACGTCCGCACCGTGGACGAGCACGAGCGGCGGTCCACTCCCGGTTCGTTTGTAGGCAATTTCGGTCCCATCCGGGGACGTGATTGTTTCGATTTTATTTCCCGTGTCGGATCCTGTGATTTCGGCCATGGGTCGATCACCTTTCTGCACGTGGGACGACGAGATGTACGATAATGAGACTATTTAGTGAAATATTGCATGGCGTGCAACCGAACCGCATAGACGCATCGGTCTGGTCTTCTATGGCGATGTAAATTGCTCCGGCACCGGTGTGGCCAACACCTCCTCGTCGACTGGCCGAGCCTCGCTGCGGTACTCCTGAAAGACAGATTTCGCCCACTCTCTGGCCTCGGGTGCAGCAGTATCGAACCATGCACGGAAGGCCCTGGTTTCTGGATCGTGACAGCAAATCGCGACACGGTCATCAAAGATATCGATGCCACACCGTCGCCTGTCGGGGAGGTCGTCGTGAACGAGGATGTTGCAATGTTCCAGGGTGGCCGTTTGCTGGAATAGTTCGGGATTCCAGTTGATGATCGCTGACAGGCACGTTGCGGGGTATATGAATTCCGTTTCCATCCCGTCGAGAGCCTCTCGAGTGAACACCTCGTACGCAGCCCCTTTGAATATTGTCGACCCAAATCCGCGGAGTGAGTTGTTCTCTTCGTACAGTTGGATGACCCGTTCGAGGGGTTCGTACGGGTATCCAGTGGGTGGATAGGCAATAACGGCATCTGCAAACAACTCCGGTGAAAACCCCTCCATTTCCCGCGGAAGCCACTGCCAGACATCCCGGAGCTTTCCTTCGATATCCATCGCGTCGCACAGGTCCGCGAACTGGTCGGCGACGAATTCACCAAGCGGGGTCAGTTCATACGTCGGCCCATTTCGTTCGATCCATCGCCGCTCTTCGAAGTCACTGAGTACACGTCCGATGGTCGAGGAATGGGCTCCGGTCCTCGACTTCAGGTCGCCTCGATCATGGTCTCCCTCTGTGAGTGCCTCAAGAACCCCAACGCGATGTTTCGAGCTGGCGATAAATTCGATTTCCTCGATGGACGACTCCATGACAGTTGTTCGCACGGGGACGATATTACGTCTTCTGAAGCAGATAGGGCTGTAATATCACAGTGTGCTTGACAGATACCAGAACTATCGATGGCAATTCCGGTACCAATACCCGCTGGACTGACCGATCACAACAGACCTAATCGGGCCAATATCTAGTGCAAGACTCGTGCCCGATATTCAGCAAACTCCTCTCTCTCTCAACTACTGGTGAAGTATGAAACTATGAGTTGCGTCGCTAATCCCTATCAGTACGACCGATTTGACGTTCGATTCGCTCGAGACGCGTCTGGACAGCGATTGTCGTCGATCGAGTTCCGGATCAGAACAGTCCGAGGAGGACCCGAACCGGGATGCCGATCGCGAAGATTGCGATCAGCATTGCCGTCGCGAACAACACGACCGGCGGCAGCCTTCCCTCTTCGAACTCGAACAGAATATCGGCCATAGCTTGGATTCCGGCGGCGGAGACGTAACTCCTTCGCTCTCGAGACGCCCCGAACCGAATCGTCCGCGAAAACTAGCGCTCCGAAATCCGCGATCAGATGCCGCTTTCGAAGTCCTCGAGCGAGTACGAGGGTTCGGCACCGCGGCGGTCGAGAACCTCGTTGGCGAGCAGCCAGTAGACGACCGAGAGGGCCTTTCGACCCTTGTTGTTCGTCGGAACGACGAGGTCGACGTTACTGAGCTGGTTGTTCGAGTCACACATCGCGATGACCGGGATGCCGACCGTGATGGCCTCCTTGACGGCCTGGGCGTCACCGATCGGGTCCGTGACGACGACGACGTCCGGCTCGATGTAGCCGTCGTACTTCGGATTGGTGAGCGTTCCCGGGATGAACCGGCCGGTTCGGGCACGAGCGCCGGCGGCCTCTGCGAACTTTTCGGCCGGGAAGCGACCGTACTGTCGACTCGAGGTGACGAGAATCTGTTCGGGTGCGTAGTTCGCGAGGAAGTCCGCGGCGGTTCGAATGCGGCCGTCGGTCTTCGAGACGTCGAGGACGTAGAGGCCGTCGGTTCTGACGCGGTGGATGAACCGCTCCATGTCCGCGGTCTTTTGCTGGGTACCGATGTGAACACCGGCACCGAGGTAGTCCTCGACGGGGATGAGGAGGTCGGCCTCCTCGTCGGACATCACGTCGTCGTCGAGCGTGGGTCCGGCATCCTCGTCCTCGGTCGCTGATTCTGCGTCGGCGTCGGCCGCTCCGGCCTCGGCCTCGGCGGGCTGTGCGTCCGCTGGCTCGACGTCCTCGTCGGGTTCGGCGGCGGGGCCAGCCCCTTCGGCTGGCTCCTCCTCGATCTCCTCTTCGGCGGCGTCGAGCCCTTCCTGGGTTGCGTCGTTATCTGTCATGTCGCGTCGTCTGCAATTCTGATGAGCTCGTTGAGCTTTGCAGTTCGCTCGCCGCCGACGGCACCCGTCTTGATGAAGGGGACGTCGGTTGCGACGGCGAGGTGTGCGATCGTCGCGTCCTCGGTCTCGCCCGAGCGGTGGGAGACGACCGAGTCGTAGCCGTGTGCGGTCGCGAGTTCGATAGCGTCGAACGCGTCGGTCAGCGTCCCGATCTGGTTCGGTTTGATCAGGATGCTGTTTGCCGCGCCGACGTCGATTCCGTCGGCCAACCGATCCGTGTTCGTGACGAAGAGGTCGTCTCCACAGACCAGCGTCCGGTCACCGACTTCGTCGGTGAGGTCCGCGAACGCCTCGTAATCGTTCTCGTCGAGTGGGTCCTCGACGTAGGCCAGATCGTACTCTCTGACGAGGTCAGCGATGTATTCGATCTGCTCGTCCGTGGTTCGGCTCGTATCGCTGTACTCGTAGGTTCCGGAACCGGCGTCGTAGAGCTCCGCACCTGCGACGTCGAGTCCGAACGAGATTTCGAAGCCGACCTCGTCTTCGACGAGCGAGACGGCTTCGTCGACGAGTTCGAACGCCTCGCCGTCGTCGATCGACGGAGCCCACGCTCCCTCGTCACCCTTCCCACAGGGGACGTCGCGTTCGGTCAGGAGATCCGAGACGGCCGCGTGGACCGCAGCGTTCGCAAAGACCGCGTCCCCGACGCTCGGTGCGCCGATGGGTGCTGCGAGGAACTCCTGGATATCCGTCGCGTCCGCGGCGTGCTCGCCTCCACCGACGACGTTGCCAAGCGGGATGGGGAAGTTGTCACCGCGGAACGCACCACCGAGGTGCTGAAACAGCGGGGCACCGAGAACGTCGGCACCCGCTTTCGCGGCCGCCATGGAGATCGCGACTGCGCTGTTCGCGCCGATCTCCGAGAAGTCGTCCGTCCCATCGGCGGCGCGCAAGATCGCGTCGACCTCGCGCTGATTACCGGCGTAGGCTTCGCCAATCAGTCGCGGAACGGCGTGTTCACGAGCCGCGGCGATCGCTTCCGTCGGTGGCCGTTCGATAGCCTCGTACTCGCCCGTGCTGGCACCGCTCGGTGCCGCTGCACGACCGAAGCCGCCACTTTCCGTAACGACGTCTGCCTCGACCGTCGGGTTCCCGCGCGAGTCGAGGATCCGCCTGAGTCGGACGTCAGTGATGAGCGTCATTGTCTGGATTTCCCTCGATCGACGGTGAACGGCAACACACCAGCGTCGTACTCTTCGGCGGCGATCAGAATCGGCTCAGTCCGGTCCGTCTCGATCAGCACCGGTGCCCCGTAGGACACCTGCAGCGCTCGCGCACCGAGGATACGTGCCTTCTCGTAGCGGTTGTGGTGTTGTTGTTGCATGAGTTACTGGTATGGGGAGACGACATCGACCAGATCGGCGTGACTGACGAGCATACGCCGACAGCAATAGCGGTCGACGCCGAGTTCGTCGAGTACCTTCTCGGGATCCTCGTCGCCCTCGTTCGCTCGTTCGTCGAACTCTTCCCAGTGTTCGCCGACGACGTTACCACAGGTGAAACACCGAACCGGTACCATCATACTTGAATCACCTCAGCGGTACGATTTCTGGTAGCGTGCCCGAGCGCCCGGGCCGCCCCACTTTTTCGGTTCGGACTGGCGAACGTCGTTGACCAGCAGCGACCGATCGAACTCCATGAACGCGTCACGAAGCTCCGCATCGTTCGTGTGCTGGACGATCCCTCGAGCGATGGCGGTTCGGACGGCATCTGCCTGTCCGCTAATTCCGCCGCCTTCGATTCGGACATCGATGTCCATCTCGCTTCGAAGCTCGTCGCCCGCGATGCGGAACGGCTCGAGCATCTTGAGACGGGACATTTCCGGTTCGACCAGTTCGACTGGCTTGGAATTGATTCGAACCCGACCCTCGCCCTCGCTGACGGTTGCGCGGGCGACGGCGGTCTTTTTCTTTCCACTCGTGTTCGTTACCATGTGACGTTAGCACCGATTTGTTCGGAGACTTCGCCCAGGTGGACGAAGCGAATGTTCGAGAGTCGATCCAGCGAGGTGTCCTCGACGATTTCGGCGTCTCGGTCGCCCTCGTAGGGGTTACCGACGTAGACGCGAACGCCGTCGAGCGCTTCGCGACCGCGGGGCTTCTTGTAGGGAAGCATCCCTCGAACGGATCGCTTGAAGATCGTATCCGGTCGACGCGGATAGTAGGGACCGCTGTCCGATCCCATCTGGAGTCTGGTTCGGTACGTCTCGAAGACGTCCTCTTTGTCGCCGGTGATGACGGCGTCCTCGGCGTTGACGATGGCGATGCGTTCGCCGTCGAGTGCGCGCTGGGCGACCTCGCTGGCGACGCGACCGAGAATACAGTCGCGGGCGTCGATGACGGCGTCGGCGTCGAACTCTGCGACGCTCATCGAATCACCCGAACGTTTGCGCCATCTGGGTTCTCTTCGAGCACCTGCTCGAGCGGTACTGGATCGCCAACCTGGTCGATCTTCGTCTCGGCTGACGAAGAGAAATCGACGGCTGCGACGGTGACGTTCTTCTGTAGTGCGCCGGATCCCAGCACTTTGCCGGGAACGACGACTGTCTCTTCTTCGCGTGCGTATCGCTCGATGCGACCCAGGTTAACCTCCGCGTGGGTTCGCCGGGGCTTTTCGAGTCGATCCGCAACGTCACGCCAGACGTCGGCGTCCGCTTTGCGGGACGTCGACTTCAGCTCGGCGATAAGATCGTTGAGCCTCGGATTAGTCTTGCTACTCATTGGTTTTCTCCAAATACTGCAATCCTCGAGACGGCGAGAAACTACCCTCTCGAGCGTCTGTGGAATCGATCTGCGAGAAGTGAAAGCGATGCAGGGAGCAGGATTTGAACCGCCGGGAGACGGTCGGTCTCGCGGATGCTCGACCGCTACGCCTTCCGTGGCTCAAACCTGTCCGTTCCATTTTCACGGCTCTTCGGTCGATCGAGCCGGAAAAATGCAGGGAGCAGGATTTGAACCTGCGGACTCCTACGAGACAGCGCCCTGAACGCTGCGCCGTTGGCCAGACTTGGCTATCCCTGCTCGCACTTCCACGTATCCTTCGCCCCTTCAAACCCCTTTCGATTCCAGTTTCAACGAGTGATCGCTGGCCGGCCTCGTCGCTCGTGGTACCGGCGGATCGATCGTTTCGTGTGGGTCGGGGACGTCGGATCATTCGTTATAGCTGTACTGCTTCTTCGAGTTCGGTCGCACGTGCTTCGATCGTGTCGACGGATCGCGTGACCAGCTCCTCGACGGTCGTGGAGCCATCCGTTTCGACGTGGAACACGAACGCGTTCGGAACGTCCTCGAGTTCGAGTTCCTTGCCCGGATAGCGATTCGCGAGATCGTGGTCGAACTCGTCGCTCACGACGAGTTCTCCGTCGTCCTCGATAACGCCACGAACGATGTGACTCTCGGACTCTTCGAACTCGGACAGATCACCGACGACCTCGACGCGCTGGAGGTGTCGATAGCCAACGGCCACACCGCCCTGATGTTTGGCGTGGTCCTTGCCGTGATTGAGGACGGCATCCGCTTCGGCTTCGAGACGCTGGCCGTCTTTGAGTTCGATGATGGGAACGTTCTCGTCGGCCGGCTGAACGAGTGCGTCACTCGAAACGAGATCGCCCGAGTAGGCGGTTCCCGGCCCTTCGACGTCGATCGAGAGCGTGACGGTGTCTTCGTCTCCGAACTCGCCTTCGGGCGGGGTCGAAAGCGGCACGAGCCCCAGTCGAAGGGCGAGTTGCTCGTCGAACATGACCGACGAGTTCTCGACGAACCGGACGGTATCGATCGCCATCGTCGGGACGTCCGCGACCATCGCCCGCCGGATGCCGTTGGCGAACGCTGGCGTTACGCCGCGAACGAGGAATCGCGCCTTGCGGTCACCGGGTTCGACGAACTCGACGTCGTACGCTTCTGTCATGGTGTTAGTAGCCGCCCTTTCCTTTCGGAGCGCGCGATCCGTCGTGTGGAATCGGAGTTACGTCCTCGATACGACCGATCTCGATTCCCGAGCGTGCGAGCGCACGAATCGTCGCCTGTGCGCCGGGTCCGGGTGACTTCTGAAGGTTTCCGCCGGGGCCTCGAACGTGCACGTGAAGGCCCGTAATACCGGCCGCTTTGACCTCCTCGGCGACGGACTCGGCCATCTGCATCGCCGCGTACGGCGACGCTTCGTCTCGGTTTTGCTTGACCGCAGTCCCGCCGGAGGACTTCGCGATCGTCTCCGCGCCCGTGAGATCGGTGACGGTCATGACGGTGTTGTTGAACGATGCGTGTACGTGGGCAATGCCCCATTTGTCGTCGTCCTGGCTCATGTTATTGACCCTCCGCTCGTTCCGGGTGAAGTTCGTCCGCGAGTGGACTGTTCTCGTCGAACGCGACGAGATCCTCTTCGTCGACGTCGACGACGTAGGACGGGACCCGGTGGCGCTGTGCGCCGACCACGACGTGGCCGTGGGTGATGAACTGCCGTGCCTGCTGTGGCGTGTTCGCGAGCCCCTTTCGGTAGACGACCGTCTGGAGTCGTCGTTCGAGAACGTCTTCGATTTCGAGCGAGAGGACGTTTCCGAGGTCGTCAGCTTCGTCGAGGATGCCGGCGCGTTTGAGCCGTCCGAGGAACTCCTCGGAGCGCCGGACGACGGTTTCGTCGTCCTGTGGCTGGCCGAGCAGGTCTCGAGCCTCGCGTCGGTACGAGCGAAGCTCGGATTGTGCCCGCCAGAGTTCTTCTTTGTTGGTGAGGCCGTACCGATCGAGCAACGAGTGCTCGCTGGCGATTCGCTCGCCCTGGTAGGGATGGTTCGGCGTCTCGTACTGTTTGGTATCGGTTCCGAGAGGCATTATTCGTCATCCTCCTCGGCAGCGGCTTCCTCTGCCTGTTCTTCGCGGATCTCTTCGACGTTGACCCCGATGGTGCCCTCCGTTCGGCCGGTGGACTTGGTTCGCTGTCCGCGGACCTTCTGTCCGCGCTTGTGTCGGGAACCCTTGTAGGAATCGATCATTTTCATCCGGTTGATGTCGTGTTGCCGACTCAACTGGAGATCGTTGCCGATTTCGTGGGTGGTCTCGCCGGAGTAGAAGTCGTTCTGGCGGTTGTTGAGCCAGTTCGGGACTTCGTCGGCGTAGCTCTCTACGAGTGAAACGACCTCGTCGATGACGTCGTCGTCGAGTCGACCGAACGTCGCCGTTCGGTCCACGTCCGCTTCCTCGGCGATGATACGGGCGGTTCGTCGGCCGATCCCGTTCATCTCCGAGAGCGAGCGCTCGATGGTCTTCGTCCCATCGAGGTCGGTCTGCCCGATGCGAACGAAGTACCGAAGGTCGTCGTCGTCCTGTTGTTCTTGAGGTTCTTCCTCGCTCATGTGTCGTGTATGTGTGTCTGGTGTGCGCGCGTTGCAAACGCGACCGGCGGAATCACCGGTCCGAGTATCCGACGTCGTGGCGGGGATTCGAACCCCGGAGGCTTGACGCCACATGGTTAGCAACCATGCGCCTTGGGCCGCTTGGCTACCACGACACCGTGTTTCTATCGTCGCCCTCGCGGACTCGGGGACCACATCCCCTACACGTATCGCATCCGATTCTACCCCCGTCGGGTACTTAAGCGCAACGAAACGACCGAACGCGATCGTTTCTCAGTCACACGGCAGCGACCGACCCGCGCCGACCGCCGACGGTGAATCCGCCGGTCGCGTCCGATCACCGATACCGGAGAACGAACAGTATATCACCGTTCGATCAATTAACAGGTCGTAGATGTCTCGGACTCGAGGTGCAGTTCGGATCGTCGTCGCGCTGGTCGGTATCGCCGCAATCGCGATGGCTGCGGCGACGATCAGATCCCCGACCGAACCGGACGGAAGCGGCGGCGTCGGTGAGGGCGATTCCGGTTCTCCGACTGGCGTCCCCCAGCACGAACCGACGGATCCTGCGCCCCTCGAAGTGCCGGCGATAGTCGAATACCTCGCCTACGCGCTGTTGATCTTGCTCGCACTGGGTGCCGCGTGGTATCTGATCAGCCACCGTCGGGATCTGGTGAAGCTGATCGCCGTCGTCCTCGTGGTTTCGCTCGTGCTGGCTGGGATTTCCTATTTGTTATTGCGCCTCGATCTGTGGGAGTCGGTTCCGCTACAGGAGTCCGAACCGGAGACGAACGACAGCCTCGGCGGTGAGCCGGGCGAGGGCGACGATCAACAGCGGCAACCGTTTTCGACGGGACCGGTGCTCGTGGTTCTCGCCGTTCTCACCGCGATTTTCGTCGGGAGTCTCCTCCGGAGCGACCGCGACGGACGAACGAAACGCAACGAGAGCGAACCGGGTGACGGACCGAGTGACGCGTCCGATTCGGATCGAGCCGAAGTGGGTGCGGCCGCCGGCCGCGCGGCCGACCGGATCGAATCGAGCGACGACTTCGACAACGAGGTCTATCGGGCCTGGCTCGAGATGACGCGACCGCTCGAGGTCGATCGACCGGCCTCGAGCACGCCGGGGGAGTTCGCGACGGTGGCGGTCGATGCGGGAGTACGCCCCGAACACGTGGACGAACTCACGTCGCTGTTCGAGGAGGTTCGCTACGGGAACAGAGAGACGACCGACGACGTGGAGTCCCGTGCGATTTCGGTGTTGCGCCGAATCGAAGACGAGTACGCCGAACCGACGGTCTCTGACGTCGATGGCCGGGACGCGATCGATCCGACGAAGCGTGACCAGGACCGCTCGGGTGTGACGAAATGACCGAGAGTGATCTCGACTCCGGAATCAGACCGGTCCCTATCCTGGTCGCCGTCGCCTCGTTCGTCACGGCGATCGCGATTCTTACTGGAACCGGAACGCTGACCGTAACGCAAGCGGTCGTGAGTCTCGTCGGATTCGCCTCGCTCTGTGGTGCGCTGGTCAGTCTCTCCCGTCGGCGTGACGCTCGAACGTGTCAGCGAACGCCGGATCCGGAACGCCCTCATCCTACACCCGTCCCCGGCGACTCGCTCACCGATGCGATCGAGGAGTTCACGGCAACTCGATCTCACGGGACGTTCGTCGCACGACGGACCGTCGGCGGGCTCCGACAGGCCGCGATCGCCGTCATCTCGAGATTCGGCGGGGCTTCCGAGGCGGAGGCACGCGCCGCCGTCGACGACGGGTCGTGGACGACCGATCCGATCGCCGCCGCATTTCTCTCCGAGGAACTCGATCGACCCTCGAGATCCGTTCGCGAGCACGTTGTCGATCGCGTCCGCGGAGACGATCCGTATCACCTGGCGATCCGTCGAACCGGGGCCGAAATCGCCAGCATCGGATACACCGGACTCGACGAGCGGAACGTACCGGAAACCGCTCGACTTCACGGTCACGAGCGGTCGTCTTCGGACGACACCGTCGACGTTCGGACCACGGAACGACGGCTGGCCGACGGCGAAGCCGATGGGATCCCGGCGCGAGCAACCGGCCACTGGACCGGAATCGGCGTCGTCGCGCTGGCGGCGATCGGGATCGGTGCCGTTGCCGAGGCATCCGCCGTCGTCCTGGCGGGCGTCGTCGGGATCGGATACGCCGGCTTTGCGCTCACCGCCAGACCGCCCACGCCGACGCTCGAGATCGAACGGACGGTGAGTGACGATGCGCCCGAACCGGAAGACGAGGTCGACGTTACCGTCTCCATTACGAACGTGGGCGAGCGGCCGCTGTTGGATCTTCGAGTCGTGGACGGCGTTCCCGCCGCGCTTTCGGTCACCGATGGGTCGGCCAGGCTCGCCACCGCGTTGCGTCCCGGCGAACGAGCCACCCTCGAGTACACCGTGACTGCCGCGTGTGGCACCCACGAGTTCGATCCCGCACTCGTCGTGACGCGAGACCCCTCCCGATCGGCCGAAAAGGCGTTCTACGTCGGCGCGTCGACGACGCTCGTCTGTGAGCCGCTCCTCCGCCCCATCGAATCTCCCGTTCCGTTGCAGGCCGCGTCGACGACGTTCTCGGGTCGGCTCACGACGGCGACCGGCGGTTCGGGCACGGAGTTTCACTCGGTCCGGGACTACCGCCGGAACGACCCGCTCAACCGGATCGACTGGAACCGCCACGCGCGGACCGGCGAACTCGCGACCATCGAGTTCCACCAGGAGCGTGCCGCCCGCGTCGTCGTCCTCGTCGACGCACGCGAAGCCGCGTATCTCGCGTCGTCGACCGGGTCGACCCACGCCGTCTCCCGCGCGACCGACGCCGCATCTCGGATCGCCGGTACCCTCCTCGAGTCGGGCGACACGGTCGGACTGGCAGCGATCGGGCCGACGTCCCGTCCCGTCGACGGGGCGGACGATTCCGGCGACGCGGACGTCTGCTGGATTCCACCCTCGTCCGGGAACCGCCACCGGATCCGACTCCGCGAGGCGCTCGCGACGCACCCGCAGTTCTCGCCGGTACCGCCCGAGCGGGAAGCCCGATGGATAACGCAGTTACGGGCGCTTCGGCGGCGACTCGCCGCCGAAACGCAGATCGTCTTTCTCACGCCGCTGTGCGACCGGGGGAGCGTCGTCATCGCTCGCCGTCTCGCATCGCACGGCCACGCCCTGACGGTCGTGAGCCCGAACCCGACGGCGGAACGAACGACGGGCCAGCAGCTCTCTCGCGTCGCGAGACGAATCCGGCAGTTCGACCTCGAGCGAGCGGGAATCTCCGTTACCGACTGGAACGAAGCCGAATCGATCGACGAGCTGTTCGCCCGCAGAGCAGCGGCGACTCGTGGTGGTCGTCGATGACCGACCCCACCGGCTCCCGGGTCGAGATCACCCGCCGGCCGACGCTCGTCGCCAGCGGGGGTGCGATCGCCGCCGTCGCGCTCGCGACGGTGATCGTCGCGCTCACGTCGACGACCGCCGGCGCACTCGCACTCGTTGGGCTCGTTTCACTCCTCGCCGGAGTGGGCGCCGAACAGCCGTTCAACCGCGATCTCGTCGTCGACCTGGGATCGCTGGCCGCGTTCGCCGGCGTGATCGTGGCCGGCCTCGAGGGGTCCAGTATCGAGCTTACGCTACTCGCGACCGTCTGCGTCGTCGTCGCGTGGGACCTGGCCGGAAGCGCCGTCGACCTCGGTAGACAGCTCGGGCGCGAGGCGGACACTCGCCGCCTCGAGATCGTCCAGACCGTCTCGAGTCTGCTTATCGGCCTGACGACGGTCACGATCGGATACGGCGTATACGCCGTCGCCGCTTCCGGTCAACCGGTCGGCGCGCTCGTGTTGTTGTTGCTCGCGGGGACGTTCGCGACGCTCGCACTCGGTACGCGTCGTTGATGAGAGATCGGCAGGTCAGGCGGGAGCGTCGAGGTACTTCTCGTTTAGTTCCCACTCGCCGTCGGCGTTTTTGATCATGTACTCCCCGTAGTAAGGAACCCGGTTTTCGACGGTCTCTCGGAACGCCTCCCGAATCTCGGAGTTCGTCATCTCGCCCATCGTTCGGAGGTCGTCGTTGCGGTTGAGACAGCCCTTGAGATACCCCTCGTGAGTCACCCGGACGCGGTGGCAGTTCGCACAGAAGGTCGGATTCTCGACGGGGTCGACGATCTCGACCATTCCCACGCCCGGATCCTCACGCGATCGCTCGGTCCCCTCGTCGTCGCTGCCGGCGACCCAGTACCGTCGTCGGTCGTGCATCTCCCTGTGCTCGATATCGACTGCTCGTTCTGCGAGCCAGTCGTGAACGCGCTCGATCTCGATGTTCCACTCCGGCTTGCCCGTCAGCTCGGGCATGTACTCGATCAACTGGAGCTGAAGCCCGTCGTTTTCTGCCACGTGATCGACCATCTCCGGAACGTAACCCGCCGTGTGTTCGAAGACGACCATATTGAGTTTCACCGGCTCGAGTCCCGCTTCGAGGGCCGCGTCGACGCCCTCGAGCACCTTGTCGTACGCTCCGCTTTTTGTAACCGCGGCGAAGTCGTCGGGGTCGAGGGCGTCCTGAGAGACGTTGACCCGTTCGAGACCGGCGTCGACGAGATCATCCGCACGGCCGGGAAGGAATGTCCCGTTGGTCGTCATCGAGACTTCCATCTCGTCGGGCGTTCGGGCGATTATCTCCTCGAGATCCTGGCGAAGCATCGGCTCGCCGCCGGTGAACTTGACCGCGTCGACGCCGAACTCGGCTACGACTTCGAGAAACCGGACGACGTCTTCGGTATCCATCTCGTCGTCCTGTGGGTCCATCGGTCCCCGCGTATCCCCCAACCCCTCGTTGTGACAATAGACACAGTCGAAGTTACACCGATCGGTGAGAGAAACGCGGACGCCGGTCACTTCGCGTCCGAACTCGTCGGTGAGCATAGCAGTCGGTTGCAGGTGGATCCGCTTAAACTCGCCGGGTATTTGCGGTTTGCGTAACCGATACTGGTTTCGAATTCGGGGTGACTATCTGACACGATCCGTCCGTTCTGCTCGGAACGAGTGAGGCCGGTCGGTGCCACGGGAGACCAACGATCATCGAGGATCACGGACGGCGGAGCCGGCAGAAGAGCTACTTCGACGGTTACCGAACGGACACGCATGGACGACGACATGCTCGCGGATCAGCGCAAACTCGTCGAACTGATCGAAGCGGACGGCTGGGACGTCACCGACCTCGAGATTTCGGCCTACGACAGCCCGTGGACCGACGAGGACGACCCCGAAGCGACGGTCACCATCACGGCACGAAAACCGTACTCGAGCGGCGAGGGGAACGACGGCGAAGCGGACGACGAGAATCCTTACCGGGTGAGTTGACGTCGATCACCGCGCGTGGACGTAGCGATCCGGTTCCCCCGAACGCTGTCGCAGACGGAACGCGTGTTTTTGATCGGTGTTCGACAGTGTTCCGTGCGAGGACTATCGGCTACAGCCACGGCGCTCGTTCGTCGGTCTCGGTCGGATCGTCGTCGCTCGAGCCGTCCACGTCGTCGGACGGGGACTCGCTCGCGTTCGATCCCGGAAGCCCGCTGTCGGCCAGCGGTCCCGTTCCGACGGCGGGGAAAAAGCCGTCGTCGTCACTCTCTGAGTCGTCGTCACCGAACGAGAGGTCGAGTGCGAACAGCGCGGCGACGACGAGTGCGGCGAGGGGTGCCTGACCGAAAGCGAACCCGAGCAGGGACAGCGGCAACAGGCCGAGTGCGACCGCGCTCCCGAAGCGGAACCGATCGAGGTCCATGTACTCGCGGAGATACGGCCCCGATAGGGCGACTGCCAGGGCGAAGCCGACTCCGACGACCGCTGCGAGCGTCGCGTTCGCGACGAGAGCAGGGTCGTCCATCACGGCGAGCGTGGCCCCGTTGAGATCGATACTGGCGACCAGTCCGAGCGCGATGATGATCGCCGGACTCGGCAGATACTCGCCGATCGTCGCACTCGCCGTCTTCGCGGCGATAGCGAGGATGACCAGCGCGGCGAACCGTTCGATGATCGTGTCGTCGAGGACGCTGCCGATCGCCGGCGCGAGCGCCGCCTGTATCGCCGCGAGGAGGATCAACGGGATCCCCACCAGAAGCACGATCGTGGCCTGCTCTCGCGGCGTGCCGGTCATATCAGCGAGGATGACGGCGACGGTCGCGCTTCCACCGAAGATCAACAACCCGACCTGGACGGCCCCCAGCGGGTCGTCAAGCGCACCCGCGAGGATCAACGCCGGAAAAACGCCGTCGATCAACGGCAGCATCATCACTAACGCGAGCAGTCTGGTGTTCCCGCCGACGATCCGCTCGAGACGGAGTGCAACGGGGTGTTGTGACGTACTCATCGCTCACGGACGATGGCCGTGACCCCAGGCCGGCGGGGAATGGTGTGGACGATGTCGACCCGGTTGGCTGGGATGCCACCAGTTCGTCCGATTGCGGCCCCGCGCTGTGAGTTTGAAAGTCAGGTTCCCGAATGTAAAGAACGAGGTGGCGTCAGTGCTCGTTTGACCACCGGTTCGGGAATCGCTGGAACTCACAGCGTACATACTCGATTCGAGGACGGGACTGTCAATAAACGTTGTGTGAGAATCGATTCCACGATTATTCGGGTTTTCGACAGTACTACCCGGATCAGTGCGACAGTGTACGAGGCCGCGACGGAAATCGTAGGGTATTCAAACGCCTCCGTCGTATCTCCGGCTGCGTGCGAGGGTAGCCAAGCGGCCAACGGCGGCGGACTCAAGATCCGCTCTCGTAGGAGTTCGTGGGTTCGATTCCCTCCCCTCGCATTGCAACGAGGCACACACCGTGCCGAGTGAAAATGCAGAAGGTCCTACGCGGGATCTTCCCTCGCAAAGCTTCTGGACGCTGTGACCCGAAACGACTGTGACGTCTCGTACGGTCTATTGTAACGGTTTACCGCTGGGACCGCAAGATGGGTCGCGGTCCCACCGGCAATGGCTTACAATAGTCCGTCCCCGTCTCGTTCGCGTGTCGAGCCGCCCCTGTCGAAACTCCTCGAGTGCAGCCGCCGAACCGTCCGACCCGCACCGCCGTCGCGATCGGCCGTCGGTATCCAACCGCTTTTCACGTCGGCCACTCGAGGTGCTCCAATGACCACTCACGGGTCGGATCGACGGCGAGCCGATGTCGCCGTTCGGGCTGCCGAGAACGGTGCCGCGATCGCGATCGATTCCTTTCGAACGCCTCTCGAAGTCGAGACCAAGGCGGGAAAAACCGACGTCGTAACCGACGCAGATCGGAACGCACAGGTCGCGGTCACCGAGCGTATCCGCGAGACGTTTCCGGACGAGCCGGTCGTCGGTGAAGAGAACGACGCGCTGAAACGGGTTCCGGACGAGGGGCCGGCCTGGATCGTCGATCCGATCGACGGAACGAACAACTACGTCGACGGCACTCCCGCGTTCGGGACCGCCGTTGCGGCGGTCGTCGACGGCGAACCGGTCGGTGCCGCGCTGGTCTGTCCGGCACTGTCCGATACGTATCGGTCCGGTCCCGACGGGGCGTTCCTGAACGGCGACCCGCTGTCGGTCAGTCAGCGAACGGACCCCGAGCGCTCGATCGTCTGCCCGACGTTCTGGTGGGACTTCGACCGGCGCGGGGAGTACGCCCGTGCGACGCGAGAACTGGTTACGCGCTTCGGTGATCTCCGTCGACACGGCTGTACGCAACTCGAGCTCGGAATGGTCGCTTCGGGTGCCCTCCAGGGTGCCGTCACGAACCTGCGAACGAACCCGTGGGATACCGTCGCCGGGGTCGGCCTGATCCGGAACGCGGGGGGCATCGTCACCGACCTCGAGGGGGAACGGTGGCGTCACGACAGTCGCGGGCTGGTCGCCTCGAACGGCGAGATTCACGACGAGGTACTGGCCGCGGCTCGAGCGATCGACGGCGAGTGACCGACGCGCGTTTCCGGAGAGAAAACCGGAAACGGTAAGCGCCACCCGCAACGGGTATCGGGTATGTACGAGTACGTCGAGCGCTACGGTCCGGCTCGTGTCTGGGCCGTGACTGTCGGCCTTCTCGCGGCCGTCGTGACACTCGCCGCGATCGCGTTTCCACAACGGGTGTACGTCGATCTGATCTGGCAGTACTACTGGGGTCCGGTCGTCGCCGATGCACACGGCTGGGGCTGCATCGCGTGGGCCGGCGGCGAACAGGTCCAGTGTGCTCAGGCGGGCGCGGACGCCGGACCGACCGCGTCCCCGGGATACACCTTCGTCTCTTATGCCGGCTACATTCCGACGCTGATCCTCTTTCTGGCCGGAATCGTTCTTCTCGTCCAGCGGCTCGCGATCGACCGCTACCGGGCGGGATTCTACGCGCTGTTCCCGTTCATGTTGTTCGGGGGCGCGTTGCGGGTCGTCGAGGACGCGAACGTGGCCGCCTACCGCGAGACCGGTGAACTCGCCATCCAGTTGCCGTGGTCCGGCTTTCTGATCAGTCCGCTGATCTACTTCACCGTCTTTCTCGTGACGCTCGTCGCAGTCGTCGTCTCGGTCTGGCTCGAACAAAACGACTCCGTCTCGGGATACGAGTATCCGCTCGCAGCGATCGGAACGGGGCTGGTTGCGGTGACGGTCGGCTATCTCGGGTACATCGCGGCGGTCGAACCGTATGCGACGTTCTATCCCCTACTTTTGTTGACGACGCTCGTCGGCGCGACCATCGCGACGGGGATCACCTGGCTCGCGATCGAGCAGTTCGCTCCGGGAATCAATCGTGGCACGCGGTACATGGGGATCGTCGTCATCTGGGCGCACGCGGTCGACGGGGTCGCGAACGTTATCGGTCTCGACTGGGCGGTCGCGTTCGGCCACAGTCACAACCTGATTCCGAAGCATCCGGTCAACGAAGCGATCGTCAACGTCACCGGTTCGATGCTCCCCCAGAGCGTCGTCGACGTTACCGGTGCTGCCTGGCCGTTCTTACTCGTGAAACTCGCAGCCGCCGTCGTCGTCATCTGGATCTTCGACGAAACGGTCTTCGAGGACAGCCCACGGTACGCCATCCTCTTGATGATCACCGTCGTCGCCGTCGGACTCGGACCCGGAACTCGAGACATGCTTCGAGCCACCTTCGGAGTCTAGCGTTCGATTCGACGCTCGAGTCGAACACGAAACAACTCACGTCAGTTCGATGGTGGAGAAATTCCGTTAACAAATGGTTTAAGGAGTGTGTCTGACTTCATCCACTATGTTCGTGAACAGTCAACCGACTCACCCACCCGGGTTAGGACCTCGGCGTTCTATTGAATGGGTGTGATTTTTGTGCCAAATACTGTGTCCGAATGTGCGCTCGCTCGTCTATTTACGTTGAATCATTCAGTCTCCGTTTGTGAATGGCCGATAACGGGGTGGGTCGAATGACGGGAGCTGAGGAAGAACTCGCCAAAGACCTCGGGCTGGTCTCGGCGCTTGCGATCGGTATCGGAACGATGGTCGGTGCGGGCATTTTCGTGCTGCCCGGCGTCGCCGCACAGGAAACCGGCCCGATCGTCGTCCTCTCGTTCGTCATCGGCGGACTGATCGCCATGGTGAACGCTTTCTCCGTGAGCGAACTCGGGACTGCAATGCCGAAAGCCGGCGGCGCGTACTACTACATCAATCGTGCACTCGGCCCGCTGTTCGGCTCGATATCCGGAATGGGCGACTGGATGGGACTCGCTTTCGCCAGCGCGTTTTACTGTATCGGATTCGGCGGCTACCTCGCAACGCTTCTCGACGGCGTCGTCGTGCCCGTGCCCGGCCTCGGGGAGGTCGCGCTCTTGCCGACTATCGTGTTGGGCCCGCTGATACTCTCGGATATTCAGATCGGCGCGCTGATCGCGGGCGTCGCATTTGTCGGGGTCAATTACATGGGCGCGAAAGAAACTGGCGGCATCCAGACCGCGATAGTCTCGCTGTTGCTCGTGATCCTCACGATATTCGCCGTCGTCGGTTTCTTCTCGTTCGACTGGGGAACGGTGATGGTCGATGGGACCGTTGCACCGCTCGGATTCGACGAAGTGCTCCCGGGCGCGGCGCTCGTGTTCGTCTCCTATCTCGGCTACGCGAAGATCGCGACGATCGGTGAGGAACTCGAGAATCCCGGTCGAAATCTCCCGATCGCCATCATCGGCAGCGTCGCGGTCGTCATGGTCATCTACGTGATCCTCGTCGGTCTGCTCGTCGGAATCATCCCCTACGACGTGCTCAGCGAAGAGACGCCGATGTCCGACGCCGCGGGCATCGTCTTCGAGGGGAACCTCGGCGTGATCGGCGTGACCTCGATCACTCTCGCGGCCCTGCTCGCAACGGCCTCGAGCGCAAACGCCTCGATCCTCGCCTCGGCGCGGATCAACTTCGCGATGGGGCGCGATAAGATCGTCACCGGCTGGCTCAACGAGATTCATCCGCGGTTCGCAACGCCGTACCGATCGATCGCCGTCACGGGTGCCATGATTTTGCTGTTCATCGTCGTCCTCGGCGGCCAGCTCGAGGTGCTGGCGAAGGCGGCGAGCGTGCTCCATCTGGTTGTGTACGCGCTCATCAACGCGGCGCTGATCGTCTTTCGCGAGGCCGACGTTCCGGAGTACGACCCCGATTTCACCGTCCCGCTGTACCCCATCACTCCGATCCTCGGGATCGTCCTCTCGCTCGGGCTGATCGGGTTTATGGAGGAGATCGAGATCGCGTTGAGTCTCCTGTTCGTCGTGGGTGCGGTAATCTGGTACGGCATCTACGCTCGCCACGAAACCGACCGTGAGGGCGTGCTGAGCAACTACATTCTCTCGCGGTCCGACGAAATGCCGGATGCGGCCGTCTCCGCCGCCAACGTCGCCAAACCGTCCGGGAGAGACGAGTATACGGTCGTCGTTCCGGTTTCGAATCCCAGAACGGAGGCACCGCTTCTCTCGCTCGCGAGCATCGTTGCCAACGCGAACGACGGACGCGTCGAGGCCGTCCACATCGTCGAAGTGCCCGACCAGACACCGCTGGAAGAAGGCTCCGAGCACGTTCGACGCATCGACGACGAGTCACAGGCGCTGATGGCGCAGGTCCGTGAAAGCACGGAGACGCTCGACGTTCCCGTCGAGATCCGAACGGTCGTCTCGCACCGATCGTTCGAGGAAGTGTTCAACGTCGCACGGCGAAAAGAGGCCGACACGGTCGTCATGGGCTGGGGGCCGGGCCGACCGTGGTCCGCCGGACGAGCGGAACGGCCGCTCGACGAACTCACCCACGATCTGCCGTGTGACTTTCTCGTCCTCAACGACCGCGGGCTCCAGACCGATCGCGTGCTGGTGCCGACCGCCGGCGGGCCGGACTCCGACCTGAGCGCCGAGGTCGCCCGGTATCTCCGCGATCAGGCCGGCTCGGAGATCACGCTCTTACACGTCGTCGACGACGAAGAAGACGAAGATACGGGCGAAGCCTTCCTCACCGAATGGGCGACCGATCACGATCTCTCGGACGCGGCGATCCGAATCGACACCTCCGGAAACGTCGAAGACGCGATCGCAGCGGCGGCCAACGATCACACGCTGCTCGTCATCGGAGCGACCGAACGCGGTCTCCTCTCGCGGCTGCTGAGGGGATCGCTCGCTTATGATGTCGTCACCGAAGTCGACTGTTCGGTCCTGCTCGCTGAACGACCGACGTCTCGATCGCTCCGCGACCGGCTCCTCGGTCGGTGATTTTCGTCCCTGATACGGATTGCTGTAACTGTTTACCGGAGCGACCGCGGGACGGCCCCGATCGCTCCGGAAATGACTTACAGCAGTCCGTATGAGTCTTCTCGATCCGGTTCGAGGGGTCGTCGCGTTCGGGAACGCATATACGATGCCGTCCGCTACGGTGAATCATGAACGAGAGCCCATCCGCAGACGCAGGATGGTTCGTCGACGTCGACCCCGATCGCGCCGATCTCGAGTCGGCAGTCGCGGCGATACGTGAGGGCGAGACATCCACTCCCCGTGAGTGGCCCGCACTGGCCGTCGAAGCCGGCTTCGTCGACGACGAACCGGCGTACTACGACGCGCTCAAGAACGCGACGACGGAGGCGACTCGAGCGACGGTCACCGAGCGTGAGGCAGCCGACGACCGCCAGCTCGTCCACGCCGTCCGTGCGATGGACGACTGCGATCGGACGGCGAACGAACTCGCAGAGCGCCTCGCGGAGTGGGGTGGATCCGTCGATTCGGAGTCGGGAACGGGCGTCGAGTATGCACGAACGCTCGTGGATCGATCGGGTAGAAATAGTACCGATACCGTTCCTTCGCCGGATTTCGGTCCCGACGAACGACCGATTCACTCGCTCGCGGCCCGCGTAACCGACCTCGCTGACGAAGCCGAAGACCTCCGTCGGTTCGTCGAACGACGAACCCCCGTCGTCGCACCGAACCTCGCTACCCTGGCCGGTCCGGTGCTCGCGGCCCGACTGATCTCGCTCGCCGGCGGCCTCGAACCCCTCGCGAAAAAACCGAGCGGGACGATACAGGTTCTCGGCGCGGAAGACGCCCTGTTCGCTCATCTCCGGGGACACGCTCCCTCGCCCAAACACGGGATCATCTACGTCCACGACGCAGTCCGGGGAACTCACCCGGACCACCGAGGGTCAGCAGCACGCGCGCTCGCCGGAAAGCTCGCTATCGCGGCCCGCGTCGATCACTATTCGGGCGAGCCAAGGCCCGACCTCGAGGCGGAACTAAACGAACGGATCGAAGCGATACAGGCACGCACCGCGGACGCTGATGCGAACGGCGGTGATGGTGATGAGTGAACCGACGCTTCCCGAGGGGGTCGAACGACGGACGTTCGACGGATCGGATCGACTCGCTACCCGTGGCGAGGCGGTCTACGGCGAGCCGACCGATGGCGAGTGGCGCGCCTGGAATCCCGACCGATCCAAACTTGGAGCGATGTTCGAACTCGGAATGGAGACGGGGCTTCGAGGCGACGAAACGGTGCTCTATCTGGGTGCTGCGAGCGGGACGACGGTGAGTCACGTCGCGGACTTCGCCGGCCCGACGTACGCCGTCGAGTTCGCCGCCCGTCCGGCCAGGGACTTACTCGATGCCGCGGCGTCTCGACCGCGGCTCTTTCCACTGCTCGCGGACGCCCGCAAGCCGGCGACGTACGCACACGTCGTCGAAGCAGACGTTGACGCGATCGTTCAGGACGTCGCGACCCGTGGGCAGGCCCGCGTCGCCCTCGAGAATCGACGATTCCTCGCGGACGACGGCAGACTGCTGCTCGCCGTCAAAGCTCGCAGCGAGGACGTGACTCGCGATCCCGAGGACGTCTTTACGGACGTCGAAACGGAGCTCGATGAGGGATACGAGATTCTCGAGCGTCGACGACTCGAGCCGTACCACGCGGATCACCTTGCGGTCGTCGCCCGGTCGCGCTAGCGCCACCGGCCGGCGACGCCGTAGGACAACAGGAAGCCTATATGGCTCTACTGCGGAGACTGTTGTAACCGAAATGAGACCTGTACGCGATCGACGCGGCTTCCTTCGCGGAGCCACAACGGCGTGCGCCGTCGGTCTGGCCGGTTGTCTCGGTGGTTCGAACGGAGACGGATCGGACGATGTCGAGGTCGACGTCGATCCAGGCGATCCGGACGCCAGCGAGGACTGGCCGACGTTTCAGTTCGACGCCGCGAACACCGGCCGGGCACCCGGACAGGGGCCAACGGGCGGCGTCGAGGCCCGCTGGTCGTTTCCGACCGAGGACCCCGTCTACAGTAGCCCCGCAGTCGTCGATGGAACCGCGTTCGTCGGCACCAACGGCGGAACGGTGTACGCGGTTTCGACCGACGACGGTGACGAGGAGTGGCGCGTCACGACCGGTGACTCCGTCACGAGTAGTCCGGCAGTCGTCGATGGCACGGTCTATGTCGGCAGCCAGGACGGCACTCTCTCTGCGCTTTCGGCCGACGACGGCGAGGAGGTCTGGCAATTTCGAGCCGGCGGCATGATCGCCGGCAGCCCGACTGTCGTCGATGGCACGGTCTACGTCGGCAGCACGGACACCGTTCTGTACGCGCTTTCGGCCGACGACGGAGAGGAACTGGGCGAGTTCGAAACCGACGGGTCGATACAGCGCGCACCCGCCGTCACCGAGGACGCCGTTTTCGTCGGAAGCGGGGACCAGTCCCTGTACGCGATCGACCGCGAGCTAGACGAACAGCGTTGGGCGGTCCAGACGGGTGACTGGATTCAGAGCAGACCGGCCGTTGCCGACGGCGTCGTCTACGTCGGTAGCAACGACGACCACGTCTACGCCATCGACGCCGACTCGGGCGAAATCCGCTGGACGTTCCTCACCGAGGGATCAGTAACGGCCAGTCCCGCCGTCCTCGAGAACGTCGTCTACGTCGGAGGTTTCGACAGCAGGATCTACGCGCTCTCGCCGGAGAGCGCGGAAACCGAGGGTGAGGGACCGGACGATCCCGCGACTCACTACTGGTCGAGCAGTGGGTTCCAGCAGATCCGAAGCAGTCCGGCCGTCGTCGGTGACACCCTCTACGTCGGAAACGAAGACAGCCACGTCTACGCGCTCTCGGCGGTCGACGGCGAAACTAGATGGCGGTTTTCGACCGACGGCGGCGTCGCGAGTTCGCCCGCCGTTGTCGACGATACCGTCTACGTCGGCAGCGAAGACGGCCACCTCTACGCACTCGAGGAAACATAGCAAGGGGCGAGACGGTCGCTCACTCCGTTCACACTGCGACTCGAAGGTGTCATAGAACGGTTCGAATACCTTTGCTACCTTATCAACAGATTCGGTAAGTACAAGGCATATACTGAACAGGAAGTCCAATCAAAATGTCACCTGTGATAGCATCGAATATTAGGTATTAGTTGGGAAAGTCGGACCCTGTGACATCCCACGAACATGGTTCAAGGTCGGACTCGGTATGACTGACCCGTACCTCTTCTTCAGCTACCGTGACGTATGCGTGTCGAGTCGAATCACTAATTGAGTACCGGTAGCCGTGTTCTTCAGTACCGTGCCCGGTAAGCGTTCGAGCGGAGAGGTTGTACGTGCCGAACCTGTCGGTTGCTTCGAGTTCGGTTTCTTCTCCCGACTCCAGAGTGATGGTTTCATCAACGAACGATTCTCCATTTGTTAATTCCACATGCACCTCATGTTTGCGGTCGCCGTCGTTTCGGACGCGGATGATTCTCGGATCGGGCGTCCGAATAACGTCCACTTCGTGGAGTTCGAGAGCTTGTGTCTCGTTTGTAGTCTCAACGACCGGTTTGTATGGAGTGTCGTTTACCACCAGATGCGACTCTTCAACGTCAACAGCTTCAGCAAACAGTAACGTGTCAGTTTCATAACTCCCTTCTTCAAGTGCAATGTCAACTTCGTCTTTGATGTCTTGAGGGAACCATTCATATTGTATCTCGATGAAATAGCACTCTTCGTATCCCTGTTCTTCGTTTTCACTTCCGATATTGCTAGTTTGGAGGCAACCGACGAGAGGAGTACTGAGAGATATTCCCATCGTAACAAGGACCTCACGGCGGTTCATAGCACATAAGACATTGTAGACAAGTAAGTGTCTTCTCAAAGGTCAAACCGTTATTTGTTCTATGTTGTTCGGTCAATAAGCAGACCTACTCATCAGTGTATTCGCTGTAGAAGGGGATGAATACAGTGGGACGGTTCTATGACACCCCCGACCGACGACGAACTCGTGGAATGACACCTGATACGGTTCGTGAGTGAATGTTGCGGTTCATCGGGAGACGCGGCATGGAACGCCACTGGGAGATTCACGACGCAGTAGCTGACGACTATCAAAACTCCGTATCAGGATCGTACCGAGCCCGGATAATCCTCGGAAGTCGTGTTCGCGTCACTTCCCACAGTAGTCCGACGGGAGTGTCTTCCAGAAAGTCGACCCCCTAGTATTGGTAGTCGCTCTCCGGCGAGGCTCGCTGCTGAAAGTGGTCGAACGGGATGTCCGACTCCTCCGGATGCGGCTGTCGGTGCCAGCCGCAATCGTAGCTCGACGACTCGATACAGTGGAATTTGAGCTGGTCGTCGGTCCCGATCGGGTGCGTCCACCAGTTGATCTCGAGCCTGACTTCGTCCGCGTCGGCCAGTCCATCGACCAATATCTGCGTATCGAACTGCGCGACGAGTTTCCGGTCTTTCTGGTCGCGTGTCGGTCTGACGACAACCGTCTCAGTCGCGGGATGGTGGTTCAGATTGATCCGTAACTGTTCGAAGATCCGACCACGACGACCGGAGAGACCGATCGGGTCGGATCCGCCGTCTGCCAGCAATGCGCCGAGAGACATTTATACAGCGGAATCCACCGACGGTTGGTAGTGGTCACTGAATTTCTCGTATCGCTCGAGCGCTTCCTCCGCTATCGAGACCGTGTGTAAGTGCGAGTCCCACTCGGATGCCTTTTTGAAGTACTCTCGTGCCTCCGTCGAGGAGGTGTCTTCGGCCGTCGCGAGTTTCCGCAGTTCGTCCGGGCTCTCGACATCGTACGTTTCCCTGAGTTCCTCGATATCCTCCTTTGCGGTGACCGCTATCGTCTCGATCTCGTTGCGAGTGTGTTCCTCGATCAACTGTGATACTTCTTTGAACCGCTGGTACGCGGCATCGGGGTAGTACGTCTTCGCACCTCGCTGTTCGACTGCACTCAAGATATGCAGATCGACCAACCGCTCGAGGTGACTCCGTGCCGTCGTCGGTGATACCGCCGCTTGCTCCGCGATCCAGTCCGCCGTCCGCGGTTGCTCGATCGTCAACGCGACCGAAATCACGCGGTCGACTCCCGGCATCTCGTCCGTCCAATCGTCGGTGTGTTTCGCCTCGTCGCCGATTTCGATCGCTTCGGATCTTTTCCCTCGGATAGCATTCGATCGACGAGCTTGCGTCGATGGTCTCGGTAGGAAACGCGCTGCCGAGGATTGAGGTGTTTCGCTGACGGTTCGGGTACGAGGACGATGTTCTCGGTTTCTTCACTCCGTTCGCGCTGCGACTCGCGTGCTTCAAATCCCGGTGGCGATTCCTGCTGCTCGCAGTATTGCTCGCCGCAGTAATGCGCGGACCGGGATTTGAACCCGGGCCATGAGCTTGGAAGGCTCAGGTCCTACCACTAGACCATCCGCGCTCCGTGTCTGGGTTTGGGTGCGGCCAAGTTAAGACTCTTCTCATTTCGAGTCAGTAATCGACCGACTGCGCATCCACTTCACCGCCGCCACCGTCCCCGGCCACCGTCGCATAACAGTTCCCGCTCGAGAGCTCCCACTCGAGCAATTCGAGGTCGCTCGCTCGGAGATCGGCTTCGAACTCATCGGGGGCGTAGATGTGGTAGAACCGATCGACGGTCTCGCCGTCGGGAAGCGTCCACTCGATCGTCGTGTCGAAGCCTTCCGTTTCGTCGAAGGAGCTGTGAGCCGTCGACCAGGCGCTGACGAGGGCGCGACCGCCGGGGGCGAGCACCCGTGCGAGTTCGTCGAGACTGCGCCGGCGACTCTCGCGAGTCGGCAGATGATGGAGGGTCGCGACGTAGATTCCGACTCCGACGCAGTCATCGACCAGCGGCAGCGTCGCGGCGTCTCCCTGGACCAGTCCGACGGCGAACTCGCGTTCGCGTGCTCGCTTTCGTCCCGTCTCGAGCAAACCGCGACTAACGTCGAGACCCACGACGGGTCCGACGCCATCGAGCGCCGCGAGCAACTCGGCGTGTCGACAGTTTCCACAGCCCAGATCGAGTCCGATACCCTCGTCGACGGCTGTCTGTTGGTCGACGAAGGCTTCGACCTCGGGCCAGGCGTACTCTCGAGTCGAGGCGAAGTGGCTCGCGATGCGGTCGTAGGTGTCTCGCACGGTATCTCGCCGGGAGCGGTCGTCGGATCGGTCCTGGCGGTCGCCCATTGTCTGAGATCCTCGCGGCGTTCGCAAAAAGCGTTCGACTGGCGGTCGGTGGACGTGACGCCGTTCGCTCACACGACGAGCGCCGCGTAATAGAACAGCGTTCCGTATGTAGCCGTCTCGCCCTCGGAAACCGCGGTGGATGACGTAGAGCAGTCGGTAGAACTCCGCCGGCTCAAGGTTCGAATCGTAGCGCTCGAGGTACTCACGGACCGTCCCTTTCAGGATCGTCTCGACGTCGTTTCGATCGGTGTCGCGGTACAGGAGGGGGTCACGAACGTCCTCGTCTTAAATCGGTTGGCTGCTCGCCGAATGTAAGGAGGAGGTGATCGCTCTCGGCACCCCCGTCTGCGTTCCTTGCAGTCGGTGAAATCTCCCGGACGTATCAGTGATCGCACTGATCGTGCGTTACGTTCATACGATGGGAGTACTAACCGAGGGATACGGAATGAGGCGCGAGCATTTCACGTTAGACGTTAGCAATGTCGACTGGGTCGAAACGGACGCCGAACCGAGTAAACCATCGGTATCGATCGACTTCACGGGCCCATCGACGATGCTTCGCGAGCGCCTTACCGGTCTCGACGGCGACATACTGGATGCAAGCGAGACGGACGTCGCTCTTCGGCTTCAGGAACCGTTCGGAACCGACGCCCCGGGCGTCGTCAGCGTGACCAACCGGGTCACGGGAGAGTTCATCCTCGAGCTCAACGAGGACGCCGAAGACGTCCTGCTGTTCATCCGCGCCGCTCGAGGCTATGGCGAAGCGACGGACGAAGACGGTGGCAGGTACGAGGTTACCATTAGCCTCGAGGGAGACCACTTCGTCACCTACGATAAACGTACCTTCCTGGTCTACGACGACGAGGGGAGCCTGCTTCGCCAGCACAGCCTGATCCCCAGCGGCGTCGAGCTGTGAGGTTCTGACGACGTTCGCCTTCAAACCGACACCCGGTCGACCGGCGCTCCGGCGGAAGTCAGGTAGCGTTCGTTCCCAGCGGGTTGGCCCGTACCGGCAACTATAAGTGATTTAGGCACCCCTAAACTAAATGAACGCCGGCGGACGCCGGAGGTCGAGAATGGGGAACGGACGACTACTCACGACGACGGCCGACGAACCGACTCGAGAATCGACGCTATCGACCGACGACGTCGTTCTCGAACTCGACACGGTCGCGAAGCGTTATGGTTCGGAGACCGTCATCTCGAGTCTCTCACTCACCGTTCGCGATGGTGAGATCCTCACGTTGCTCGGGCCATCTGGCTGTGGAAAGACGACGACGCTCCGATTGATCGCCGGCCTCGAGGATCCGAACGGCGGACAGATCCGACTCGAGGACGAGACTGTCGCCGGGGACGGACAGTTCGTGCCGCCGGACGAGCGAGAGGTTGGGGTCGTGTTTCAGGAGTTCGCCCTCTTCCCACATCTCACTGCGCGTGAGAACGTCGCATTCGGCTTACAGGAGTGGACGAAACAAGAACGCGAGAGTCGCGTCCAGGAGTTGCTCGAACTCGTCGGTCTCGAGAGCCACGGCGGCCATTATCCCGAAGAGCTTTCGGGGGGCCAACAGCAGCGAATTGCCCTCGCACGATCGATCGCCCCCGAACCCGAGATGCTGTTGCTCGACGAGCCGTTCTCGAATCTCGACGTCGATCTCCGCGTCGAAATGCGCGAGGAGGTTCGTCGAATCATCAAGGAGACCGAAGTCACCGCGATCTCGGTGACGCACGATCAAGAGGAAGCGCTGTCGATCTCCGATCGGGTCGCCGTCATGAACGACGGCAACATCGAACAGATCGGAACGCCGGAACGGGTTTTTCAAGAGCCGAAATCGCGCTTCGTGGCCGGCTTCCTCGGTCACGCGAGCTTTCTCTCGGGAGAGGTTCGTGGCGATCACGTCGACACCGCCCTCGGACGCGTTCTTCGCGACGACGTCAACGGTCTCGCCCATCAGTACGACGGGACCGACCTCGACCTCCTCGTTCGACCGGACGACGTGACCGCGTTTCCGGCCGACGAGTCTCAGGCCAACGGTCGCGTCGTCTACCGTCGGTACCTCGGCCCGACGGTCCTCTACCGGGTCGAACTCGATTCGAACGAGACGATCGAGTGCATGCACAACCACTCCGACCGGATCGACCTCGACGAACGCGTCGCCGTTCGCGTTACTGCAGACCACGAACTCGCCTGGTTCCCCGCTGGCCAGCGAGGGAAGGGTGCGGCGACTCCATCGGACTGAGCGTTCCATCGACTTGCCACTCCTTGCCGGACCGGCGGCCGGCACAGTTTCGGACCGCGACCGACACGAACGCGGGTGGTGATTTATACCCCTCTACACGACGTCTACGACGGTTTTGCGATCGGTGCGCACACAACCCTTAAGCCGAGACCGTTCGTACACGCGTCCATGCACAAGGACGAACTTCTCGAGCTCCACGAAGAACTCGTCGTCATCATGGAATACTTCTCGGAGCGCGAGGAAGTCGACGACGGCCTCTTCGACGAGTACCATCAACTCGATGTCGATCCATCACACGTACATAAATCGAAAAGCGAACACAAACACGCCGTATTCGTCCTCGGCAACTCGCTCGCGACTGCGATGACCGAAGACGAGTTCTCGAGCGCCGGCAGAATTGGCAAGCGAATGAAAGAACTTGCCGAGGACGCCGAGTCGAAGATCTAGGCGAAACGTATTTGTTCTGTATCCCGCTTGTTAAACTATGCACTCGCGCACGAAAAAGCGCGTCGAGCAATGGGACTCTCGCCCGTTCAGCGACGGCTACCGCGGCCTCTCTGATCTCGCTGATCGTGGTTTTTCGGGCGCTATCTCCGGAGCCGGGGCGTGGCTGTTCATGCTCAACGGCCGCATTGTCGGCATTTTCGACGGCGACATCGATGACTTCGACGGCGGCTCGGGTACCGTCTATCAAGCGCCCCATTCATCGCTTCCACTTCTCTGTGCGATGGACGAACGCGGCGGCGATACCCGCGCCAGCTACTACACGAACGAGACCCCGCTCGCGGAAGTCGACGGCACCCTTCAGGACGGCTCGTTTACCGGCTACATCGACCTGAGCGAGAACGTTCTCAGCGGCGATTACTACGCCGTCTACTACGGCGGTCGCCGGATGGCAGCGGCCTACATCGGTAACGCCGAACGACTCGTCACCGGCGACGAGGCCTTCGAGCGAGCGAACGAGGAAGTCGGAATCTATCGGGTGATCGATGTCGACATCGAGGTTACCGACGTTCCGGAACCGACCGACGCAGAACCCGACTCGACAGCCGGCTCGTCCGACTCGGCTTCCGTCTCCTCGGGCGACTCACGTTCGGCCGAGACGGACGAACCGTCGACCGAGGAGACGGAAACCGGTGGCGACTCGGCGGAGTCGTCGCTCGACGGCCTCGAGGTCCCTGGACTCGACGAGACGGACTCGAGGGATCGAGAGACGGGCGAAATCACGACCGATGAACCACCCCGTAGTCTCGACGCTTCGACCGAAGACGACGAGGAGACGAACGGGATTGCGGCCGCCGATCGGACGTCAGCGGAGTCGACTGAGCCGTCCGACGAACGATCGCAACCAGCCACCGAGACGGACGAGGAACCGGAGACCGGTGAGAACGGCGTCGACGCCGCAGACCGCGAGCAGGAGACCGCCGAAAGGGGGTCGGGACTCGCCCCCGACGAAGTCGAGGCGAAAGCTCAGGCGCTCGAAAGGAGCGATATTTCCTGGACCGAAACCGAGGTCGAATCGTCGGACGGTGCGAGCGACCGGTCGGAATCCGGACTGGACACCGAACCCAACAGTTCGCGCGACGACGGTCCGCCATCGGATTCGGAACCGGAATCGTCATCGGAGACGACTGACACCGAGGATGCGTCCGGGTCCGAACCCGAGTCGGACGAGGAGGAGGCCGTTCTCACGGAACGGCTCGAGGAAGAAGCGCAGTGGCGATCGACCCGCAGCATTCCCTCTATCGATCCGGACAACACCGATTCGGTGGGATCTTCGGACGCCGGTGGAGCGACCGAACCCCCTGGTCGAGCCGATCGTTCCCGCCGCTCGTCGAACGGTCGCTCTCGTCCGACTCATCCGACCGCCACCTCGCGGGCGACCGAACCGGATTCGGAGGGGGGATCAGATACTCAACGTTCGGACTCGAGCGGGCGCGACGCCAGTTCGTCTGGGGCCGCACGAACGAACGGATCCCACCCGAACGAAACGGGGACGGCCGGTATCCAGCGGACCGAAACTCCACGGGAAAGTCAGTCTGATTCCGAGGGAGCGTCTGATCCGCGAGCCGAGCGGATCGAGGCCCTCGAGCAACGTCGATCGGAACTCGAGACGAGTCTAGACGAACTCGAAACCGAGCGCGATCGACTTCGGGCGGAGAACCGGGAGTTGTCCGCGACCGTCGAGCGCTATCAGTCGCGTATCGACGAACTCGAGGCGGAGCTCCAACGAATTCGCCAAGCGGATGGAACGGATCACTCGGGCGTCTCGGACGCCTCGACGCAGCTACCTCCACAGCAGGCACTCTCCGGAACGAACCTGTTCGTTCGCTACGTCTCGAAGAGCAAGCCGACGCTTGAGCGGGCCCACCAGGGTAACGCGACGCCGAGCGACGTCGCATCGAACTTACGAATCGAACACCACACCGAGTTCGACGCCACGGACGTCGCCGTCACCGGCCAGTCCTACGAGGAGTTTCTCACGTCGTCGATGGAGTACCGGTTCGTCGACTGGCTCACCGACGTCCTTCTCTTCGAAATCCGTGACACCGGTCACGCAGACGGGCTTGCCGACCTCTACGACGCGCTTCCGCGGATCGACCGGGCGGAACTGCACGCGTCCATCTCCCTCGAAGACGACGACACCGAACACGTTCCAGATCAGATCGAGTTCGACGTCGTCGCCTACGACAAGATGGGGAACCCGCTCGTCCTGGTGAACTTGAACGACTCGCGCGAACCCGCGACGCGGGAGATGCTCGAGGAGATGGAAGCGGCCGCGTCGGCAGTCAAAGCCAACTATCCCGACCTGGCCGCGGCGATGGTCGTCACCTCGAGTTACTTCGAGCCGGGCGCGCTCGAGGTGACCGAACAAGCGACCAGCGGCGGCCTCCTGAGCCGTGGCTCGAAACGGAGTTTCGTCAACCTCTCTCGAAAGCAGGGCTATCACCTCTGTCTCGTCGAGTCCCGTTCCGAGGGATTCCACATGAACGTCCCAGAACTCTAAGGTGCGTTGTCGCCGGTGGCGTTAGATTCCTGAAATTCGAAACCGACAGCAATCACCGACCAGGACCGATCGCTCTCTCGCTTGCGCTCTCGAACGGCTTACGCGTCGAATACCGATCACGCGTGGAGGAAAAGCGGTATTATTCCACGCAGTGTCACTGTATCACATCCAAAGCGTTCCGATACGACACAGCACCTGGCCGGTATACGAGTTCTATCCTTCGATTTCCGCGACGTCTTCGATCTTCATTCCCTCTAATTTGTCGATGATGTCATCGATTTTTCCGTCGAGCTCGTCGACGAACTCGGCAGTGCGTTCGGTCTTGATCGCTCCCTGACTGGAGGGCTCGATGAGGTTTTCCTCTTCGAGAACGCGAAGCGAGTATCGAACTTTGTGATGGGGGTATCCAGTCTCGTTCGACATCTTTACGATCCCGATCGGTTCGTTTTCGATAACCATCCGCAGGACCTGGAGATGTCGTTCCAGCATATCGACTTCCTTCTCTAGCCGGTCTATCATGGCATTTGTTAACTTGTCTTTGGGCCTTTTAAAAGTTACTCTCGAAGATTGAGAAGACCGCTTCTACCGGAAGTCTCGTTCTTGCCAGTAGTTAACGTTTCCGTTCGAGTCGTTCGATCACGAACCGTGGATATCGCGAGTTCGTCGGTTCGAGGCGAAGTGTGCAGGTCCGTGCATATTCTCGTGCGGGTCTCCCGCTCAGACCGTAATCGGTTTATCGGCCCGGAAAGAATCCGCCGCTGTTATGACCGTCACAATCGTCGGGTCGCAACTCGGCGACGAAGGCAAGGGCGGTGTCGTCGACCTCTATGGCGATGCCGCTGATGTGGTCGCCCGGTATCAGGGCGGCGACAACGCAGGACACACCGTCGTCCACGGCGACGAAGAGTACAAACTGTCGCTCGTTCCCTCGGGTGCTGTTCAGGGGAAAATCGGCGTGCTCGGAAACGGCTGCGTCGTCAACCCCGAGACGCTGTTCGACGAGATCGATACGCTCCGCGAGCGCGGACTCGATCCCGACGTTCGGGTCGCAGAGCGAGCCCACGTTATTCTCCCGTATCATCGTGCACTCGACGGAATCGAAGAGGACGAAAAAGAAGACCTCGCCGCCGGAACGACCGGTCGTGGCATCGGACCGACCTACGAGGACAAAGCGGGCCGCCGCGGCGTCCGGATTGGCGACCTGCTCGATCCAGAAATCCTTCGCGAGCGTCTCGAGTACGTCGTCCCACAGAAGAAATCTCTCGCGGAGGACGTCTTCGGAACGGAAACCGGAGACGCGTTCGACATCGACGCCATCTACGAAGCCTACCGCGAGTACGGCGAGCGACTCGAGGAAGAAGAGATGGCGGTCGACTGTGGGACGTTCCTCCAGGAGCGCATCGACGCCGGCGACAACGTCATGCTCGAAGGTGCACAGGGAACCTCCCTCGACATCGACCACGGGGTGTATCCGTACGTCACCTCCTCGAACCCGACTGCGGGCGGTGCGACCGTCGGGACCGGACTCGGTCCGACAGTCGTCGGCCAGGGAGAGGTCATCGGCATCGTCAAGGCATACCTCTCGCGGGTCGGAACGGGACCGCTCCCGACGGAACTCGGCGGTGTCGAAGGCCAGACGCCCGAGTACGACTCGAGTGCGACCGAGGAAAGTGACGAGGAACTCGCGACGTACATCCGCGACGAGGGTGGGGAGTACGGCACCGTCACGGGCCGCCCGCGACGCGTGGGCTGGCTCGATATGCCCATGCTTCGCCACGCCGCCCGCGCGAACGGCTTTACCGGGCTCGCGATCAACCACATCGACGTCCTCGCCGGTCTCGAGGAGATACAGGTCGGTCACGCCTACGAGTACGACGGACAGGAGCGGCTGACGATGCCAGCCACCACCGAAAAGTGGGGCCGGTGTGAGGCGATGTTCAGGTCCTTCGAAGGCTGGTCGGACGTCGACTGGGAAACCGTCGCCGCCGAGGGCTACGATGCCATTCCCGAGAACGCGCGTACCTACCTCGAGTACATCTCGGACGAACTCGGCGCACCGGTCTACGCCGTCGGCGTCGGCCCCGGTCGCGGTGAAACCGTCATCGTCGAAAACCCCTACGAGTAATCCCCGGCTTCGTTCTCGAAGCCACACTGTAGGTTCGTTTTAGTCAATCGAGGACGAAGCCGTGCGTATGGGTACGTCCCTTCCGATCGATCCGTCCGAGATCGATCCCGACGATATCGGTGAGAAACAGGCCGTCCTCGAGATGGCTCACGAGGACGCGATCGAACACGTGCGCGAGGTCTGTGAGGAAACCGGTTTCGGAATCCCCGTCGAGTTCTCGCCGTCCGAGCTGTTGAACGAGAAAGTCGATGCCGACCGCGACCCCTACTACGTTCTCGGTGCCTGTAATCCCGAGATCGCGGATCGGACGCTCGAGGAGACGATGCGCATGGGTGGACTCTTTCCGTGCAACGTGATTATCTGGGAGGAAGAACCCGGCAAACAGCGCGTGTATCACGTCTCGATTATGAAGATTGCACGTCTGGTCGGTATCGCACCCGACAACGACGTCTGGGACGAGATCGTCGACACAACCGGAGATCTGACGGCTGAGGCGTTCGAACGCCTGGACACCGTTGATACGGGCGAATAGAGCACCGCGGTCGTCCGTCCGAAAAGAAATGTCAACGTTTAGGTCCCAGTGCCCGCACCACGGGATATGAACGTTCGAACGACTTTCTTCGTCGTCTTGCTTCTCGCGCTCGGAGCGATTGCGGCGCTCATGATCGTTCCGCTGTTACAGTACGTGATGGCCGCTGCGTTCCTCGCGTTCGTCCTGCATCCCGTCCACGCACGGCTCGAGCGCCGGGTCGGCTCTCGGATCTCGGCGCTCTTGCTTACGGCGGTGGCCGTCGTCGGGATCGTCGTTCCGTTCTTGCTCGTCTCCCTGATCGTTCTCCAGACCGCCGCCTCGTTTCTCCGTGACGTCGACGGCGCGAGCCTGATCGAGCGCGTCCGGACGATCGCACGGGACGACCTCGGTCTCGATGAGGAATACGTCCACTCGATCGAATCGGCCCTCCTCGCCGAGATCGACTCCTCGCTGTCGAATGCGATCGAGGTCGCGTTATTCGAGCTCGTCGGTCTCGTCAACACGAGCATCGAGATGGGGCTCGGGTTGATCGTCTTCGTCTTCTTGCTGTACTACTTGCTCGCGGACGGCCGGACGTTTATCGCCTGGCTGACCGACGTGATTCCGCTCGAGGAGGAGGTCCGGTCGGAGCTGTTTTCGGAGATCGACGTCGTTACCTGGGCGGTGATCAAGAGCCACGTACTCGTCGCGGTCGTCGAAGGGGTACTCGGCGGGTTCGGCCTCTATCTACTCGGCGTTCCGAACGTCGCCTTCTGGACTGTCGTCATGATCGTCGTCGCATTCTTGCCGGCGGCCGGCGTCTGGCTCGTCTGGGGACCCGCAGTTGGGTATCTCGCGCTCGTCAGCGGACCGGTTCCAGCCGTCGCGCTGTTGCTCTACGGCGTCACCGTCCTCTCGCTGATCGACAACTATCTGCGCGCGTACTTCGTCGACCGCGGCTCCGGTCTCCACCCGGCGGTCGTCATTATCGGCGTCATCGGCGGGATCTACTTGCTCGGAATTATGGGGCTGTTTCTCGGTCCCGTCCTGCTTGCGGTGTTCAAGGCCGGAATCACCGTGTTCAGCCGGACCACAACCGTCACTGGAGACGGCGACCGATCGGCGGCCTCCACCGTCGGATCACTTCCTGAGTCGGAGCCGGAGTCACCGACGACGGGAGGATAAGACGTCCCGTCGTCAGTTTTCGGCGTCCCGCTGTGACTCGCTCTCGATCCTCGTCCTGTCGGTCTCCGTCGCCCCTCCGGATTCGACTGACTTTTCACCCTGTTCCGTCTCGAGTTGCTCGAGATATCGATTCGCGTCGTATCGGATGTATCCGGTGTAAAGGAAAATCAGCGAGAACAGAATAGCCGGAATGCCGAACAACAGGAACAACGCGGCGAGAATCGTGATAACGTCCCCGGGCAGTGGCATACGTTCGCTCGGTTCTCGGTCTACAAAAGGAGTTCCCTCGAATACGCGCCCGCTCGAGTACTCCTCCGAGACGGATTTGATCGGCCAGTTCCGGCGCGCTCACGACGACCGTCCGAAGGCGTCGAGACTCGACTGGAGTCCCGCGGCCAGCTCTGACTTGCGCTTGAGACGCTCGAACGAAACCGGCAGCTGGGTCGCGACTGCTGTGACGGCGTCGTGGAACGTTTCGGCGCGTCCGTGTTCGCCCGCGAGCGCCGATCGCTCTCCGTCGGTCAGCCCGCGTGCGCCACCCGGTGGACCGTCGAAGGCGTTTCGGACGCTCTCGCGCACCTGCCAGACGCCGACGGGTGCCCAGTAATCGTCGGACACCTCCCGGAGGACGAGACACTTCGCCTGTCTGCCGATCGACTCGAGGTGTTCGAGAACGCCCAGCCGGGCGGCGTAGTACGCTCCCGCCGTTTCCTCGACGTAACCCGAGCGCCCCTCGTAGCCCTCGCTTGCGCTCGCCATCCAGACCTCGTCGTGGGGATCGGGATTCCAGATGCTCCCCGGTGCTTTCATCTCGACGAGTTCGAACTCCCAGCGACCGGGCGCGAGGACGATCCAGTACCGGTTTCCGACGTACTCGTTTGCCCAGACCTGTACCTCGTCGATACTCGGCTCGTTTCGGATTCGCCCGCGCAAAAACTGACCGACGGTGTCGTCGACCGCCGTGATCGACCACCGGGTGGGAACGAGTCGACGCTGTTTCGCCTCGCCGAGTGCGCCCGCAGAGAGGATCGAATTGATCTCGTAGACGTCGAAGCCGCGCCGGTAGAGGTAGGTCATCGCCCCCTGTGCCTGCCAGTCGTCATCCTCAAGGGTCTTTTTGACCTGCGTCGGAACGTACGGGTTCTCTCGGAGTTCGGCGTTTCTGGCACTGGCGCGCGGTCCGCGCGGCGTCGCGACGTCGGCTCCCGCGTCCAGTCCGATATCCGGCGTCCCGTCGAGCCCGATCTCCAGGTCGACCGGCCGTCCTGCGATCGCGACCTCGCGTTGAACGCCGACGAACCCGTCCCACGCGTCGTGAACGGACGGTGTCAACCGACTCGCGATGCTGGGTGAATCGACGTTCGCGCGCTTGCTCGAGTTGAGGAGGCCGGTTCGACGCTGGAGCACGTCGTCGATGGCGTACCCCTGTCGGTACCAGTTTCCGTCGGTGACGTACTCCTCGGCAGCGTCCTCGTCCCCGACCGGAGAGAGCAACCCGACGGGAATATCGGGGTAGTTCGAACGTCCGACGAAGATCGACGGCGCGGTGGAGCCAACGAGCGTGTCGCCGCTCAGTGCGTCGTCGAATCGAGTTCTGACGTCCTCGAGATGGTCCGTGATCGCGTAGGATTTTTCCTTTGCGAGGCGGCGACGCTCGGCCTCCTCGTCGGGTTCGAGTTCCTCGATATAGTCGTCGAGGCGCATTCACAGAGTGTACGGCTCGGTCGGTTTTGAATGTTGAGACTGCGCTGTAACCGAGAAAGTGTCAGAGGCACGGCCAGTCCGGCGATCGGGCACTACCACCGGCAGCAGGCCGTACTCGAATTATTTGCTCAGCTAATAAAGAACTATAACTGCGTTCTCTGACTCGGAAAATACCCCTACCAGTGACTCGGCTACCGATCACATCGATCCCGGTCGTCGGATCCCCGAACGGTCATCACCGAACCGCCGAAAGACAACGGTTAAAAACAGCGAGCGGGAAGAGGTGGGTATGAGTACGACGGACGACCGCGAGATTCGGTCCTGCGTTTCCTGTGGGATCAACATCGCTGGGACGAACGCAGCCGCGTTCAAGTGCCCGGACTGTGGTGCCCAGATATACCGCTGTGCCAAGTGCCGAAAGCAAAGCAACCTCTACGAGTGCTCCAAGTGTGGGTTCACCGGACCCTGATCTCTACGATGGGAAAAGTAGCCGCCAAAATCAAGGTAATGCCGAATAGTCCCGAAATCGACCTCGATGTGCTCCAGGAGCGTCTCGAGAGCTCTCTCCCCGAGGGTGCAAAGATCAACGGCGTCGAACGCGAAGAAGTCGCTTTCGGCCTCGTTGCGCTCTATCCCACCGTGATCGTCCCGGACGGCTCGGGTGGAACGGAGACCGTCGAAGAGAACTTCACCGAAGTCGACGGCGTCGAAAGTGTCGGCGTCGAGAACGTCGGCCGCATCTAGCGCCGACGCTACATCGCTGATTCGTTTTTCGCGCTATCGATTTGGAGCCTCGCGGGAGCGGACGCCCTAGAGTGACTGCCGATTTCGAACCGTTCGAACACACGTCGAACGGGACGCGTCGAACTCTGTGAGTGATGGAACCTCGAGACGCTACCGGTCGCGGTTTGCCCCGAGATTCGCCTGAGAGACGATCTTCGCGCCCGGATCCGACAGCTCGACGGTCACGTCTTCGTTGACCGCCTTGCTGATCTCGTCGACGTTGCCGGCGAGCACCGTCAGGATGTCGTCCGGATGGGCATAGAGGAGCATGTGTCCGTCCTGTCCTTCCGCGACGAGTTGCGTATCGTTCAGGACGATCTGATCGTTTTGGATCGTCGCGGAGACGACGGGAAGCGCCTCCGGCTTGCCAGGCTCGTCGTCTCGAACCGTCCGAATGTGGACCGCATCGAGATCGAGAACGTGTTTGTACTCCTCGATTCGCTCAGCGCAGTTGACCATGTCCTGCAACAACGTCGATTTGTGATGGCCTGCGTGGTCGCCGTCGAGACAGTGCTGACAGACGCGGAGTTCGAGACGCATTGGTGAGGGGTTATCGCTCGAGGCCGATGAGAATTCCGTTCCGTCGGAGTCGTTTTCCCGGAGTACGAACCGGTTCGTCCGGCCGACGTAGAGTAACGTGGCCGGCGAGCGCGGAACGTGCGTTTTATAACCATCACCAAGTAAGAGGGTCGTACGACTATGCCCAACTCCAGTGGCCCTCGTCAGGGAACGCGGAACAAGCTATCGAACGATCCTCGAGATCGGGGAACGTCCCCACCACAGCGTGCGATTCAGCAGTACGAAACCGGTGAGATGGTTCACCTGAAGATCGACCCGAGCGTCCACAAGGGCCGATACCACCCGCGCTTCGACGGCCAGACCGGCGAAGTCGTCGGCAAACAGGGGAACGCGTTCAAGGTTCAGATCACCGACGGCGGTAAGGAAAAGACCCTGATCGTCACAGCAGCCCACCTGCGCGCACAGGACCGGTCGGAAGACCGCGTCTGAGACGGAGAGTATACTGAATGACGATCTTCAAAGAGATCGTCGACGAGGAGTTCCTTACGGTGTCGGAAACGAAGGAACTTCTCGCCGACATCGAATCCGAGCGCGCACTGGACGAGGACCGCGAGCTCCCCTACGAGCTTGCACGAGCGATCGAGCACGTCAACCGGTTCACCCATCTCGAGCCCGAGGAGGCCCAACAGCTCGTCGAGGACCTCCGCGAACTCGAGAAAGTCGACGAGCCGACCGCCTACAAGATCGCGAACCTGCTCCCGAGAAACCGAGACGAGCTTCGATCGGTCTACGCACAGCAGCGGTACTCGCTGTCGGGGGACGAACTCGACGACATACTCAACGCCGTCGCGCGGTACGCCTGAAATCGAGCCAACTCTTTAAGTGTGCCGTCGCCGTATCGGCTGACAATGAGCGAAGCCGACAGCGACGGGATGGACGTTCGGCGCGCGGTCGTATTGGATTACCTTGCACATGGTCTGTCGGACGACGGACGACCGCAGTACGAAAAGTCCCCGGCAGGGTACGCTCTCGGTATCGACGACTTTCAGCTCTATCAGGTCGCCTTCGACGAGGACGAACGCCTCACGATCGGTAGCGAAGTCGTCGTCGAGCCGGCCGACGAGCGCGACATCGTCACCGAGTCACACCGAGTCGAGTACGACGACCTGTCCTCCGGAGCACAGACGGAACTCGAGTACGTCGTCCAGGATATCGTCGAGGAGGACGAAGAACGATTCGTCGACTTCTATAACGACGCTCAGCCGATTACGTTGCGCCTTCACCAGCTGAATTTGTTGCCCGGGATCGGCAAGAAGCTTCGAAACGGTATCCTCGACGAACGAAAGCGAAAACCCTTCGAAAGCTTCGAGGAACTCACGGAGCGAGTCTCCGGGCTGCACGATCCCGACGATATCCTCGTCGAGCGCATTCTCGAGGAACTGCGCGACGACGATCTGAAGTACCAGACGTTCGTCGGTCGCCGCGAAGAACAGGACCGAACCCAGTAGCCACTACTGCGCTTTTTGCGAACGACTGCCACACCCCGACAACGTATTTGTGTCGTCGGCGTCCACGTCGCTTCATGACGATTCGAACGCTTGCGGACGAATCCGAGCGCGATGCTGCGGTGGCGATCCTCCGACAGCTCTGGAGCGACGCCGATCCGGAGGATATCCTCGAGTGGACGGAGAACGACGATTACCACCTGTTCGGCCGGTTCGAAGACGACGAACTCGTCGGCGTCGCGGGCGTCCTCGTTCGCGACGTTCTCCATCACGCTTGCCACGCCTGGCTCTACGACCTCGTCGTGGACGAACCTCGACGGGGCGAGGGACACGGGAGCGCACTTATCGAGTTCGTCGAGGAGTGGGCGGCGGACAACGACTGTGAGTACGTTGCACTGGCATCCCCACTCGAGAAGGCGGACGTCCACCAGTACTACGAGGACCGAGAGTACGAACGGTGGGGATACGTCATCGAAAAACCGCTGTGAAGTTACCGCAGTGAGTTCGAGTAGGCGACGGGTGCAGATCACGCACGGCCGTCGCGGTGCGATCCTCCAGCCACGAGACGGTGCGTTTACACCCGTCGCTTCCGAACCCCCGGTAATGAAACCGAGAGATCCTGACGCGCTGATCGCCAGGGCGGGCGTTCGTGGCAATCCGGACCGCGACCAGCACTTTCTGGTCGACGATCGCGTGCTCGATCGCTTACCGACCTATCTGACCGATATCGACGCCGACACGTCACACGTCCTCGAGATCGGCGGCGGGACGGGAGCGCTGACGGATCGCTTGCTCGCGGCGGCCGGCGACGGTGGGACCGGAGCCGATCGCGACGAGGGGGACCGATCCGTCGACGGAGGGGTAACCGTCGTCGAGCGCGATCCCGACCTGGCTGCGTTCTTACGCGAGGAGTTCGCTGAGCAGATCGACGCCGGCCGGTTGACGGTGATCGAAGGCGACGCTCTCGAGGTCGCTCTTCCCGAGTTCAGCGCTTCGGTGTCGAACCTTCCTTACGGCGTCTCGAGCGAGATTACGTTCCGACTGCTCCCCGAACAGCGTCCGCTGGTGTTGATGTTCCAACGGGAGTTCGCCGAACGAATGGTCGCAGAACCCGGAACGTCCGAGTACGGTCGACTCTCGGTGTCGACCCAGCACTATGCCGACGTCGAACTCGTCGAGACGGTCCCTCGACAGGCGTTTTCCCCGCAGCCGGCGGTCCAGAGCGCGGTGATCCGCGCCGTTCCCGCCGAACCGGACTACGAGGTCGACGACGAGGACTTTTTCTTTCGATTCGTCAAGGCGCTGTTCACCCAGCGGCGCAAGACGATCCGCAACGGCATTCGGAATACGGCACACATCTCGGGACTCTCCGATCCGGAAGCGGTCGTCGAAGCGACCGACGAAGCGGTCCTCCGAAAGCGACCCGACGCGATGTCGCCCGCGGCGTTTGCCGAACTGACACAGCTCGCACTCACCGTCGACTCGCCCGACGGATCGAACTGACCTAGAGGCCGTCGAGAACGGATTCCAGACGTGTCGACAAATGGCCTCGGCTTTCCCGAGAAGCACCGACCGACGGATACTCAAAGCTGCGCGAACGACAGGCTGAAAGACGAGATATCCCATGTCTGAGGTGCTGGCGGGGCTCGATTGGCTGGCTCGATCCGTCGAGACGACGGAGCTCAAGGTCGCGGTGACCGTCGGAGCGGCGACGCTCCTGTTGTTGGTTCTTCTTTCCTATCGGAGGGTGCAGTCGTGGATCAGCGAGCGGACCAAACCGCTCTACGGCGACATCGCGTCGACGGTACTTCTCACCGCCACGTTCGTGGTGGCACTCGCTGTCGTCATCGGCGTCTGGGACCAGACCGAAACGCTCCGTCAGGGCTACGACGAACTCGACATGGGTGGGCAGATACTCGCTCGCGCAGTCGTGTCGTTCATCCTCATCGTCGGAACGCTGATCTTCCGTCGGTTCGTCAAGCGAATCCTCGACGAACTCCTCGGCTCGGCGTCGGCGGTCACCGATCACCAGCGCGAAATCTCTCATCGGATCGCACAGGTGATCATCTGGTCGGTTTCGCTCGTCGTCGTCCTCGGCGTCTGGATCGACGATCTGAGCGGGCTTCTCGTCGGGGCTGGCTTCCTCGGAATCGTCGTTGGAATGGCCGCCCGACAGACGCTCGGGACGGTGCTCTCCGGGTTCGTCCTGATGTTCGACCGGCCGTTCGAGATCGGTGACTGGATCGAAGTCGAGGACAGAGAGGGGATCGTCACCGACATCTCGATCGTCAATACGCGAATCCGCTCTTTCGACGGCGAGTACGTGATGGTCCCGAACGATCTCGTCGCCTCGAGCATGGTGACTAATCGAACGAAACGCGGTCGACTTCGGATCGAGATCGACGTCGGCGTCGACTACGGCAGCGACGTCGAACGGGCCGGCGAACTGGCCGAAGCCGCCGTCTCCGAGCTCGAGCATTCGCTCTCGGCACCGGGAACGCAGGTCGTCACGAAGCGCTTCGGTGACTCCGCCATCGTTCTCGGGGTCCGATTCTGGATCGACAATCCGAGTTCACAACGTCGCTGGAAGGCTCGAACCGCGGCGATCGGCGCGATCAAACGACGATTCGAGGACGAGAATATCGGCATTCCGTTCCCCCAGCGCGAACTTTCCGGTCGAGACGGGACCGCGGTCCACGTCGACGCCACCGACGACGGCCGAAGCGACTCGGAGGACGACGTATCGCCTCGAAGCGACTCGGATGCATCGGCGGACGAACCGACCGAACCACGAGAGTATCGGATGACGCAACCGGAGGACGGATAATGGATCTCGGAGAGCGACGCGGTCTCGAGACGGACGTCTACCAGCCGGCCGAGGACTCGCAGCTGCTCGCTGAGGCCGCCTGTGAGGGGATAGACCGAGACCGGGATTGCGAACGCGGGCGGACGACGGGTCGTCCCGACGATCGACGGCTCGTCCTCGAGGTCGGGACCGGGTCGGGCTACGTCGCCAGCCGCGTCGCAAGCGAGACGAGCGCGCGCGTGATCGCCTCGGACCTGAACCCTCACGCGGTTCGACAGGCTCGCCGGGACGGACTCGAGGCGGTTCGTGCCGACCTGGTCTCTGCGTTCGCGGACGACGTCTTCGACGCCGTCCTGTTCAATCCACCCTATCTCCCGACGGAGCCGGATACCGAGTGGGACGACTGGATGGAGCGTGCGCTCTCGGGCGGGGAAGACGGCCGGGCCGTCATCGACCCGTTTCTCGAGGACGTCGGCCGGGTGCTCGCGCCCGCGGGCGTCGTTTATTTGCTGGTCAGCAGCCTCACCGGCGTCGACGGGGTCGTCGAGCGAGCCGGACGGGAGGGATTCAGCGCCGTCGCTCTCGCTGAGGAGTCGTTTCCGTTCGAGACGCTGTCGATCCTCAAACTGGTTCGCTGACGAGCGGCCGTTACAGCGTATACTCGTGTTCGCCGTCTTCGGTCTCGAGGAACGCCTCGAGGAGATCGATCGTCGCCGCGACGTCGTCGACGTGGGCCGTTTCCGTAACGGTGTGTAAGTACCGCGTCGGTACCGAGATCGCGCCGACGGGTTTCGCCCCGGCGGTGTGTTGAAACCCCGCCGTGTCGGTGCCTCCGGCGGGGAGGATCTCGAGTTGGCAATCGATCCCCGCCTCCTCGGCAACGGCTGTCATCCGACGGTGAACCTTGGGACTGGTGATGACACTCGAGTCTTTGAGTTTGATCGCCGTCCCCTCACCCAGTTCGGTGACGTGTTCGCCCCGTTTGAACCCGGGGACGTCGTTGGCGACGGTGACGTCCAGTGCGATCGCCAGGTCGGGATCGACGTCGACGCCGAGCGCACGAGCGCCGCGGATGCCGACTTCCTCCTGAACCGTCGCACAGAAGTGAATCGTGACGGCGGGATCGTCGATCCGCCGGGCGGCCTCGAGCATGGCGAACAGACAGACCCGGTCGTCGAGCGCTTTGCCGGTGATCGTCTCACCGACGAGTTTCGTGGTCTGATTCATCGTCACGAGATCACCGGGCGAGACGCGTTCTGTGACCTCGTCGTAGGGGAGTCCGACGTCGACGAACGCGTCCTCCACTTCGGGGATCTTCTCACGATCTTCCTCGTCGAGCGTGTGTGGGGGAGGCGATCCGATAACGCCCGGAAGATCGCCGTCCTCGGCGTGGATCGTCACGCGCTGAGCTTTCAGTACGCGGGCGTCCCAGCCGCCGAGTGCGTCCAGTTCGAGGAAGCCAAAGCCGTCCTCGTCGCCGCGGACGTGACGGACCATAAAGCCGATCTCGTCCATGTGGGCCGCGACGGCGACCGAGTAGTCCGATTCACCCTCGAGCGTTCCGACGACGTTCCCCATCGCATCGGTTCGGACTCGGTCGACGCTCTCTTCGAACGCCCTGACGACGAGTTCGCGCACCCGGTCTTCGTAGCCTGGGACGCCACTCGTCTCGGTTAGCTCTTCGAGGCGATCGAGATCGAACGGAGTTGCCGTCATACGGGAATCTGTTGGCGGCTCGACTACATACGTTGTCGGTCACGTTCGTCTCCGCCGCCGACAGCCTCGGTCTATCGCCTCCCACTGTGCGTCGCCGTCGTAGCGTCTCGCTCTCCGTCCCGTCATTCCCGACCCGTTACCTTCCGTACGCACGACGAGCCGAACGGACCGAGTTCGCCCGCCTCCAGATCGATAAAGTAGCCCGTCGAGAGACTCGAGCCACAGCGCCGACAGGAGAACTCGCCCTCTTTCGTGATCACGTCCCGTCCGAAGCGGACGTACTGGCGGCTTTTCGGCCGGACAATACCGTCGTCGCGCTCGACGATTCCCCGAAGCTCGGCTTCGTCGAGAATCGTCCGGGTTACCGTCGGGTCGGCCGTAACCGTCTCGATACGGTCGACGACGTCGGCCAGCGACAGCGACTCGTGCTCGAGACGCTCGAGCAAGGCGAGTCCCAGTCGAACACGGTCATCGAGGTGAGCGCGCTCCTCTCGGTTCGTTCGATCGTTCCGGCGCTCTCGTCGATCGTTCCCCTCGCGGTCCATCGATAGGTGCTGTCGGCTCGGATCGAATAAACGTTGCGTCGATCCACTCTCGAATTGGGTACCGCGAGACGGAGCACAAGAGCTTCGGTACTCGAGGAAAAACTCCGGGCGATGTCGCTGGTAGCGTCGGTTTCGAGGCGGGCGTTCGTCGGCCTGCTACTCGTCGCCGCGATCGTCACCGCCGGCTTGCTCGTCTCGCCTGCAGCGATGGCCGGGTTCCTCGAGTCACTGGCGGCCGATCCGGGGTTGTTCGCTCTCACCGTCGCCGGGCTCTACCTCGTTCGACCGCTGTTCGCCTGGCCAACGACGCCGCTGTCGATCGTCGTCGGCTACGGCTACGGGATCGCCCTCGGCGTTCCGATCGCCATCGTCGGCGTCGTCGTAACGGTCGTTCCCGTCTTTCTGGCCGCTCGCTGGTTCGTCGCGTCGAACGGGAGTTCGGCCACAGCTGACAGTTCTCTCGAGACCGCGTGGGGACCGCTTGACCGTATCAGTGGAGCCGTTACCCGATACTACCGGACTACAGGGCCGATACGCGGCGTCACCGTATCACGGCTCGCGCCGATTCCATCCGACGTCTCGACGTGTGCGGCGGCCCTAAGCGGGGTCAAACTTCGTCACCTCGTCGTCGGGACGGCACTCGGAGAGCTCCCGTGGACGATCGCCGGCGTCGTCGTCGGCGCGTCGGCGGCGACGATCACGACGGACGGATTCGGCGGGCTCGGACTCGCGTTAACGCTCGCCTGCGGGGTCGCGGCTACGCTCTTGCTCGCCGGACCGGCCTACCGCGTCGTCCGCTCGAGGACCCAAACGCCAGAAACCGGACGACCGGGCGATGCCTGACGTGCGATTTGGCGTTTGACCTTCGCCTCGAGGTTAACTGTGCGGCCCCGCGGAGCGAACCCGGTTAGAGAAACGGGTCGCTGCAATCGATGACGACGCCGTGTTGTGGACAGACGTACTTGCAGTGGCGGTTGTACAGCGGTGCCTGACAGTGAGGACAGACAGGTCCCGACGCCCGCGAATCGGCGGTCGCCTGTTCGCTGGACGCTGTGGGCTCACCCGAATCGTCCCCCTCATCACCGGTGGACGCCATACGAGCCGAGTTCTCGCTCGACGGTGCTAAGTATACTGGTCGATCGTCGTTCGCAGCGACGACAACCGAGCGTATCCACCCGATAGGAAGCGTTCGGATCCGTCCGAACGAAAACGCACAAATCTACTCGAACAAAAACGCACGGATCGCCCCGAAAGAGAGGGGGAAAGAACGTATCGGGAGTGCTCAGCACTCGCTCCAGCCACAGGACTCGCAGGTCTTGCAGCCTTCGGAGAAGTACAGCGACAGCGACCCGCACTCCGGACACTCGGGAGATTCACCGGCGTCGATGAGGTCCTGTGTCGCGTCGGTGTCGTTATCGCCAGGCGTCTCGGCGTCGATGCCGCCTCCGGCCGCCGCAGCGCCACCGTCGGTTTTCGGTCCATCGAAGCCGGGTTCGCCGGGATCAGCCGCGTCCTCGAGCGTCTGCTGGGTCGGGTACGGCTTGTCGATCTCGTCGTCGAGGTATCGGCGCATGGCGCTTCCGATCGCGTCGGGGATCGACTGGATCTGCTCGCCTTTGTCCCAGGCGACTTTCGGGCTTCGGGTCCCACAGAGTTCGTCGACGATCTCCTCGGGGTCGACGCCGGAACGCAGGGAGGTCGAGATGACCTTCGCGAGCGCTTCGGTAAAGGAGTTGGTAAAGCCGCCGGAGTGGCCGATGTTCGCGAAGAGTTCGAACGGCTGACCCGTCTCAGGGTCCTCGTTGATCGTCACGTACACCTTACCGTAGCCGGTGTCGATGCGCTGGCTGACTCCCTGTAGGGCGTCCGGTCGCTCGCGTTTTTCAGTGAAATCGACCTCGATCGGTTTTCGACCGTCGTCGACCAGTGCGGAGACGTCCTCCTCGAGGACGTCTTGGACGTTTTCGCTCTCGAGGAACGCCTCGAGTCCGCCGAAGATCTCGTCGATCTGTTCGACCAGCGCCTCGGCGGCTTCCGTCTCGTCAGCGAAGTCGGCGTTGTCCGCGCGCGTCGTCAACACCTGTTTCGAGCGGGTTCCGTCGCGGTAGTAAGTGACGCCCTTGCCGCCGTTCTCGTAGACCCACTCGAAGACCTCCTTTGCGTCCTCGAGTGTGGAGTCGTTCGGCGCATTGACGGTCTTGGAGATGGCGGAGTCGACACCCTTCTGACAGGCACACTGGACGGCAGCGTGCTGTTTGGCGGAGAGGGTTGCGGTGATGACGAACAGTTCCCCGATCGCGTCCGGCACCGTCGAGAGGCCCTCGACGCCGTCGAACTGATTGGTCGCCATCTGCTCTTGGGCTTCCTCTTTGACCGCATCGACGTCGATGTCGTTGGCCTCTAGGGTGCGCAGGAAGTAGTCGTCGAACTCGACCAACATCTCGTCGCCCTGAACGTCGTCCGTGACGTTCTTGTAGTAGGCGACGTTGTAGATCGGTTCGCAGCCGCCGGTGGTGTTGCCGACCATCGAGGTGGTCCCGGTCGGCGCGATAGTCGTCACGTTGTGGTTGCGGATCGGAAAGCCATCGCCCCAGTCGTCCGCGTCCTTGCCGGTCTGGTGTTCGAACCACTCGCGGTAATCGGTCGGGCTCGCGTACTTCGAGTCGTCCCAGTCGTTAAAGACGCCGCGCTCGGTGGCGAGTTCGTGGCTCGTCGCTTTCGCGCCGTGGTTGATGTGGGTCATCAGCTGGCGGGCGACCTCGTTGCCCTCCTCGCTGCCGTACTTGATGCCCAGCTGGATGTACAGCTGAGCCAGCCCCATGATTCCCAGCCCGATCTTGCGCATGTCGCGGACGGTCTTCTCGATCTCTTCGACCGGGAAATCGCTCATCGTGACGACGTTCTCGAGGAATCTGGTACCGTACTCGATCCGCTCGTCGAACTCCTCGTAGTCGATGGCCTCCTCGAGGAAGGCGCCGACTGCTCCTGCCTGCGAGTCGTACTCCTCCGCGTGTTCCTCGGACCAGACGCGCCAGTCCGGGGCGTCCGAATCCGCGAGCGTCGAGAGGTTGATGTGACCGAGGTTGCAGGCCTCGTGCTCCTCGAGCGGCTGTTCGCCACAGGGATTTGTTGCGAGTATTCTGTGGTCGGAATTTTCTTCGACGTCGAAGGAGTGTTCCTTGTTCACTCGCTCGAGGTAGATGACGCCCGGTTCACCGTTCTCGTGTGCGCCCTGAACGATCCGCTCCCAGATGAGTTCGGCGGGGATCGACAGCGGCTCACCGACCTCGATGTGCTCGTCGAGGTCGTAGCGGCCGTACATCTCTTTCGTCTCCTCGGTCGCGATGTGTGGCTCTTCCGTCCGCGGGTTGGTGAAGGTGTATTCCTCGCCGTTCCGGAGCGCTTCCATGAACGCGTCGGTGACGCCGACGGAGATGTTGAAGTTAGAGAGGTGGCCTTCGACCGCGTTGCGCAGGTGTTTCGGAACGCGTCCGTCCTCGTCGATGAGGCTGCGCGCTTCCTCGAGCGCCTCGGAGAAGCTGGTGTAGGTGTAGTCGTCGGGATCGTTCAGCCGGAGCGTGTGCGCCAACGAGACGTCCTTGTTTTTCGCGTGGATGAACTCGATGACGTCGGGGTGGGAGACGCGCATAATACCCATCTGGGCACCGCGTCGGGTGCCACCCTGCGCGATGGTCTCACAGAGCTGGTCGTAGGTCCGCATGAAGGTGATCGGGCCGGAGGCGATGCCGCCCGTCGAGCCGACAGAGTCGCCGTAGGGACGCAGCTGCCAGAAGCCGTAGCCGACGCCGCCGCCGGACTGGAAGACTTCCGCGGCCTTCTTTGCGGTCTCGTGGATGTCCGAGAGGTCGTCGTCCGGGCTCATGACGAAACACGCCGAGAGCTGCTGAAGTTCGTCGCCGGCGTTCATCAGCGTCGGTGAGTTCGGCATGAACGACAGCGTCTCCATACCGTCGGTGAACGTCTCCGCGACTTCCTCGACGTGTTCACGGACCTCCGCCGGGAGTTCGGGAACGATCGTCTCGTAGGCGAACTTGTTGACGTTGTGCTCCGTGAGGGCGGTTTCGGCGTCGTCGTCCGCCGCTGTCCCCTCACCGAAGACCTCCGCCGCGAGTTCGTCCCGTCGTGGATGTCCCGGTTTGAGCTGATCCGGCGTAACAGTCACCTCGAGACCCTGTTTGTCGGCTTCGTAGGCTGCTTCGGCCAGCGCGATGTTCTTGCCGATCCGGTCGAAGAGATCCTCTTGCTGTTCGACCAGGTCGCCGGTAGCATCCTTGCGAAGATATCGTGCGGGAAGGATATTGTGGTAGGCGTTAGCCGTCAACCGATCCTCGAGTGTCTCCCCCTCGGTCCGCTTGATCGGCAGCGTCAACTCCTCCGCTGAGAGGTCGCTCTTGCTCATGCGCGCGCCACCTCAGTACAACCTCGCCGTCGTACGTCGATTCTGACGTCGGTTCCGGTCCAAATTCGCATCATTCGTGACGAAGGTTCGGTATTCATGCATTCCTCATAAAGCTATTCCATTATTCTTGTATTATTCCAACTTCGCTTTCAAAGATGGCTCTGTGACGTATCGTGGTTCAGCGGACGACGGCCCTCGAGCGGGCCGCATTGGGGTCTATCAGAGCCTACGGCGTCGATGGTCTTAACAATTTTCAGAGGAACGTGAAAGTGATCTACTCGTCCAGTAAATCGCGGTTCAGTCCGTCGGTTTTCTCTTTCGCACGCTGTGTGCTCGAGTCGAACACATCTCTGATCGGCTCAGTCACGATCGAAACTCTGTCACGATATCCAGAAAGATTACGTCCCTACGGTACGGGGGGTAAAATATGCTCGAACCACTTACGTCCGGAACGGTCTTGCTGGCCCTGGCAGCGCTTGCAGTGTTCGCGGTTGCCATCGTCGCGATTCGAATCGCCATCAAACTGGCCGTTCGACTCGGTATCGTCGCCGCGGTTGTCCTGGCAGGTCTGTACACGGTCGGGTATATCGGATAGTCGATAGGCTCTCGCCTCACAAAGCGTGTGCTCCGGGTATTGATGCTGTCTGTTGTACGTCAGCACTGGTGAAACTTTGTTATCACGGCTCGCCGTGAAGTCGCTCAGCCACCGTCGTCGTTCGGTCGGTCAACGTCTCCGTCGTTCCGGAGGCCGCCTGTAGCGTCTCGTTGATGGCGGTGAACAATCGTTCGAAGTCGATCGCGTCATCGGAGTTCGAGCACCAGTCATCCACGTCTCGTCGCTCGAGAGCGCAGGCTGAACATCGAGACGTCCCGTCCTCGAGTACCCCGAAGCAGCCGTGACAGTGTTCGAGACCGGCGACGATACGTTCGTTGAGCGAGACGATTCCTCGGAGTTGGGACTGCAATCTGATCCCCGTTTCGACGAACGAATCGAGCGGATCGGAGAGTTCGAAGCCGTAGGTCGCGCTCTCGAGGGCGGAGAGTCGATCGAGATGGGAATCGACGGAGTCGATGGCAAGCAGCGTTTCGCGACGAGCCCGAACGTACGTCGATCCGACTCGCGTATTCGCCACCGGATCGGCCGTGGTTCTCTCGAGTTCGCCGGGTAGTTCCGTCGCGACCGACGCGAAGTTGGCGACGGCCGAAACCGCCACGCCCTCTCGTTCGGTCGTTTCCCGCACGAGCGAGAAGAGTTCGGTTTCGTCGGGACAACACGCGTCATCCGGGTCCGACGCGAGTGACGCAAAACACGGAGAACAAACGGTCACGAGCGCGCTGTCGTGGACCGTTTCCGCCGGTCGATCGCTGACGGAGTAGAGTTGCAACCCCCGAGGATCGTCGTCGGCGTGTTTCCCACAGCGACGACAGGTATACTCGTCCCGTTCGATTACGACGTCCCGGCCGTCACGCTCGCTCAGGGTCACGAACGAGCGAAGACAGTCAGCCGACAAAAGCACTCCGACTGTCCGTCTCACGGTATCGGATCGTCGACGTCCGTCTCGAGGGGGAATTCGATCGTGTTCTGGGCGGCCCGGTAGACGAGAGACGGCGTTCGGTCGGACGGGATCGCGTCGTACGTCAGGAGAAAGTCGAGGATTCCGCGCTTTCTTCCGAAGTCACCGCGATACGTCCTGAACAGCTGTGGAACGGTTGCGACGTTCTCGTCGGGATCGTACTCGACGTTCTGCTCGAGCGACCAGGTGACGACGGTATCGAGTTCGTCGTCGACGGCGTTCGGAGAGTAGACTGCGGTTGGGGGGTGGCTTCCGCTCTCGCGTCCGAGTCCGAAGTGAACCCGCGGATCACACTCCTCGAGGCGGAACTGTCGTTCGAACGACGAGGGAAGCGGTCGTGGGAGATAGCCACCTCCCCACCGGAGTTTCGAACTCCGCAGGAACCCGTGTTCGATATCGTTCAGACTCACCCGGACGCCGCTTACTCGGATCTGCTCGCGGCGAAAGAACCGCCAGCGGTCGAGCAGGCTGCCGTCGAGAAGCGACGGCTCGTCCTCGAGGAGTAACTGACCGTACGCGTTATAACAGTTGAGCCAGAAGGAGAGCCGATCCATCCGACTCGAGAGTGCTCGCTCCAGTTGCGGCCGTTCGAGCACGGCGAGTTGTTCGCACAACCAATCGACGTCACCCTCCGTCTTGACCGAGTAGAGGAGGTCGGCCGACAGCGAGTGTGGATCGAGCTGTGTCGCCATTCGGAACGTAATCCGTGAACCAGGCCCTTGAATCGTGTGACGGCTTCATACGACAGTCTCGAGTTCGAACAGGTCGCGCCTGGGTTTATCGGACGGGACGTAGTTAGCAGTATCCGTGAACCGTCGCAAGGGTTTCCTCCTCGTTCTGGTCGCGATCTTTGCGTATCTCTCCTGGCAGCTCGTGGTTCCATTTCTCCAGTACGTTCTCGCAGCGCTGTTGCTCGCGTTCATCCTCTATCCGGCACAGCGACGGCTCGAGACGGTAATTTCACCGACGATTTCCGCGCTCTTGTTGGTCGTGGTGGCGGTCGTCGGCTTTTTGGTTCCGTTCGTGCTCGTCGCCATCGTCGTCGTCGACGACGCCGCAGAGATCGCAGCGGAGATCGACCCTGAAGATCTCGAAGTGGCCGCCATCGAGGACCGTCTCGAGGAGGAAACAGGCATGAGCGTCGACATTCTCGAATCGCTCGCCGGCTCGGCGGAACAGATCGGAGCCGTCTTACTCGAGCAGACGACGACGTGGTTCAGCGTGCTCACGCACACGCTAATCGGAATCGGATTGGCGCTTTTCTTGCTCTATTATCTCCTCAAAGAAGGCGATTCGCTGTTGGCGTGGCTCAGGGATCGGACGCCGCTGCCCGAGGACGTTCAGGACGACTTCTACGGGGAACTCGATCAGGTCATGTGGGCCGTCCTGGCCGGTCACGTTCTGATCGCCATCATCGAAGGAGCCATCGCCGGCCTGGGGCTGTTCGCGACCGGGATCCCGAACCCGGCGTTCTGGACCGTCGTGATGATCGTCCTCTCGCTGGTTCCGCTGATAGGTGCCTTTCTCGTCTGGGGACCGGCCGTACTCTATCTCTTCGCGACCGGCGAGCCGATGCTGGCGATCGCGCTCGCGGTTTACAGCGCCATCGTCGTCGGTATCGCTGACGATTACTTGCGTCCGATCGTCGTCGACCGGTACGCCGACCTGAGCCCAGCAATCATCATCCTCGGCGTTCTCGGCGGTATCTACGCCTTCGGGATTATGGGGCTGTTCTTCGGTCCGGTGGTCATCGGCGCACTCGTCGTTACCATCGACGTCGTCGACGAACACTACGACCGGCTCTCGGGTTCCGAATCCTGAGCTCGTGAGCGGCCACCGATACCACCGAACGCCGACCGGATCCGTCGGGCTTTTGCCGTCTCGGGCCCGAGAGGCTTCTACGAGGAATACGAGGGATGGCCCGGTATCACATCGAAACCTACGGTTGTACATCCAACCGCGGAGAGAGTCGCGAGATCGAGCGACGGCTCCGGGATGCTGGCCACTACCGGGTCGACGGTCCCGACGAGGCTGACGTTGCGATCTTGAACTCCTGTACCGTCGTCGAAAAGACCGAACGAAACATGCTCCGTCGCGCCGAGGAACTCGCCACCGAGACCGCGGATCTGTTCATCACCGGCTGTATGGCCCTCGCACAGGGAGAGGAGTTCGCTCGAGCGGACATCGACGGGCGGGTTCTCCACTGGGACGAGGTCCCAGAGGCGGTCACCAACGGCGAGTGTCCGACCACGACGCCAGACGCCGATCCCGTCCTGGACGGCGTCGTCGGTATCCTGCCGATCGCTCGCGGCTGTATGTCGGACTGTTCGTACTGCATCACGAAGCAGGCGACGGGCAAGATCGACTCGCCGCCGATCGAGGAGAACGTCGAGAAAGCCCGCGCACTGATCCACGCCGGCGCAAAGGAGATTCGAATCACGGGACAGGACACCGGCGTCTACGGCTGGGATACGGGCGAACGCGTACTCCACGAACTGCTAGAGCGGATCTGTGCGATCGGCGGGGAGTTTCGGGTGCGCGTGGGGATGGCCAATCCCAAAGGCGTCCACGGCATTCGCGGGGAGCTCGCGACGGTGTTTGCCGAAAACGACGAGCTCTACGACTTCCTGCACGCACCCGTCCAGTCCGGCAGCGACGATGTCCTCGGAGACATGCGTCGCCAGCATCAGGTCGCGGAGTACGTCGAGGTCGTCGAGACGTTCGACGATATCCTCGGCTACTGGACGCTCTCGACCGACTTCATCGTCGGCTTCCCGACCGAAACTGACCGCGATCACGCCCAGTCGATGGCGTTGCTTCGGGAGACCCGTCCAGAGAAGGTCAACGTCACCCGCTTTTCCAAGCGGCCGGGAACGGATGCAGCCGACATGAAGGGACTCGGTGGAACGCTCAAAAAGGAACGGTCGAAGGAGATGAGCGCCGCAAAGCGAGACATCGTCGGAGATGCCTACGCCGAGATGGTGGGTGAAGTCCGCGAGGACGTCCTCGTCGTCGAGGATGGGACGGCCGATTCGGTCAAGTGTCGCGACTCGGCGTATCGACAGCTGATCGTCCGGAACGCGAGCGAATACGGCCTCGAGCCCGGCGATTTCGTCGATCTCGAGGTGACGGCCCACGAGACGATGTACGCCTTCGGTGAGCCGGTCTAATCGTCGTTTTCGAACGTGAAGACGGAGTTCGTCTCCGGGCGTAGTGGATAGCTCTACGTGACTCTCGGTTACTCGAAGACGACAGCCGACCGCTCGCCGGGAACGGTGGCACCGTCCTGTCGGGCGAACGCCTCGTGAACCCGGTCGTAGGTCTCCTCGAGGGCCTCGACGATCACCGACGTCTCACTGAGGACGGGCATGAAGTTCGTATCGCCGCGCCACCGGGGAACGACGTGCGTGTGGAGATGATCGCTGATCGAGCCACCGGCTCCGTCCCCGAGGTTCAACCCGGCGTTGAACCCATCGGGCTCGAGTGCGGTCTCGAGTGCCCCGAAGGTTCGACGTTTCAGGCGGGCGTGATCGAGCAACTGTTCGTCCGTGAGATCACCGTAGTCGCCGGTGTGAAGGCGTGGAATCACCATCACGTGACCGGGATTGTACGGGTAATTGTTTAACAGGACGAACGTCCGCTCACTCCGCGCGACGAGGAGGTTGTCTCGGTCAGCACGCCGTTCGGGCAGTTCACAGAAGACGCAGTCGTCGATATCCGCGTTCTTGTCGTCGCGTCTGATCCACTCGATCCGCCACGGTGCGAACACCTGCTCCATATTCGGTACTCTCGAGCGACCACTAAACGGATTTCGTCTCCGACAGTTACCGAATCAAACAGCAGAAAGCTATTATGTATGACATCGAACTAAACGACTCGATCAGCGGCTCAATTAAACGGTATTACGCTCTCTCCTGAACTTTTTCGCGATAATTTTTCCCTCGAGACGACTCGACTCACGGCTCGATATGAAGGATGGGTTTAAGATACCACTATCAAAAGTAATCTGATAATGGCAACGACAGACGACTCCTTCAACGGGATGACTGAACGCTGTGATAGCTGTGAACTCGAGACGATACACGAGGTCTCCGTACAGATTCGTACCGAAAGTATGAAAGAAGAAAATGCACAGTTCTCCCGTGAACCCTACCGTGTCAGTGAGTGTCAACGGTGTGGCAATCGGACGAGTCAACGGATGAATAACGCTTGACGAGGCTCGAACGAACACGCGACAGTGCGACGGAGTTCTGGTCTCCCGTTTTCCGATCGCGGTTGCGATCCTCCTCCCCACCTATTTAAACACCGAGAAAATCCCGCCGTCGACGGCGCTTCGCGTCGTCTGCTCGTGGCGTCAAGATTCCTCTTCGTTTACGGCGAGGATAATGTCACTCAGTCGTTACTTCACAGCCGCTCTCGGTGATGATTATCGTGTGTTCTTTCTGGCTGACCAGACGGCCATCGTCCTCTTTGAGAACCGGATAGCCGTGGACGATGTCGCTTCGTTTGAGCCGGCGAAGCGCCATCTCCGGCCGATCCGTCTCGAGCCAGCGCGTCGCGAACGGGAGCGTTCGGAACTCCTCGGTGATCTGGTCGAGCGCGTCGCGAGCCTGACGGTTTCGGACGTTTCCTTCCCGCTCGAGGGCGAAGATTTCCTCGCTCGCACCTTCGGTGACTTTCCCACCGCCGTCGGTAGCGAACGGTTCGATCGCAACGACGTCACCGACTTCGAGGGTCGTTCCCTGGGTGACGGCTCTGTTCGGGATGTTCGGGGTCGTATGCTGTTCCCAGTGATCTAATCCGTGACCGGTGAGATTCACGACGGGATTGTAGCCGTAGCCGTCGATAACGTCCTCGATTTCGGCACCGATCTCGCCCGTCTCGACTCCCGGCTCGATGACGTCGATCGCTGCTTCGAGTGCCTGCTCGGACGCTTCCGCGAGTTCTGGATTGCCCGAGAGGTCGACGGTGATCGCGGTGTCAGCGAGCCATCCGTCGATGTGAACCCCGATGTCGAGATTGATCATCTCCTCACCGAAGGTCGCGTCGTCGTCGACTTTCGGTGTCGCGTGGGCCGCCTCCTCGTCGATCGAGATGTTGACCGGAAACGCGGGTTTTCCGCCGAGTTCACGGATCCGATCTTCGGCGTATTCTGCGATTTCGAGGTGGCTTGCACCGACCTCGACGCGGTCGGCCGTCTCCCGGCGCACCTGCGAGAGAATTTCGCCCGCTTCGCGGTGTTTTTCGTACTGCTCGGACTCGAGATCCACCTCGTGTTCACTCATGTACCGGGATTCGGCCGGTCAACAAAAAGAGGTTCCGCTCCGGGTTCACGGCTCTCGAACGTCCACCCACTCGCACTCGGGGCAGTCGTCGAGACCTTGCACGTTCGACAGGGTCGCATCACATTGAGGACATCTCCTCGCAGCGTGGTGGACCGGTTCGAGCATCGGATTCGATAACGCAATCGACGATAATAAACCTACCTGACGTCGATTGTCGAAATCCGGGGCGTCGGTTTCTCTACTCCGGATCCGCGGGAGCGGTCCAGCACCGCCGTGGACGACCTGCGGTCTTCGAGACTGAAACCCCTACACTTACCACGAGTGGTTGTGAATCACCGGCGACGATGACGCCAGTCGCGCTACTCGTTGTATTCTGTGCGGTGATGGCGGGGATCGCACTCGTCCGCCTCGCGTACGTAGACGACCGTGACCTCGTCGACGTCGGAAACGCGCTGATCGTGTGTGCGATCGCGTTCGTGACCGTCTGGTGGGTCGGCCGTCGCGAGTCGTGGTTCTCTGCTGGATGGGGGCTGGTGTTACTCCTCGTCGGGATCGTTCTGGTCTGTGCCGGATCGGTTCTGCTCGTCACCGACTGGACGGAACGAAGCGGATTCCGCGGCGAGAACGAACCCGACCTGGACGAGGATGGCGATCGTACACCGGACTGAGAGTTCGTAACGGGACCGCTACGATGTCTGACCCGGTTCGTATCCGATGACCGCCACGTTCGTCGGCGTCTCGGACGGAAATGGTAGGTCTTTTACCCCCATCGAAGCACCGTACAGACGAGATGAGCTACGAGAAGATCGACGTCCCCGAGAACGGGAAAAAGATCACGCTGAAAGACGGTAGCAACGACCAGCTCGAGGTTCCTGACAACCCGATTATCCCGATTATCTACGGCGACGGCGTCGGAAGCGACGTCGGCCCCGCCGCACAGCAGGTACTCGAGGCTGCCGCGGATGCGACCGGCCACGAGATCAACTGGATGCGCGTCTACGCCGGCGAATCGGCTCGAGACAAATACGGTGAGAACCTCCCCGACGAGACCGTCGAGGCCATCAAGGAACACCGCGTCGCGATCAAGGGCCCACTGACGACTCCGGTCGGGTCCGGATTCCGCTCGCTAAACGTCGGTCTGCGAAAGCTGCTCGACCTCTATGCGAACGTCCGGCCGACCTACCACCTCGAGGGCGTTCCGTCCCCCGTCACCACTCCCGAGCAGATGGACATGATCACCTTCCGTGAGAACACGGAAGACGTCTACGCCGGTATCGAGTGGGAAGCGGGTACCGACGAAGTCGAGCAGGTAAAGGAGTTCGTCGAAGAGGAGATGGGTCACGACAACGTCATCCACGACGGTCCCGTCGGAATCGGCGTCAAGCCGATCACGGAGTTCGGCACGAAGCGACTCGTCCGCCGCGCCATCGACTACGCCCTGGAACACGACCGCGACTCGGTTACCCTTGTTCACAAGGGCAACATCATGAAGTTCACCGAAGCCCAGTTCCGCGACTGGGGCTACGAGGTGGCCGAAGAGGAGTACGGCGACGAGATCATCACCGAGGACACGCTCTGGGAGGAGCGAGACGGCGATGCGCCGGATGACGCCGTCGTCGTCAACGACCGCATCGCGGACAACATGCTTCAACAGCTGCTGACCCGGACCGATCAGTACGACGTCATCGCGACGATGAACCTAAACGGCGACTACATGTCGGACGCCGCCGGCGCACAGATCGGCGGTCTCGGCATTGCACCCGGCGCTAACTTCGGTGACGGTCGTCTGCTCGCAGAGCCTGTTCACGGCTCCGCGCCAAAATACGAAGGGCAGGACAAGGTCAACCCAACCGCGATGATCCTCTCGGGTCGGATGATGCTCGAGTACCTCGGCTGGAACGACGCCGCAGACCTCGTTCGTGATGCCGTCGAGGAGACGATCTCGTCCGGAAAGGTCACCTACGACCTCGAGCGCCAGCTCGAAGACGCGGAGAAGCTCGCCACCAGCGAGTTCGCTCGGGAAGTCGTCGACAACATCGAGTCGGTCGCGTAATCTCCCCGTTCGAACCGCTACGGTCGTTTTTCGGAAGCCGTGTCTCGAGTCGGATAGCGGTCGCCGCTTCGTGTCTACCTTCGCCGCCGTGGTGGCTGGGCGGAACCTCGCGGCCCGGTCGCCAACGCTCGTTCACCAGTCGACGCTCAGCGTGCCGTCACCGTCTGGGTCCGGCGCGATTTCCTCGTCGGTTCGGCGGTCGACGACGTGAATACAGCCCTCGTCCTTTTTTGCCGGACAGATTTCGGCAGCGCGAACGTTGTGCTCGAGGTCCGCTTCCTCGAAAAAGTAGGTGTTCGGTTTGGCGATTCCGGACGCGATCGACATCTCCCAGTTGTCACTGACTTCGGCGCATTTTCCCGCCCCGAAACACTTGTTCGCCTCGAAGATGATCTTGTACGGTTTCTCTTTGATCGGCGGGGCATCGGCGGAGCCGACGTCGCTTGCGCGCTGAATACCGTCTTCACTCATTGAGAGTGAGTTGGACCGCGCAACCTTTCGCGTTACGGTTCGGTCTCGGCTCGACGAGTCTTTGAGCTTGAGAAATCTCCGCGAGCGACCGAACCTGACCGAAAGCGGATATGATCGAATCAATACAGATGCTGAACCGGTTTTACCAGCGAGTGTTTGGTGATAGGAAACACTGTCTTAAAACGGATTGTGAAAGGTCTACCCGGTTCTAGTTCACTCGCTTACGGTCGTGAAATGACGAAAAACGACATCGTCTCGGTGAAAGTCGTGAAAACGTGTGAATCACGGCTAATGATACGTCCTTTATATGGGGGTACAGAGGGTAGGGAAGAGCGAGGAACGAAATATGCTGCCGACCCCGAACACAGATCCCCAGGCTCACACCAACGCTCGACGACTGGCGTCGACCATGAGTGAGTCCGTCGTCACACCAGTGCGTGCGAGTGCCTTCTGGGCGACGATCATCCTCCCCCTGTTGGCACTCGTGCTGCTGGGTACCGGTATCGTATCGATCTCACTGGTAACCGTCGCCAGCTTCGTCGCCGTCTACGGGACGTGCGCGATCGCTGGCCACAACCACACCCCCAACCACCTATGAGTACACAAGCCACATCCTCCGGACAGCACAGTTCTCCGAAAGCACAGCGACTCGCGACCTACCTCAGAAACGAACTCGAGCGCCAATCAGGCGAACTGTACGTCAAAGGTAAGTTCATCGCGAACGACGTCGACCTCTCACCGAAAGAGATCGGTGCACTGATGCTCAAGCTTCAGGGAACCGTCGACGACATCGAGATCGAAAAGTGGTCCTACACGTCGGCGACGACGTGGCGAGTAACCGAGCACTCGTGAGAATGGCTATGAAAATCAGTCACGACGAACGAACTCGAGCGGCGATCAGGGCGGTCGAACAGGTACTCGAAACCCTCGAATCACGTCCAGACGGAGACGACTGATTCCGCCTGACGCCGAACAGTAAGCAGTTAGTTCCCGAGTACGCGACTTTCGTATGGACGAGAAGCGATATCTCGGCCGGATCGGCGTCGAGATCGATCGTGGACCGAAAACCGAGTTCGACCGACTCGTCGAGCTCCAGCGGCGACACCTTTATACCGTCCCCTTTACGAACTGGTTCGTTCTCGAGAACGACGGTACGACGATGCAGTCCAGTACCGTCGTTCCCCGAATCGTCTCCGGCGGAGGCGGGCTCTGTTACGACCTGAACGGGTCGTTTGCCTGGCTCCTAGAGAGGCTTGGATTCGACGTGACGTTCGTCTCCGCGCGCCCGGTTCGCGACGACGGCTCGTACGGACCAGCGTACGATCACCTCGCACTCCTCGTCGACGACCACGTCGTTGACGTCGGGTTCGGAGCGTTCGCCCGTCAGCCCCTCCCACTCGGTGGCACACAGAGGACCGACGTCTCCGGGACGTATCGCGTCTTCTTCGACGACGACGGATACGTCGTACAGAAGCGGGCTGAAAGAGACTGGGAAGAATCGTACCGCTTCGATACGCAGCCCCGAACCGCAGGCGAGTTCGAAGAGATGACCGTACACCACTCCACGTCGCCGGAATCACCGTTCACCGACGAATTACTCGTGAGCATCGCGACTGAGAACGGGCGAAAAACGCTTTCGGGGACGACGCTCACTGTCACGAACGGGGATACCCGAGAAAGGCGAGACGTTCAGCCGGGGACGGTGACCGACGTTCTCACCGATGAGTTCGGACTCGAGACGCGAACCATGTGAGACGTGAATCGACTGCTGTCGATCCGTTCCGTCTCGACGTGTAACGCTCTCGCCGGTCGCGTTTCACGCTCCCGTCCGGAACGACAGATCGAGCGACGAGGCCGAGTGGGTGAGCGATCCCATCGAGATGACGTCGACGCCCGTCGCGGCGTACTCGGCAACGTCCTCGAGGGCGATTCCGCCGCTTGCCTCCGCGAGCACAGTCTCGTACTCGCTGAGGGCATCGGCGGCCGCTGCGGTTTCTTCCGGCGTCATGTTGTCGAGCAGGACGATATCGGCTCCGAACTCGGCCGCTCGCGGTGCGTCGTCGACCGCTTCGACTTCGACTTCGATCTTCGTCGCAAAGGAGACGCGCTCGCGAAAGTGCGAGATCGCTCCCTCGAGACCCATCTCGGAGACGTGGTTGTCTTTGACCATCACCATGTGGGAGAGATCGAGCCGGTGCGTATCTCCGCCACCGGCGACGACGGCTCGCTTCTCGAGCCCGCGTAGACCGGGCGTCGTCTTTCTGGTCGCGGCGATTCGGACGTCCGTCGACTCCGTTCGAGCGGCGTCGACCGCGGCGTGCGTTGCGGTCGCGATTCCCGACGCGTGGCCCACCAGATTGACCACGAGCCGTTCGCCGCGAAGCACGTCGCGTGCCGAGCCCTCGACCGAAAGAATCTCGTCACCGGCGTCGACGTGAGATCCCACGCGCACGTGATCACGGACCGTGACGTCGAGGTAGTCGAAGACGGCGGTTGCGGCTTCAAGACCGGCGAGGATCCCGGATTCTTTCGCCACGAGGCGACCGGTCGTCTCACCCGGGACCTGATTCGTGACGTCGTGGTGGCCGAGGTCCTCCCGGAGCCAGCGTTCGACGTCGGTATCGGTAACGAGCGTCATGATCCATCGATCGGAGATGTCGGCTCCGACTCCGTTTCCGGTTCCGTCGGGGCATCGTCGTCACCGCTGACAACGTAGTGACAGCCTCTCGAGGTCGAGTTTTCGCTCGCCGCGCGGGCGATCAGCAGCGCGGTAACGCTCGCGTTACGAAGCTCGTAGAGATCGCGCGCCGTTCGCGTTCGGATATAGGCGTCGACCTCGCCTTTGAGCCGCCTGAGTACGGCGCTCGCACGACCGATCTCGTCCAGATCGCGCTCGAGACCGAGATACTCGTCCATCGTGCGCTTCAGTCGAATCGATTTCTCGGTCGCGAACCGTTCGGGAAGGTCCGGATCACTGTTGCGGAGTTCGGGAGCCTCGACGATCTCGGCATCGACGTCGCGTTCGGCCGCGTCAGAACCCGCACGAAGTCCCCAGACCAGTCCCTCCAGCAGGCTCGTACTCGCGAGCCGGTTCGCGCCGTGGACGCCCGTTCGGGAACACTCGCCAACGGCGTAGAGCCGGCCGAGCGAGGTACGGCCGCTCTCGTCGACGTCGATGCCACCACAGAGGAAGTGTTCGCAGGGAGATACCGGGATCTCGTCGCCGTCGATGCCACGCTCTCGACAGCGCTCTGCGATGTTCGGAAACGCCGTCTCGAACGCGATCGGACTCACGTCGAGGACGACCTCGCCGGTCGCCTCGCGTTCCGTTTCGACCGCGCGGGCGACGACGTCCCGCGGCGCGAGATCAGCCTGCGGGTGGTAGTCGACCATGAACGCATCGCCGTCCCCGTTTCGAAGGATCGCTCCCTCACCGCGGAGGGCCTCCGAGAGGAGGAACGTATCGTCGCCGTCGTACGCCGTCGGGTGAAACTGGACGTACTCGAGGTCCTCGACGTCCGCGCCGGCGAGTGCGGCCATCGCGATGCCGTCGCCGGTCGCGTCGTCCGGGTTGGTCGAGCGCGTATAGAGTGCGCCGATGCCACCGGTCGCGAGGATCGTCGTACCGGCGAAGATCGGATGACCAGTCGGTGTTTCGTCGCTCAAGACGCCGTAAACTCGTCCCTCGTGAGTGACGAGTTCGAGGGCCGCCGTGTCCTGTCTGACCTCGATCCGGTCGTGATCGTCGATGTAGTTCAAGAACGGACGCAGGATATGCGTGCCCGTCGCGGCGTCGACGTGGAGGATCCGGTTTTCGGAGTGAGCCGCTTCGCGGGCGTAATCGTACGCCCCCGTTCCGGTTTCGTCGAACGCGATCTCCAGCGTCTCGATGAGGATGTCTTCGACCGCCTCGTCGGCGTCTTCGACGAGCACGTCGATCGCCGCCGGGTCGGCGGTGTCGTCGCTCGCCTCGAGAATGTCCGCTTTCAGTGCGTCGGGGTCTCCTCTCGTCGTCGAGATACCACCCTGTGCCCAGTCGGTGCTCGCGTCGGTGGGGCGTTGTGCTTTCGTAAGGACGAGGACGTTCGCGCCCGCCCTGGCCGCCGAAAGCGCCGCAGCACAGCCCGCGATGCCGCTACCGACGACGAGAACGTCCGTCGTTTTGTGTCTCTCGGTCATCGTCGTTAGATCTCGAGCATTCGATCGAGTGCGACCTTGGCGAGGTCTTTTTCCTCGGGTGCGACCTCGATCACGTTGCGTTCTCGGCCCTCGATCAGTTCCTCGAGGACCCACGTCAGGTAGTTCGGGTCGATCTGTCGCATGGCGTTACAGTCCATACAGGCGTCGCCACAGAGGGGAAGAACGTTCACCTCGGGGTGCCATCGCTGGAGGTGCTTCGTGAGGTGGATCTCGGTACCGATCGCCCACGTCTCACCCGGAGCTGCGTTTTCGATCGTCTCACAGATGGTCGCCGTCGATCCTGCCTTATCGGCGGCTTCGACGACCTCGCGACGACACTCGGGGTGGACGATCACGTTCGCGTCCTCGTGATCGGCACGGATCTGTTCGATGTGATCCGGTCGGAAGCGTTCGTGGACCTGGCAGTAGCCGTCCCAGAGGATGATATCCTGCTCGGCGACCGTTTCGGCGTCCTTTCCGTCGGAATCCCAGGGGTCCCACTCGACGATTTCGTCTTCCATGTCCAGTCGGTGAGCGGTGTTCTCACCGAGGTGTTTGTCCGGCAAAAAGAGGACCTTGTCGCCCTGTTCGAACGCGTACTCGAAAGCACGGTGGGCGTTCGAGGATGTGCAGACGAGTCCTCCCTGGCTCGCACAGAACGCTTTCAGATCCGCGTACGAGTTCATGTAGGTGATCGGAACGATGTTCGCCTCGGGCGCGGCATCGGTGATCTCAGCCCACGCGGCATCAACCTGGAGGGCTTCGGCCATGCCGGCCATCGGACACGACGCCTCCATACTCGGGAGGATCACCGTCTGGTCGTCGGCAGTGATAATGTCAGCCGACTCGGCCATGAACGTCACGCCACCGAAGATCACGTACTTCGCGTCGGCCTCGGACGCCTGTTTCGACAGCTGGTAGGAATCTCCGATGAAATCCGCGTGCTCGACGATCTCTCGGCGCTGATAGTTGTGGCCAAGGATCACGACGTCGTCACCGAGCTCACCGAGCGCTGCCTCGATGCGTTCGGTTCGTTCGGCTTCATCGAGCTCACGGTATCTCGTCGGGAGCTGCTCGAGATTGTCGTATTTGAACAGACTTAAATCGGTTTCCAGCTCTGCGGTTTCCATCTTGACCATATTACGTCACCTGTGGGTAATCGCATATCACTGGCGTCTATTGAATAACTTTTTCCTTCGATCGCGCCGATCGAGTATTTCGTACGGACTATCGGGAGGGGGAGGAGGATAAACAGTTGTCATTGCTCGATCGAACCGAAGTGGTCGGTCACCGTGACAGTTGGACAGTCGTGCAATTGTCCCTTTTCGTTGCGGGTCCTACAACGCCCACGACTCCCGAGAAGGTATTTACGTCGCGACACCTAACGCGTTTCACAAAAACTGTGCGATCGCGGCCGCCGAACGTGGAAAGCACGTCATCTGCGAGAAGCCACCCGAGTGGCGTCCCGTTCGACGACGTCGACGAACACGTCACGTTCCAACTCGAGTTCCCGACAGGGACGACCGCGTCGTGCACGGCTCGACTCTCGTCCGTGTCACCGATCGTGTTCGCGAGCCGTTTCGGAATCAGTCGGGTTGTCGTGAATAAGTACCTGGCCGTCACCGATAACGGTCACGTCCCAGTTATCGACGCTGAACTCGACGACGAAATCGTCGCTCGATTCGGCTGAAACCGAATGAGTGAGGAGTTGTTCCAGTGCTTCCAGATCGATCGTTTCGTACAGCGGGGTCAGTTCGAGCGGTGACTCGTCCTCGACGGTGGAGATCGCTTCGATAATCGTACTCGAGAGCTGGTTCGAAGAGAGCGGATCGAAATGGGCCCGGTGAACGGGGCGATGGTCGTGTTGGGTCAAGAGGCTCCCCATGTATTCGTGTACACTCGTCGGCGGGTTGAGTCGATGGATGGCATATTTCGGGTTTTATATCCGGTTCCGAGTTCTGTCGTACTAAATTCGATTAGGATGTTTGTAGTTAGATCTTATCTAGTGTTCTTAAATAGCTATTGTATGGTATTCTCGATCAACGTTTCCATCCCCCGCCGAAGACGACCGCTGACTGCCGAGGAGGAAACGCCGAGCGTCTCCGCGAGATCCGCCATCGACGTTCCGCGCGGATCGTCGAAGTAGCCCTCCTCGTACGCCACGAGCAACGTCTCTCGCTGGATCGGCGTCAGACCGAACTCACCGGCTCGTTCGCCCTTCTCGGCGTGATAGAGCCGATCGACGCTAAACGAGATCTCCCGTCGTTCACAGTAGGCACGGAACTCCTGTAACGCCTCGAGTTCGGGGATTTCGAGCGTCGGTATCCATCCACCGCTTCCCGCTTCGGTACGGAGGACGCGAATCCCCAGTTCCGCCGCTCGAGGCAGGACGAGTCGGTCGAGAGAGGACACTCGCACTCGGTAAATCCGACACTCGTCGTCGTCGATGAGGGCGGTCGGTTCCGATACCGTTCGATCGCTCTCGATCGCGCGATCGAACCGATCGAGATGATTGCCACAGACCTCGAAAAAGAGAAAGTACGATTCCGGGCTCGCGATCGCCTGGTACTCGAGTTCGATGGTCATCTCCGGAACGGCTTCTATCGTCGGCGTCAACACGAGTTCAGGGTGGACGAGCGTGAGTTCAGCGATGACCCTCGAGTCGCTCATACTCGTTCTTCGAGGCCGATCGCAATGAAACGTGGTCGCTCATTCGTGACGCAGTGCCTCGATCGGATCGACGCGAGCGGCCCGCCAGGCGGGATAGAGTCCCGAGACGACGCCGACTCCGACACCCATGGCGATCGCGATCCCGATCCAGTCGATCGGATACGCCATCGGCCACTCGAGGAAATTCACGCCGAGATAGCCGATGGCGAGACCGAGTCCCACCCCGACGAGTGCGCCGATCATCCCCAGAATAACGGATTCGACGAGAAAGAGCTGCATGACGTCTCGTTTCGTCGCACCGACGGCTTTCATGATCCCGATCTCGCGCGTTCGTTCGGTGACGCTGACGATCATGATGTTGGCGATGCCGATCGAGCCCACGACGAGTGCGATTCCGGCAACGGCACCGATGAACACCGTGAGCTGATCGACGAGGTCCATGAACTGATCGATCGCGTCCTCGACGGTCTGTACCTGAATTTCGTCGTCCGATTGCTTGAGTTCGGCCGCGTGGGAGTCCGATTCGAGGTAGTCGATCACCGAGTTCTGGGCATCGTCGACGTCGTCGATGCTCTCGGCGCGCATCTCGAGCGAGGGATAGGCACGCTCCTCGTCGCCGTCCGGCGTTTCGACGGTCGTCGTGTAGTACGGATCGACGGGGAGGAACAGCTGGGGCGGCATCTGATCCCCGAGTTCGGCTTCGACGACGCCCGAGACGGTGACGGTCGTAGACTCCCCGTCCTCGAAGGTCAGCGTGAGTTCGTCATCGGTCGAGAGGTTCTCCTCGAACAGCTGGCTCGTTTGCTCGTTGATGACGACCTCGTCGTCGCCGCTGAAGGTTTCTCCGTCGACGAGCGAGCCGTGTTCGAATCGATCTGCAGTCGTCGCGTGGGCGTCGATAACGCCCGTCACCTGCTCGTCGTCAGCCGAGGTCTGTACCAGATCGAGCGATCCGTCGGGCGCGACGAACTCGATGCCGTCGACCTCCTCGAGTTCCTCGATATCAGTCTCGGTGTAGATCGGCGTATCGACCGGCATGATACCGAAGCCATCTTCGGGTTCGGTTTGCGTGTGGACGGTCATCACCGGCTCCTGATCGGCCTCGATGTCTCCAACGATGCTCTGGGAGAATCCCGATCCGAGCACCATGAACGTGATCACCGCGGCGACGCCGATTATCACGCCGAGCGTCGTCAGCGTCGATCGAAGTTTGTGCGAGCGGATCGACCGCCAACTGATCCGGAGGCTCTCTCGGAGATTCATCGTCGGTCTACGTTCCCCCTGATCGTCGACTCCTCGCCGGCGGTTACTGTCACGTCTCGAGACGTCCCGAGGTGTTCCAGTTCCTCGATTCGCCCGTCCACCAGGTGGACCACGTGATCGGCGTACTCTGCGATCGCTCGCTCGTGAGTCACAAGCACGATGGTCGTTCCCTGCCGGTTGAGTTCGACAAAGCGATCCATGACCTCCGCACCCGTCTCCGAATCGAGGTTTCCCGTCGGTTCGTCGGCCAAGACGAGCGTCGGATCGTTCGCGAGTGCCCGAGCGATGGCGACCCGCTGGCGCTGTCCGCCCGAGAGTTCGCTCGGCCGATGATCGAGCCTGTCACCGAGGCCGACGCGGTCGAGAAGCGTTCGCGCCCGCTCTTTTCGATTTTCGTCGATCGCATCGTGAAAAACGATCGGCAGCGTCACGTTCTCGGCTGCGGTGAGTCGCGCCATCAGGTTGAACGTCTGAAAGACGAAACCGATCTCGGTTCCGCGAAGCCGGGCCCGATCTGCCGACGAGAGCTGACTGACCGAACGACCGCCGACCTCGAGCCTCCCCTCGTCTGGTGTATCGAGACAGCCGATCAGGTTCATTAACGTACTCTTTCCCGATCCGCTCGGCCCCATGACGGCGGTAAACGATCCCTTACCCAGTGAAAGCGAGACGCCGTCGACCGCGTGGACCGGCTCCGCGAGACGGTACGTTCGACGAACGGCGTCGGCGGCGACCGCCGCCGAGCCTGATTCCGGTTCCGTGGCCATCGTGTGCGGCCACTACACCGATCTTCCCCATAATGGTTGAGAATTGAACAAATCGGTGTATGTCACGCCCAATGATCCGTCACTACGCGGTGGCACCGTCGAAAACGATCTCGCCGTCGACGACCGTCATCGCCACGTCGATCCCGTCGATGCGATCGGGACGGTCCCACGGCGACTCCTCGAGTACGACGAGATCCGCCCGCTTTCCGACCTCGAGCGTTCCGAGGCGGTTATCGTCGAATCCGGCGTACGCCCCGCCGATAGTATAGGCCCGAAGCGCTTCGGTCACGGAGAGTCGCTGGGCGTGGGTCGGTGCGGTGACGGCGTGGTGGACTCCAAACAGCGGATCGAGAGGCATGCAATCGGAGCCGAACGCGAGCGATACGCCGGTCTCTGCCAGCCGTCGGAACCGGTTCGTTCGTCGCCTGCGCGAGGTGCCGAGACGCTGGTCGTACAGGCCGCCGTCGTCCGCCCACCGGTGGAAGTTCGGCTGCATCGAGGCGACGATGCCGGCGTCGGCCATCCGCTCTAGCTGGTCGTCCGTCGCGAGTTCGGCGTGCTCGATTCGGTGGCGCGAGCAAGCGGGATTCGCCGTCGCTTCGAGCGCCGACAGCGCCGCCTCGACCGCCTCGTCGCCAATGGCGTGGACGGCGACCTGAAACCCGCCGTCGTCGGCCTTCTCGACGATATCTCGGAGGTCGTTCGGGGTGACGACCCACTCGCCGTCCGAATCGGACTCACTCTCGTCAGCCGGCTCGTATGGCTCTGACAGCTTTGCGGTCCGGGCACCGATACTGCCGTCGGTGTAGGTCTTGATCGCACCCGTCTCGACGCGTTCGCCGCCGGTGTTCGTTACTAGTCCGACCTCGATCGCGCTGTCGGCGTGATCCGTCCAGTAGTTGACCCGCACGCGAGCTGGAAGCTCGTCGGCCGCCTCGAGTTCGCGGTAGATCCGCGGCGACCGCGAGTGCCGAACCATGTCGTGGACCGTAGTCACTCCCTTCCGAGCCGCGTACTCGAGTCCCGCCGTCACGAGTTCGCGAGTTTCGTCGTAGCCGGGCGCGATCCGTGAGCGGACGAGTTCGGCGGCGTCTTCGACGACCACCCCGGTTGGCTCGCCCGTCACGTCCGATCGACGGAGGTCGTCTTCGGAAATATCGTCGGCCAGGCGCTCGAGGGCGACCGAGTTCAGCGACGCGGCGTGCATGTCGATCCGGAGCGCAACGACGGGACGGTCGGTGCTCACCCGGTCGAGGTGGGTCCGCGTGAGATAGCCACGATCGGTTTCCTCCCAGTCGCTCTCGTCGTAACCAAAGCCCTGAATCCACTCGTCGTCGGTTTCACTGGCTCGCTCTGAAAGTCGGTCGAGACACTCCTCGGAGCCGGTCGCATCGCTGAGGTCCGCGTGAACGAGAAACCGACCGGCGTTCTCGATATGGGTGTGTGCGTCGATAAATCCCGGCAGAACGACTCGTCCCGCACAGTCGATCACTTCGGTTTCGACGCCCTCGAGAAACCGGATCTCGTCGTCTCGGTCCAGTCGAACGATCTCCCCGTCACGAACGGCGACGGCCTCGTGTTCCTCGTCCGGTTCCGTGAGCGTGTGGACCGCCGCGTTCGTGAATACCCGGTCGGCTGCCTCGGTCATGTCGGAGAACCCACTGGCGAGTGCAAAAACGGTTGTGGGAGAAACGGCGGCGTCCGGCGCGTGGTCTGCATCGACGGCCGGTTCGTGGATGCTGATGCCGGTACAGATCGTCTCTTTCCGGCATCCGAAATCGCTTACCGACTGGAAACGGTTAGGTATCTCGACACGTACCGATTCACATGGTCTCTCGTGAAAACCTCGTCATCGTCAGCTCGTTCGTTCTCCTCGTTCTCGCTCTCGCGGGAATCGGGATCGTCGACGGCGCGACGACCGTCGCGCTGGGCGAGTATCCGCTCGTAATGTACCTCCTGTTTGCCGGACTGACGATCGTCGGACCACAGCTTTACCTCGCCGCAACCGACGACGACGTCCCACCGCGGACCAGAGTCCGGTTCGCCACAATCGTGTGGGGACTGTTCGCGCTCGTGATGGCGGACGTCTCGAGAGCCGAGGCCGTACTCGGGTCCGGGATACTCGGGGCGGACCTCGAGACGCTCCAGCACCTCGCGATCCTCGCGATCGGCGGCGGTGCGTTCGTCGCGCTCGTCTGTCACGAGTTCGTCGCCGGCTACCGCTCGCAGGAAACCGACGAGTCACAATCAGCCAGGTGAACCGCCTCGGGTCAAGCCCCGGGGAATTCTCCTAGACTGCTTGTAAACGCCCGCGACACCGCGGAAAGCGATCCCGGACAGCCTTGCCAACCGATCAGAGCGGAAATCAGCAATCCTTAGGACGGACCGCCGTCTCCACTGATCCATGACAGATCCGGACGCCCTCGCAGACCGGGTACAGGACGGCGAGCTTCGCCTTCACGAACTCGAGGACCACGCCGACTACGACACCGCAGCGACGGCCCGCCGGCTGCTCGTCGAGCGCGAGACGGAAACCGAACTCGAGACGATTTCCGACTACACCTTCCCCGCCGAGCGAGCGGAGCCGAACGTCGAGAACATGATCGGTGCGGCACAAGTTCCGCTGGGCGTCGTCGGGCCGGTGGCCGTCTCCGGCGGCGCGGCCGACGGGGAACACTATCTTCCACTCGCGACCACCGAAGGCGCACTGCTCGCATCCGTCAACCGCGGGCTCTCGGTGATCCGGGTCGCGGGCGGTGCTGACGCTCGAGTGACGAAAACCGGGATGACGCGCGCGCCGGTGTTCCGGGTCGCGGGCGTCGTCGAGGCGTCGGAGACGGTCGAGTGGGTCGAAAAGAACGTCGATCGGCTTCGCGAGGCGGCCGAGTCGACGACGAGCCACGGCGAATTGCTCGGCGTCGAACCGTACGTCGTCGGTGACTCGGTCTACCTTCGCTTCGCCTACGACACGAAAGACGCGATGGGAATGAACATGGCCACGATCGCAACGGGCGAGGCCTGTTCGATCGTCGAACGCGAGACACCGGCCTCGCTCGTCGCGCTCTCGGGGAACCTCTGTTCGGACAAAAAGCCCGCCGCCGTCAACGCCGTCGAGGGACGGGGTCGGTCCGTGACGGCGGACGTCGTGATCCCCGGTCCGCTCCTCGAGGAGCGATTGCACACGACCGCCGACGCGATCGTCGAGGCGAACACCCGAAAGAACCTGATCGGTAGCGCGAAAGCGGGGAGCCTGGGATTCAACGCCCACGCCGCGAACGTCGTCGGCGCTGCGTTCCTCGCGACCGGACAGGACGAAGCCCAGGTCGTCGAAGGCGCGAACGCGATCACCACCATGGATGCACGCGACCGCGAGGACGGCGCGAGCGACCTCTACGCCTCCGTCTCGCTCGCCTCCCTCGAGGTCGGCACGGTCGGGGGTGGAACGGCGCTCCCGACCCAGAGCGAGGCACTCGAAATTCTCGGCCTGCGGGGCGGCGGGGATCCGGCGGGATCGAACGCCGACGCACTGGCCGAGATCATCGCCGTCGGCGCGCTCGCGGGCGAACTCTCCTTGCTCGCGGCGCTGGCCTCGCGCCACCTCGCGAGCGCACACGAGGATCTCGGTCGCTGACGTCCTCCGGAACTGTCGGGGACGACGGTCGTCCTTCCGTCGTGTTCGACGCCTTCGTGCGCCGTCGTCTCACGCAACATCCAGTCTTCTCGGACTACCAACTCTCCTCGGACACCAGGTTACCCCTGGACCGCTCGCCGGTCGCGTCGAGCACGCATAGTCGCGACCGCAACGTACGAGCCGCCGGCGACGAGCAGGAGGATACCGACCAGCACCTCGGGGCCGCTCGAGGCGGCCGCGACGAAGACGAGGCCGGCACCCGCAGCGGCGTGTGCGACCGCGAAATCTCGACGGCCGTAGGCCCCGTGAAGCACCGCGACGACGAGAAACGTGCCGGCGAACGCGCCCACTGCGAGATCGGTGGCGGCGACGCCCAGAATCGTCTCCCTGAGGAACGTTCCGTATCCGTAGAGGACGAACGCGAGCACCGTTCCGACGCCGATCACGAGTTCCTGGACGTCAACCTGCTCCGTCATCGCCTCACAGTTCCGGTGCTCGGCCCAAAGCCCTGGCGTTTCCAGCAGGGGAGGATCGACGGCGGTGCTACAGGACCGACGGCGATGCTACAGGTTCCGGTACCGTCCTCGATTTTCGCTGACTGCGCCCCGGCGGACGAGCTTTTCGAGCGTGTCTCGGACGTACGCCGCGGATACACCGCGCTCGTCGGCGTAGTCGATCACCTCCGCTTCGGTGGGTCGGTCGAGTTCCTCGAGTGCGCACTCGACGATATCGGCCTTGCTCCCGGCTCGACTCGGCCCTCGTGGATCTCGATCGCCGGCCGCCTCGAGTTCGTCCGCGTCGAGGCCCGAGCGCTCTATATACTCGGTCTCGTCGACCACGCCGTCCGAGACGTCGTTCTCGAGGTCCGCAAAGGAGTCGACGGCGGCGAACGCGTCTCCCTGTCCCTGCCGATTTGCGAGCATCGAAGCGCGGACCTCGCGGGCGTGATCGGCGTCGTCGGTCTCGACGAACTTCTTGCGCTTCTCGAAGGCTTTCCGGGACCCACAGCGGGGGCACTGGGTCGTCTCGGAGCGCCCCTCGATGATCCAGAGGTTCGAGCACTCGCTACAGCCGACGACGGCGTACATGGTGAAAAATCCCTCCGCAGGATAGTTGAACGCATCGGTTCTGGCGATGACTGTCGACCGTGGTGCGGATAGCTCGAGTGTCGCTGACCCCCTGTGAACACTGGGAAATACTACAGAGTTATACCGGTCTGGCTGAAAGCTCAGCCGATGACAACCGAAACGACGACGGATGGAGTGACGGTCGGACGGGTGGGAACGTTTCTGAGACGACTCGGACCGACGTGGCTCGCCGGCGCGATCGCCGCGGGTCCGGCGACGATGGTCAGTTTGCTGGTTGCGGGGGCGAGCTTCGGCTATACGCTGTTGTGGGTCGTCGTGCTGTCGGCAGTTCTCGGGACGATCGGGCAGTACCTCGCGATGCGACTCGGATTGCTCACCGAAGCTGGGATCGTCACCGTGGTCGAAGAGCACCTCGGCTCGTTCTGGGCGTGGGTACTCGTCGTCGACGTCGTCCTGGCGGCAGGGTTGGCCCAGCTCGTGATCATGAAGACGCTCGCGGAGATCAGCGCGACGATCGTCGGCGGCTCGGTCCTCGGATTCGCAGCGCTCGGTGATCCTCGGCTCTGGGGAATCACCTGGGCGATCGTGCTCGCGCTCGGACTGGCCGGAGGGGGCTACCGGCTGGCGGAGATCGGTGCCAAGGTGCTCGTTTCGCTGGTCGTCGTCGCGTTCGTCGTCTCCGCGTTCGTCGTTCCGATCGATCCGGGCGCGGCCGCAAGCGGACTCGTTCCGTCGATGCCGGCCGGCGTCGGTGGCGCAGTCGTCGCGGCGGGAGTTCTCGGCGGCGCGGTCCACATCACGCTGTTGACGATGCAGAGCTACACGATGCGCGCCCGCGGCTGGAGTCGTGACGACGGCGACATCGCGACGTTCGACGTGGTGAGCTCGATGCTCGTCGCCTTCGGCGTCTTCAGCCTCGCCGTCTTCCTCGTCGCCGCGAGCGTCCTCCCCGAAGCCGGCATCGATCCGGCGACGATCGACGAGATTCAGGCGGCGGCCGCGCTCGGACCCGTTGCCGGCGAGTACGCCGTGTGGCTGTTCCTGCTCGGTCTACTCGGTGCAGCGGTCTCGACGCTCGGTGGAAACACGATCGTTCCGCCGTACCTGATCGCGGACAAACTCGGCTGGGATCGCTCCATCGAAGACGGACGTTACCGGGCGGCGATCGTCACCGTCGCGCTCGCCTCCGCGCTCGGTGCCTTCCTCGAGGGAGCGTTCTTCCAACTTCTCGTCCTCGTCCTGGCGTTCGGTCTCGTCGGAACGCCGTTCGCGCTCGCCGTTATTCTCGTCCTGTTGAACGACCGCGAGGTCGTCCCCGAAACGAACTCCCACCTGGCCAACGTCGGCGGTATCGCCCTGTTCGTCGTCGCCACCGTTCTCGCCGGCGAGTTCGTTCTCGATGAACTCGAAACCGTGACCGAACCCGTGTCCGCGTTCGTCGTCGCATTCGCCGCCGCGATGGCGCTCGCAATCGTCGGCCTCGGTGTGACGTTCCTCCGAAAACGGATTCGTACGTAAGCCCGTTTTCCCTCCTCAGCGACGCGACCGGTTACGCTTCACCCGAAGAACGCACCGCCCATCCGACCGGGTCCCGGCGGACTCGAGTCGTCCTCCTCGTCCTCCGATTTCCGTTGGGCTTGCTCTTCGAGAAACGCGGCGAGTTCTGCGGCGTAAATCGCCACCACGGTTCGTGTTTCGTCGTCCTGAATCGCAAACGCCTGAACGACGTACTGGGGAACGTCGATAGACGTCTCGAGTGATTCGGCGTAGGTGGCGATATTCCGGAGTTCCGCGGCCGAATGGTCTGCAAACCGTTCTACGATGAACGCCGGAACGTCGTCGTGAGGAGTGGGCTTCTGAGACATGCTCGTTCGCTCGAAACCAATACGCAAAAAGTTAATTTATAATTTTTGGTAATTTCCATGCGGTTCTGGAACGGCGACTATCGACGAAACGATAGTTACTGGAGCGATCGACGGCGAGAGCGGTGTTACCGTTCGTGATAGTACCGTCGGTACCCACGTCGACACGGACAGAGCGCCGGTCCTTCTCGAGGACGCGACGATCGACGGAGATATCGACGGTGAAGAGATGGATCTCACAGACAGCGACATCGGCGGGGACGTTACCGGACACTACGAGCCGGTATCGATCGAACCGACGGCTGTCGACGGAAGCGTTCGGACGACCGACGACGTCCAGATGGTCGACGGGACTGTCGTCGAGGGTGATCTCGAGACGGACAGCGGAACGCTCAGTCTTGACGACGCCACGATTGTCGGTCACGCGTTCGCGAGGACGACTCCCACCTCGAGTGTAACGGCGACGCGGAGATCAACGGCGTCGACTGTCGAAGCCATAGTAGACTTTAGAAGTATCTGCTCATTTTATATTCTCTATGGTCGCGTTAAACAGACGCGTCCAATCGCGTTGGCCGGATAACCTGACCGCCGACCGCACAGAAACCACGCGGCACGCGGCTCGACTTGGACGGAGTTCTCGGCTTGATCGGACAGACTACTGTGGTGTCCATTCCCAGCCGTTTTTGAGTTCGTAGTGGGCCGGCTCTTGCTCCTCAGCGTCAACATCGGCGGCCGTACGGCGCGGTTTTTGATAGTTCAATCTCGCTTCCTTGAGCGACCGCTGTGTCGGCTTTCCCCTTCCACGTTGTCGAGGCATCTCGCAGTTCTTCGACAGCGGTTTCGTCGAGGCGATCCACTAACTATCACGAGAGTATACGAGCAAAAAGTTTTAATAGTATCTGCCTGTGTAGCGATCATCGCTTGCCGACCTGATCGAACCGCCCGATCGCTGTCGTATCGACTCGAGCCACACCGAAACGCACATCCACCCCCGCCGACAACGGACGACTGCCTTCTATGCGAGGGTAGCCAAGCAGGCCAACGGCGGTGGGCTTAAGACCCGCTCCCGTAGGGGTCCTTGGGTTCAAATCCCAACCCTCGCATACCGACTCGAAGACCGTGAGAGTCGTGTATGAGAGATTCGGGCGTTGAATCAGATCGAGATTCTGCGAGCGATGCGAGCTGGCTCTCGGGCATGGTCCACATCCCAACTCCCGCATACCTCCAGTAAGCGGGTGAAGACCGCGTCCGCTCACTCGAGTACGTCGTCGACGAGTTCGATCGGCGTCGGTGGCGTGCCGTCGCTTCCGCGATGGCCCTCGAGCTGGGTTCGACAGGAGGCACCGGGTGCGACGACCACCTCGCCGGTGCTGTCGTCGATTTGCTCGTAGAGGATCGACGCGATCGCATCGCTCATCGAGGCGTGCTCGCTCTCGTAGCCGAAACTTCCGGCCATCCCACAGCAGCCCGAATCGAGCGGATCGACGTCGTACCCGATCCGTCGAAGCACAGCGACGGCGTGGTGGTCCGTTCTGGTTGCCTTCTGGTGACAGTGGCCGTGGTACGTCAGCGATCCGTCGGTCGTCTCGTCGACGGTCAGTTCGGCGTCGAGCCCGAACGTGTCGATGTACTCACACACCCCGTAACTCGTCTCCGCGACCAGTTCGGTGGCGTCGTCGTCGAGGAGGTCACGGTAATCGGACTGGAGCATGACCGCATCGGAGGGCTCGATGACGACGACGTCCCACCCCTCGGCAACGAGCGGTGCGAGGGTTTCGACGTTCTCGATTGCCGTCGTCCGCGCGTCCTCGAGAAATCCTTTCGAGAACGCCGGTCGGCCGGTATCATCGAGTTCGTCGGGAACGGTAACGTGAACGCCCGCGGCCTCGAGGACGCGAACGGTGGCCATTCCGGCCCCGGGATTGCTGTAGTTCGTGTACGGATCGGGGTAGACGACCGCCTTGCGGTCGGCGTCGGTTACGCGAACGCGGGAACCGCCGCGTTCTTCGAACCTGTCGCGGAACGTCGTGGCCCGAAACGTTGGAAGCGAACGGTTCGGTTCGATCCCGACGGTCGCATCGAGCAGTTTCCGGGCACCCGGAACCTTGGGTGCGACGTTCGAGAAGGGGGCGAGCTTCGAACCCCACCGCGAGAGAACTGCGACGTTAGCAAAGAGGCGATCGCGGAGCGTGGCTCCGTTTCGTTCGTGATACTCGTGGGTCACCTCGGCTTTGAGCTTCGCCATGTCGACCTCGCTCGGACAGTCGATCGCACAGCCTTTACAGCCGATACAGAGCCCCATCACTTCTTCGACGAACTCGTCAGTGAACGCCTCTCCGGGCTCGAGATCGCCGGCCATCGCCTGCCTGAGCGCGTTCGCGCGGCCACGAGTGGCCGTGATCTCTTCGTTGCTGGCCCGATAGGTCGGACACATCACGCCCCCAGTCGTGGACTGTTCACCGCGACAGCCACCACAGCCGTGACAGAGTTCTACCATCCCCTGAAAGCCGTTATCGATCTCCCACTCCAGGTTCGGCTCGAAGCCGGCGTCGAAGGCGTATTCGGGGTCAAAGCGCAAGTGCTCGCGCAAGTCGGTCGGATCGTCCTCGCGAAAAACGACCTGTCCGGGATTGAGAATCCACTCCGGATCGAACGCCGTTTTGAGATCCCGAAAGGTCTCCCAGAGTTCGTCGCCGTAGCGTTTGTGGTTCCATTGAGTCCGAGCCCGCCCATCACCGTGTTCACCCGAGACGGAACCACCGAGTTCGACGACGAGGTCCGTTACGTCGTCCGCGATGCCATAGAGCTGTTCCATCCCCAGCTCCGACTTCGTATTGACGAGCGGTCGAACGTGAAGGACGCCGGGACCGGCGTGGGCGTAGAAGCTGGCGTACGTGTCGTGCACTTCGAGAATTGCCTCGAAGCGCTCGACGAACTCGGGGAGGCGAGCCGGCGGAACGGCGGTGTCCTCGATGAACGAAACGTGCTTTGCGTCGGTCGTACGCGAGAGGAGAATCGGCAGGCCGGATTTGCGGAGCTTCCACAGTTTCGCACGCTCTGCGTCGTCGTACGCCTCGATCGCCTCGAGTGCGAGCGTCTCCGCATCGGTTCGCGGGGGGTTCCGTGGCGGCTGGCCTGTAGACGCTGCGTCGGGACAGCGATCGGTGACCAGCCCGGCGACCTGTTCGCGGCCATGCCCGTCGCTGTCGGCGTAAAACTCCACCAGTAACACCGCGTTCGTTTCCGCGGGGAGGATCTCCGTGACCGGGCCGAACTCGGCGGTGTCGCGGGCGAGGTCGAGTAACACGTCGTCGAGGACTTCGAGCGCCGCGGGATCGTGTTCGAGGATCGGTCCGACGTCAGCCATCGCGTCGTGGAGATCGGAGTAACAGAGCAACGAGACGGCTTTCGTCTCCGGAACGGTCTCGAGTGCGATCGTCGCTTCGGTGACGATCGCGAGCGTACCCTCGCTGCCGGCGAGCAACCGCGCGAGGTTGACGGTCCCCGACTCGCCGGTCTCCTCCCCGCCCGGCAAGGTGTTCCCGCGGGCCTCCGCGACCAGTCGGTCGAGGTTGTATCCGGAGACGTTTCGTTTGAGATCGGGATAGGTGTCCTCGATCCGATCGGCGTCGGCGTCGAGAATGCGGCCGACTTCCGCATAGATTCGCTGCTCGAGATCTCCGTCGGGATCCCCCCGTTCTTCGATTTCCGCGAGCGAGACCTCACCGAACTCGGTGACGGTGCCGTCAGCCAGGACGGCCTCGCATGCCTGGATGTAGGCGTCGGTTTTGCCGTACTCGAGTGAGTGTGCACCGGTCGAGTTGTTGCCGATCGCGCCGCCGATGGAACTCTTGTCTCCCCAGGCGGGATCGGGAGCGAATTTGAGACCGTCGGGAGCGAGCGTTTCGTCGAGCGTTCCGAGAATCACGCCGGGCTGGACGGTCGCGATCCGACCGTCGACGTCGACGTCGAGAACCTCCGTCATGTGACGCGTGAAATCCAGCACGACCGCCCGGTTGACCGCCTGTCCGGCCAAACTGGTCCCACCACCTCTGGGGAGGACCGGGATCTCCCGGTCGGCACAGTACTCGAGGATACCCGCGACGTCGTCGGTTGATTCGGGGAACGCGACCGCGACGGGCGTCATCTCGTAGGCGCTCGCGTCCGTCGCGTACAGCTCTCGAGAGTACGAATCGGCCCGGACCTCGCAGTCGACGACTCGCTCTAGATCCGCTTCGAGTGCGGGTCGATCCACGTCGTCGCTCCGGTACTCGTAGTTCGCGCGCCGATCGGCCGCGGGATCGGCGCTCGGCTCGAGGGACATATCACTCTATTGCTGTTCCAGGGGATAAAGCGTCGGTCTTTGGTCTCAGCGTTTGCACACCGTGTCCCGTTTCGAGTTCTAATCGTTTTCTATATTTTACTGATATAAACATATACTCACATATATTGTATTATTGATAGTATTATCGGCCGTATAGCGGATGGAATAGTACTCGATAATAATCTTGCAATCTATTACTATTTATCTAAATAGTGGATAAATATCTATAGTAAGTCCTTTTATAGACTATTTTGGATGTTTCTTACTCGAGGTTATTTTTCTGAATGCATTGAATACAGACTATATTTGGATCTTGACTGAGATATTATATGATCCGATTGCTGTCCAGACCGACCAGTCGCTGCATTAGGTCGGTGGAGTCCGGTCCGGTGAGATGGCTCATACCGTTTCTGGTGGTACCCGACGACAGAATCTGAAGCGGTGGGGACGGGTACGGTTTCAACGTCGACAGCATCGACGTCGACGCTCGAGGACGAACGAGCCGTCGCGTCAAAACACCCGATAGAACACCGGCGCGATCCGTGAGCGATCACTTCGTCCGGGACCGCGAGTTGATCCGGTACGATCGTGACGCTCCGAACCGGTAAACTGGCCGCCGTGCTGCCGTCACGTGACGAAAGAACAATGCTTCTGCGCTCCGATACGACGAACGATGGCAACTCGTCTCGAAGTGTTCGAGAACGCGATTCGGGAAACGAATGCGTCGGTAACCGTGGCGACGCCGGAAACAATTGACGAGATACTCTCGAAGGTCATCACTCTTCCGGCAGTCGGTGCTCCGCTTCCGTTCGACGACGTCTCGCTCGAACGGGTTTCCCCTTCGATCGACACCCGCCCGACTCGGATCCAACTCCTCGAGGCCGAGACCGGCGTCACCGGTGCGACGCTCGGTATCGCGTCCTACGGCTCGGTCGTTCTTCGGGCGACCGGCGACGTCGACGAACTCGCCGCGCTGTTTCCCGAGCGCCACGTCGTCCTCGTCCGCGAATGCGACGTCGTCGACGACATGGTGACGGCGTTCGACGAACTCGCACCGATCGTCGAAAGCGATGGGGCGGACGTGATCGTGGCGACGGGTCCGAGCGCGACCGCGGACATGGGCGCACTCGTCCACGGCGTCCACGGACCGACGGAGGTCCACGTCGTGATCGTTGCCACCGACGATGGGGGGATCGAAGAGGACGCAACGGACGACCCGGAGGGACGACACTGATGGCGTCGAATCGTGACGAGAAGGCGGCGGCGATCAGGCGGCTCCTCGAGACCGAGGGACCACACGTCGAGCGAGGGACACGCTCGTTCAACGAGGGACGCTACGCGACGGTCGAGGAGTTAGACGAGTACGAGGCGCTCAAAGACCGGGCGATGGCGATCAAGGACGACGCGATCGCACGCTTACCGGAGCTCGTCGATGACGTAACCGAGACGATCGAGGACAACGGTGGAACCGTCTACCACGCCGAGAACGCAGCCGACGCGAACGACTACGTCGAGCGGGTCGTCACCGATTGCGACGCCGAAACGGTCGTCAAGTCGAAGTCGATGACGACGGAGGAGATCGACCTCAACGACCGCCTCGAGGCGACGGGTGTGGCGGTCTGGGAGACTGACCTCGGAGAGTTCGTCCTGCAGGTGGCAGACGAGACACCGTCGCACATCGTCGCGCCCGCGATCCACAAGTCCCGCGAGGAGATCGCGACCCTGTTCAACGAGCACTACGATCTCGACCAGCCCCTCGAGACGGCCGACGAGTTGACCGCGTTCGCTCGGGACGTCCTGAGCGACGCCATCGAGGAGGCCGACGTCGGGATCACGGGTGCGAACTTCATCACGGCGGATACGGGAACGATGGCGCTGGTGACGAGCGAGGGGAACGCCCGAAAATGCGTCGCGGTTCCGGAGACGCACGTCGCCATCGCCGGCGTCGAGAAGATCGTTCCGTCGTTTCGAGACCTTCAGCCGTTCGTCGAACTCATCGGCCGATCCGGGACCGGTCAGTCGATCACGTCCTACGTCTCGCTGTTGACCCCGCCGGTCGATACGCCGGCGATTCCCGGAGATCTCGAAGGACCGATCGAGGACGGTGATATCGATCGGGAGTTCCACCTCGTATTGCTCGACAACGGACGGATGGCGATGCGCGACGACGAGCAGTTACGAGAGACGCTTCGCTGTATCCGGTGTTCGGCCTGTCTCAACTCGTGTGCGAACTTTCAGCAGGTGGGTGGACACGCCTTCGGCGGCGAGACCTACTCCGGCGGGATCGCCACCGGCTGGGAAGCCGGTGTTCACGGCGAGGAAAGCGCCGCGGAGTTCAACGATCTCTGTACCGGCTGCTCGCGCTGTATGAACCAGTGTCCGGTCAAGATCGATATCCCCTGGATCAACACTGTTGTCAGAAACCGGATCAACGACGGCGAGAGCCGGGGCCGGTTCGATCACCTGGTCGACGGACTCGTTCCCGACGAGGAAGCCTCGAGCTACCCCCTCCAGAAGCGATTCTTCGGGAACTTCGAGACGCTCGCGAGGCTGGGAAGTAAAACCGCACCCGTCTCGAACTGGGCGGTGAGGCTACCCGGTGCGAACGCGATCGTGGAGCGCCTTCTGGGGGTGGACGGACGGCGTGATTTTCCCGTCTTCGAGCGCGAGACGCTCGTCGACTGGTTCGAAACGCGAGGTGGCGAGGCTGCCTCGACGGCCCGAGCGAACCGCGCCCGCTCGGACACCCTCGAGTACGATCGGCGGGCCCTGCTCTATCCAGACGTCTACACGAACCACGTTCAGGTCGAACGCGGTGTAGCAGCCGTCCGCGTCCTCGAATCCCTCGGCGTTCCGGTCGCGGTTCCGGACGCGCCGGGCTCTGGTCGGGCACCCCTCTCGCAGGGGATGATCGCGACGGCCGAACGGAAGGCCGAGGCGGTCGACCGGGCGCTTCGGCGGTATCCGGAGTTCGAGTACGACGTCGTCGTCATCGAACCGAGCGCCCTCGCGATGTTCCGTAGCGAGTACGAGAAGCTACTCTCGCCGGCGGAGTACGAGCGGATTTCGGAACGAAGCTACGAGATACTCGAATACGTCTACGGATTGCTCGAGAACGGTGCGAACGCGGACGCCCTTCGAACGGGGGACGAAGACCTGGCCTACCACGGCCACTGTCAACAGCGCACTCTCGGCCTCGACTCACACACTGTCGCGGTCCTCGAACGAGTCGGCTACGCCGTGACGACCTCGAACGTCGAGTGCTGTGGAATGGCCGGTAGCTTCGGCTACAAGCGCGACTACTACGAGTTGAGCATGGCGGTCGGAGAGCGCCTCCGAGACCAGTTTACCACCGAAGAGACCGTCGGCCGAACGGTCGTGGCGTCCGGGACGTCGTGTCACGAACAGCTCGAGTCGTTGCTCGAGCGTCGACCGGTTCATCCCGTACAACTACTCGATCCGTCGTGTTGAAGGGAGCAAATCCCGTAACTGCAGTTCTGAGCATGATTTCTGAAGACCGACTGTCGCGGGTGTTGTTCAGCAGTACGTACCGTCTTCTGGCAGGTATTACAGGCGTATTGGTGTAAATCCATGCTGGATCTCCGTCCGCTTCCGTCGTATCGGTGCCGAAGAACGACTGGGCAGAAGTATGTGATAGAAAATATGTATCTTATCCTTATCAAATAATACATATTACTGTTAGAAAACGTGGTGTTTATTCAAGAGATACTATTCAACTGCTCTTTTAGCACTATAAGCTATGTAGGTCTTTTTTCAATTCTATCTGTCATGAAGTATTTAGAGGAGATCTATATTAAGATCATAATCATTATATGATCCCCTGAATCCTCACGTGATCGCTGACCAGTCGGGTCGATGACGCCGGATCTCGAACCGGTTACCACACGGGTGACTACCGGTCTCGAATCAACCGGAACGAGTTACTGTCGATTACGTCGGGTCACTCGATGGTGCAATCGGTGGGTCGCTGGTGAGGGGACAACGACCCAACAAACTCTATACGATTACTTCCGTAGGGTGGCGTATGCTCGATTTCGTTCGACTCGAAGCGGACGTAGGCGAGGAGGAACGACTCGTCCGTGATACGGCCCGCGAGTTCGTCGAGGACCGGGTCAAACCAACGATCGGGGATCACTTCGAAGAGGGGACGTTTCCTACCGAGTTGATCTCCGAGATGGGGGAGCTCGGTTTTTATGCCCCCAACCTCGAGGGGTACGGCTCACCGAACGTCTCTGAAACAGCGTACGGTCTCCTGATGCAGGAACTCGAGGCGGGCGATTCGGCAGTGCGTTCGATGGCGTCGGTCCAGGGTGCGCTCGTCATGTATCCGATCTCCGCCTATGGAACCGAAGCTCAAAAAGAGAAGTGGCTTCCGAGACTCGGAAACGGCGATTCCGTCGGCTGTTTCGGACTTACCGAACCCGAACACGGCTCGAACCCGGCGGGAATGCGGACCACTGCAGAGCGTGACGGCTCCGGATATCTTCTCGACGGATCGAAGACGTGGATCACGAACGCCCCGATCGCTGATGTCGCGGTCGTCTGGGCGCGCGATCGCTCGAGCGAGGGCGATCCAGTTCGTGGCTTTCTGATCGAAACCGACCGCGATGGTGTTACGACGAACGAAATCACCGGCAAGCTCTCGCTCCGAGCGTCGATTACGGGCGAGATCGGACTGAACGACGTGACCGTTCCCGAAGAAAACGTGTTTCCAGACGTCTCCGGAATGGCGGGGCCACTCTCCTGTCTCACGCAGGCCCGGTACGGCATCGCCTGGGGTGCCGTCGGCGCGGCCCGTGACTGTTTCGAGCAGGCACGAACGTACGCGCTAGAGCGCGATCAGTTCGGTGGACCGATCGCTCGGTTTCAGTTGCAACAGGAAAAGCTAGCCGAGATGGCGACACAGATTACGCTCGGACAGCTTCTCGCCTATCGTCTCGCTGATCTCAAAGAGCGTGACGAGCTGCGATCACAGCACGTCTCGATGGCCAAACGGAACAACGTTCGAACGGCACGAGAGACGTCGAGGCGGTCCCGCGAGATGCTCGGCGGAAACGGAATCACGACGGACTATTCCCCGATGCGACACATGGCGAACATCGAAACGGTGTATACGTACGAGGGTACCCACGACATCCATACGCTAATCCTCGGTGAGGAACTAACCGGGATCTCGGCGTATCAGTAGCGATAGCGACGTTGCGTTCGGCCGCGGGCGTTCACTCAAACCGAACCGGTTGATCGCTCGAGACCAACTAGTATGAAATCACTCGATTTTCCGGTTATGACAGAGAGTTCGTATAAGTTTCAGAGAGGGAAACGGTTCCAATTAGTCGGTGTACACAGCCTTCTCCGACGATTTCACAGGAATCGGTAGACTGTCGCTCATACCAGCCGCTGAAAAGCGTGATAAACTCGAAAAGCGTAGATATTCAGTGATTTGAAGCGTCAGTCGAACGGTTTCGCTTCGGATGCCTTATATCTCGCTGATCCGGTCGTGCGTTTCGTCGATCGCTTCGGCGTCTTCCGGTAGCAGGGCAACGACGAGGAAGTCCGTGTACTCCTCGAAGTACTCGACGAGGTCTGCGATCCGGTTCGAGTCGAGAGCCTCGAGCGAGTCGAGTACCATGAACGGAACGATATCGTACACCTCGTGTACCAGATAGCCGGCGAGTGCGAAGATCAGCCCCGTGACCTCTCGTTCACTCTCGCTCAGGTGATCGATCGTATCTTCGTATGTCTGTCCGCTTGACGTGCTACGAACGATGTGAAGATCGAACACCGTTTGCTCGACTTTCCGCCGACCATCCCGGACGGTTTCACCGACGCGTTCGATCCAGATTCGATCGATATTCTCGTACTCTAACACCTCGAGGACAGCATCCATGTGTTCGTTGAACGACTCTACTGCCTGTCGCTCGATGCGATCGATGCGCGTTCGAAGCTCCTCGAGGTCCTCTCGAATGTTTTCACGCCGGTCTTTCAGCTCGTCCTCTTCGCCGAGAGCGGACTCGACCTCTTCGATCTCTTCGGTGGTCGTCTCGAGTTCTCGTTCGAGTCGGCCAAGCGAGAACTCCAGGTCGTTCGCACGACGGTTGAGTTCGAGCAGGCCGCCGTCCTCGTCGTCCTCTTCGGCTTCGTCGTCGACTTCGGATTCCAACTCGGCAGCTTCGTCTTCGAGGGCGTCGATCTCGTCTTCGAGTTCCGCCTGCCGGGTTGTCAGGTCCTCGAGACGACCTTCGCGTCGGTCGATTTCGTTTTGAACATCCGTGAGTCGAGTTTCGATACGCTCGCGTCGCTTGCGCGTCTGATCGATCTCGCGGCGCTCGCTCCGAAGCGACGTGATCTGGTCTTCGAGATCGTCACGCTCGCCAAGTTTCGTCTCCTGTAGGGAGCGAAGTCGGTCGATCGTGTCTTCGATCTCCGTCCGCTGGACGTCACTTCCACAGGTCCAACACTGGACCGTTTCTTCGCCCTCGAGAAGCTGATCGGTAACGGTTCCGTCGGCCGCTGACGCGTCTTCACCGGCGAGTAGTCGACGGATTTCGGGATGTGCACCGTCGAGCATCTCTTCGTTGAACTGGACGATACTCTGAAGCTGATTTACGACGCTGTCGATCGACTGGGACCGCTGCTGGAGTCGATCGATCTCCTGGTCGATCTCGTCGCGGTTGAGCGAGTCGGACTCCGGAAGTTCCTCCGCCTCCTCTTCTAGTTCGTCGCGCTCCTGACGAAGCGCTGCCAGACTCTCGCGTTCGGTTTCGAGGTCGAATCGGACGTCCTCGAGTACGGAGCGCTGTTCTCGTAGCTCGCTCAGTTTCTCTTCGAGTTCGTCTTGTCCATCGCGACGGGTTTCCGTCTCGGCTTCGGTCTCTTCGATTTCGGTTTTGACCTCTTCGAGTTCGGATTCTTTCTCCTCGATCTGACTCTGGATGTCGGTTCGCTCTTGTTCGAGCTTCGGGAGCTCGTTTTTGAGCGAATCGAGGCGGTTAAGCTCGTCGGAAAGCTGCTCTTTTTCCGCAGTAAGTCGGTTGATCTCGGATTCGATCTCGTCGGTGTCGACGGGACGAAGCATTATTTCGCGGAGATCAGCGCCCGTGGTGACTGCACGCCGGGCCGGGTTCGACTCGAGCAAAAACGCGAAAAGATCCGCGAGTTTCGGATCATCGAGATAGGGTTCGCCACCCATGATCACGGATCCACCGCTTCGCTGGAGGGTCCGTCGATAGGTTTCGTCACCGATCTCGAGTTCGGCAAATCCCTCGTCTGCATCCGCCTTTAACGACGCTGATTCGCCGCCGAGAGCCGCCATGAACGCCTGGAGAAGCGACGTACGGTTCGTTGCGTTTCGACCCGCGAGAACCGTGATTCCCGACTCCAGTTCGACTGTCGTCTCTTCGATACCCCCAATATTCTGAGCTCGTAACTGAGCCTCTCGAGCAATAGGTTGCTGCGTAGCCATCATTCAAACAACTTCCCAGCTGAGTGATAAACCTTTGGTATCTTTCTCACCAAGATACACTTGCATATTGGCATGTGGGGGGAGATATGAATTATAATAAGATAACAGATATAGATGGAAAGTTTTTACTTATATCTGATTGGTCTGTCGTGGCTGATTTTTTGCAAGCCGTATCAGATTAGAGGGGGGCTCTAAGCGATCCTAGTGGGCGAGCAGATTTGCCGATATTCGGGAGACAGATACGCAGTGTTTTACTCGTATTTCACGGTTCTGGTGTGCGATAAGCTCCCCGTTCACCGCTCCTGACCCGGTTGGTCGACCGTACATTCGTGCTATCCAATATATTGTCAGGCTAGTAGTTTACCAAAATTATATTTTTCCAAATATTATAATTACAAACTCTACTCTATAATGGGTAATTCTCGAGATCGATCTACTGGACGAAAGTTTATAACCGATAGCGGGGCCAACATGTTCATGTCAGATCCAACGCGGCTGCGGCGACGATCGACTCTGTGTGCTCTCGCTGGAGCCGGCACAGCAATGCTCTCGGCCGTCGCATCCACGGAGGCTCGAGCCGAGGAAACGGATCGTGATCGTACCGACAGCGCTCGTGCACCGCCAGACCAACAGGGAGACCTCCTCTGTGATGCAGACCGGTACGTTGCCGTCGTCGACCGAATCGTCGACGGCGAACACGTCGTTTTGCTCCTCGAGGAAGACGGCACGACCGTCGACCAGCACGTCGCTTCAGTCGACGAATTCGATACGATTGCAGAGGGTGACATTCTGATCGTGCTCATCGGTGACGACGAACTGCTCTGGTATCGAATCGTTCCCGAGCGTCCGTCTCGCGAATAGAATCAACGAACACCGTCGTACGGCAACTACCGTCGGTGGACCGTTACGGTGGTTCTTCACGGATCGTTGCGAGGCTCGCGAGTTGATCGCCAGCGGTCACCGTCGCCTCCTGGTTGTGGGCGTACAACAACCCGCCTCGTTCGACGGTTGCCTCGTGTAGCGGTTCGTACGTCGTGGGATCGTAGACGGTTCCGATGGTCGTCCCCTGGCTCACCGACTCACCGACCCCGAGGGACGGAACCGGTCGAAACAGGCCGGACTCCTCTGTGGTGACCTGCCCGAGGTAGTTCCGGGCGAGTGTGCGTCCGGTGACCGCCACTTCACCGGGGATCATCTCGAGGTGTCGGAGGACATCGAGAAGGCCATCGACGCCGTCCTCGACGGCTGGTTCGACGATCTGCTTGTTGTGAGCGAGTTCGGGCGTGATCGATGGAATCCCCTCGTTCGACGCAGCGACCCGAAGCTTCCCCGCGAAGTCGCGTCGGTGCCATTCGTCCGTGGCATCGTCGTCGGCGGGTTCCGACAACACCAGACCGTTCCCGAACGCATTCGCGAGCGAACGGGATCGATCGTCTCCCTCGAGATAGACGACGTGAGAGAGCATGTCCGGGCTGCCCGTGTGGAGATCGACGACGGCGTCGGCTGAGTCGACGAACTCCCAGAGGCGGGCGGCCATGCGCTCGTGAAGCGTTCCTCCGGCGTCGCCCGGCCAGACGCGGTTCATGTTAGGGTTGACGCTGTCGAACGCTTCGGGTGTCGTGTAGGAAATGCGATCGAACGTGAGTGGGTTTGCAACGGGAACGGCGATCACCGTTCCGGAGAGCGACTCGAGGGGGATTCGACCGTGGAACCGCCGGAGGAGTTCGGTTCCGTTCACTTCGCGACCGTGCTGGGCTGCCTGGACGTAAACCGTCGGCCCATCGCCATCGGCGGAACCACGATACGTATGGGCCGTCGTCGTGAGTTCGACGCCCGACGGCAATCGTGCGAGCGTCAGTTTCTCGACCGAATGCGTCCCGGTACTCATGGCTTTCCCTTCATCGGCCTGGGATATGTACCTGACTCGAGACCACTACCGTTTTGGGTCGCCGCCTCGTCGTCGGCGTATGGGAAACGTTACTGCAACCCTGCACACGAGTGAGGGCGACATCGACGTCGAACTGTACGACGAACGCGCACCTCGAACCGTCGATAACTTCGTCGGTCTCGCCACCGGCGGACAGAGCTGGACCGATCCAGAGACCGGTGACGAAATCGAAGGCGAACCACTGTACGACGATATCCTCTTTCATCGAATCATCGACGGCTTCATGATTCAGGGTGGCGATCCGACCGGAACCGGTCGTGGGGGTCCCGGCTACCAGTTCGACGACGAGTTCCACGAGGAGCTTCGTCACGACGACGCCGGCGTCTTGAGCATGGCGAACTCCGGACCGGATACGAACGGGTCGCAGTTTTTCATCACGCTCGACGCTCAGCCACACCTCGACGACCGTCACGCTGTCTTCGGAAAAGTCGTCGACGGGATGGACGTCGTCCGCGAGATCGGTGACGTCGACACCGACGAAAACGACCGCCCGACGGAGGATGTCCTCCTCGAGTCGGTTTCGATCGACTACGAGTAGACACGATCTCCGATCGGTTCGGAACCGATAGTCCGCCGCTGTCGATTAGTATCATTATTGTCTCGCCGGATCACACTCGAGTATTCACCGACGAACGTTAGTGGCTGCGGGGGCCACGTGTTTTGGCGGCGTCGTCGCCGGGTGCTCGGGCTCGGGCAGCGACGGGACTGACGATGGAACAGCGGACGGGGAGACCGGCGGAGCGCACGCCGACGACGGGTCGGACGCCGACACCGACGTGGGCGACAGCGCGGATACTGACGGATTGGCCGCGACATTGCACACGAGCGAGGGAGACGTCGCCGTCGAACTGTACGACGAGCGCGCGCCACGGACCGTCGATAACTTCGTCGGCCTTGCGACCGGCGAGCGCGAGTGGACCGATCCGGAGACCGGCGACGAAATCGAGGAGGAACCGCTGTACGACGACGTTCTCTTCCACCGAGTTATCGAGAGGTTCATGATCCAGACCGGCGATCCGACCGGAACGGGACGCGGCGGCCCCGGCTACCAGTTCGACGACGAGTTCCACGAGGAGCTTCGTCACGGCGACGCTGGCGTCTTGAGCATGGCGAACTCCGGACCGGATACGAACGGGTCGCAGTTTTTCATCACGCTCGACGCTCAGTCACACCTCGATGACGATCACACGGTCTTCGGAAAAGTTTTCGACGGGATGGACGTCGTCCGCGAGATCGGTGACGTCGACACCGACGAAAACGACCGCCCGACGGAGGACGTCCTCCTCGAGTCGGTTTCCGTTCACGGGAACTGATTCCAACCGAGTCAGCTCTCGAGGCGAAACCGTCCCTTCCACGAAGCGATCGCCTCGTCGTGCTCACGAGGGCAGAATTTCGTCGTAGCGAGCCCCCGTCTGCTTCAACGTCTCCGTCGAGTAGAGGCGCTCGTGTTCGACTGGAAGATGTTTCGTGGCCAATTCGTCGATCTTCTCCTCGACGGCTCCGGGATCGCGGCCGTGAATCATCGTAAACAGGTTGTACGACCACTTCTGGTCGGGACGACGGGGACGATGATAACAGAGGGTGACGTAGGGAAGCGCGCCGACGCGTTCGCCGCGCTCGTGGAGTTCGTCGTCTGGGACGTCCCAGACGACCATGCAGTTCGAGTCGAAGCCGGTGACGACGTGGTTTACGATGCACCCGATTCGCTTGATACAGCCGCTCGCTTTCAGCCGGGAGATTCCCGTAAGTACCGCCTCGAGGTCCGCTTCGAGGTCGTCCGCGATCTCTCGATATGGCGTCGCGGAGAGGGGAAACCCGTCCTGGATCGCGAGCAGGAGGTCAGCGTCGAACGACGAAAGGTCACCGGTCGCTTCCTCGCTGATTCGGGTCGCTGAGGAGTCCGTACGCTCCGCTACGGATTCGCGGGCGAACCGGTCCGTGTTGACGACCGGGAACTCGAGGTCGATGTAGTAGTCCGTCAGCATCGGGAGATTCAGAACGGAACAGCCGGTACGGCGCTCGATTTCGTCGATGATCTCGTCTCGCGTGTCGCGCGAGCCGGTGGTGAGGACGAACCACATGTTCCAGTCGTGATCGCGGGCGTAGTTGTGGTTAACCTGTCTGTACTCGTTGATGGTCGTCGCGATCTCGTCGAATCGCTCTTCGGGTGCCTGGACGGCCGCGAGCGTCGAGGAGCCGATAACTGGGGGGTTGAGAACCGCACCGAACCGGCGGACGATTCCGAGCCCGGAGAGACGCCTCACTCGCTCGAGTGCGTCGAGTTCGTCGACCCCCACCTTCGCTCCGATCCGTTCGAACGGTCTGGGATCGACCGGAACATCGCTCTGGTAGCCGTCGATGATGGCGGCGTCCACCTCGTCGATCTCGTCGCGCCAGTCCCTCGAGAGACTGCTCATTATCGGGTATAGGGAGGTTCGGAAGGTATCGTTTTCGGGTTCGTCTCCGCTCGAGCGCTGTACGGCCACATTCGAGCGGTACGGAAGCGGGAGGCTTTTGCGCCAGCTATCCGTACGATGGGTATGGCTCAGGCAACCCAGGAGTTCGGTGAGTGGCCGTTGAAACGGCTGATGACGGAGGTCGTCGGATCCGGGCACAAATCCGCCGACGACATGACGCGCGAACAGGCTCGCGAGGCCTTTCAGCGAATTCTCGCGGGTGAGCCGGACGAGACGACGCTCGGTGCGTTCTGGCTTGCGAACCGATGGAAGCGAAACACGCCCGAAGAGCTCGCGGCCTACACCGACGTCATGCGCGAGGAATCGGTCGTCACTGGCGAACCCGACTGCGATCCCGTCGACTGTGGTGCCAACTACGACGGCAAACACACCTCGGCCGTTCTCGGCGTCGGTGCCGGCGTCGTCGCTGCCGCCGCGGGGACCCCGGTCGTGGTCCACTCGGGGGATCGCGTCCCGACCCAGAAGGCGACGGCGTACAAACACGTGCTCGACGATCTCGACGTGCGGACGGAACTCGAGCCGACCGAAAGCGCCGAGATGGTCGACGAAACCGGCTTCGGGTTCTACTATCAGCCCGCGTTCAATCCCGGTATCGACGATCTCTCCGATCGGCGCGATCAGATGGGCGTTCGGGTGTTCGTCAACACCGTCGAGACCGTCGCGAATCCGGCGAACGCCGACGTTCACCTCGGCTCGTTCTACCATCTGGCGTTCGCAAAGAAGATGACCGAGCTGCTCAAAGAGAGCGCCGAACTATCGTTCTCTCGAGCCATCTTCTTCCAGGGAATGGAAGGGTACGACGACGTTCGACCGGGATACACGAAGGTAGCAGAGTGGGACGGACGCGGGGAGGGTGGTTCGGAGTCCTTCGACGATTACGAGATCGAGACCGGAACGTACGGCATGGAGATGGAAAGCGACGATCTCGCCGTCGAGGACGTGACAGCGGACTCGGCCGCGATTACGACGGACGTGCTGGCCGGCGAGCGCGACGACCACTTCGCGGATGCGATCGCACTCAACGGCGCGTTCCGAATGTACGCCCGCCAGGACGTCGACAGTCTCGAGGACGGCCTCGAGCGAGCGCGCGACGCCATTGCCGACGGCAGCGCCCGTGCGGTTCTCGAGGAACTACAGCAGTTCTGATACGGACTGCTGTGAGTCATTTCCGGAGCGACCGCGAGACGGTGTCCGGTCGCTCCGGTAAACAGTTACAGCAATCCGCATGAGGGAACTACTGTCACTCGGTCTCGGTGTGAACGCACACCGCTCGTGATTGTACCGGGAGACGGGGACAGCGCTCGGTCCGGTGCGAACCGTGCGAACCGGTCGTAGAATATCCTCCCAGTAATTATAAGACAGGATCACTCTTTCAGTACGCTATGTGCCGGGAGTTGCGGCGTGAACCGTCGTGGGTGGCAGCGATTCGCCTCGCGTTTTTGCAGGGTCGAGTCGACGTCGAGAGCGTCGTCGAGGAGGCGAACCTGGTCCCCGGCAAGGAACGGACCGTCCGCGACGTCCTCTCGACGATGGCGGAGCGTGGCGTCCTCGAGGAACTCGATGGACGGGACTGTTACGTTCCCGGTCCGGTTCTGGTCGAGTCGGACCGGTACGATCTGGACTTCGAACGAGCGACGGATGGCGGCGCTCACCGCTGGAACTCGGCGGATTGATTCGAATGGGTCCGACGATTGCATAGCGAAAGCTATGTAGTTGCTACGCGAAAACGTAGTGGTAATGGGCCGTCTCGCCGATACGAAAGTCTCAGAAAAGAACCTGACGACCGTCCCGAAACCGGTTCGAAACTTCCTCGACGTCGGTGCGGGTGATCGCGTCGAATGGCACGTCGAGGACGGACGGATCATCGTGGAAAAACAATCGACGACCGACCCCTGAGAAAGACGGCAGTTCTTCCTGAAGGCGGACACTGGTACGGGCCGAGAGTGGATATGCTGGTCGCCGTTTCGGTCAAAAACGTGCCAACGAAGACCAAGGCAATGTTTAACATAGACGGATCCGTATGATTGATCGTGGTAATAGTATGCTCATAGGACAGGGGTATAAAAGATGATGGAGTTCGACGGCGAGTTCGACCTCGAGAATGTCCCACCCGAAAAGGCGTGGATCGTTCTCTCGGATCCGGTCGCGGTTCGAAACTCCCTGAAGGGGTGTCGGTACATCGCTCCGATGGACGACGACTTCAATTTCGACGAGTACGAGCCCGACGAGGATCTTGAGACGCTCCCGGAGGCGGATGCGGAGGTCGTTGCGGCTCGGGCGTTCGAGGAAGGGGGGACGTATGCGGCACTGATGCAAGTCGGCGTCGGCAGCGTCAAGCCCCGCTTCGAGACGACGGTGACGATCGACGAGCGCGACGACGAAACGTTCGAGATGATCGCATCCGGCAGTGGTGACGCGAGCAGCAGTAGCTTCAGCATGAGTTCGGGCATGCGAATCCACGAACTCGAGGACGGCGATGGTTCTCGCATCGAGTGGTGGACCGAAGCCGACATCTCGGGACGGATCGCCCAGCTTGGTTCCCGGGTCATCCAGCCCGTCGCCACCAAGATCGTGAACAACTTCTTTTCGAGTATCGAACAGCAGATGACGGACGTCGACGAGGAAACCGACTCCGGCGTGACCGACAGACTCCGCAACATGTTATGAAAGCTGCACCCTTCGAACACCACGAACCGTCGACGACCGACGAAGCGGTCAGCCTGCTCGAAAGCCTCGAGCGGCCGACTATCCTGGCGGGAGGACAGAGCCTGGTTCCGATGCTCCGGTTTCGGCTGGCCCGCCCGGAGACGGTTATCGACATCAACGGTATCGACGCACTCGACTATCTCCGCGAGGAAGCCGGCTTTCTCAGGATCGGTGCGCTCGCGCGCCACGCCGACGTTGCAGACGCCGACGTGATCGCAGAGAGCTACGGGAGCTTTGCAGATACCGCACCGCTGGTCGCGGACCCGCAGATCCGCAACCGCGGCACCGTCGTCGGCTCGATCACACAGGCCGATCCGAAAGGCGACTGGGGAAGCGTTCTCCTGGCCCACGAGGGAGCGGTCGTCGCACAGGGTCCCGACGGCGAGCGAGTGATTCCCGCCGACGAGTTCTTCCTGTTGCCGTACGATACGACCCTCGAGGAGAGCGAGCTCGTCACCGAGGTTCGGGTCCCCACGCCCGACGCTCGCGAGGGGAGTGCCTACCACAAACTCAAACGCAAGACGGGAGACTACGCGATGGCCGGCGTCGCCACGCGGCTCGTCTTCGACGAGGACGGGCGAATCGAGACGGCAGGGATCGGAATGACCGCGGTAGACATCACGAACGCTCGTGCACGCGACGCCGAAGACCGGCTCGAGGGCGAGCGTCCGAGTTCGGCCCTCTTCGAGGAGGCCGGTGAACTCGCCGCGGAAGAGTCGAACCCCGAATCGGACGAACACGGCGATGCGTCCTACAAAGAACGCATGATCGACGTACTCACACAGCGGGCGCTCGGTGACGCAGCCGAGCGCGCCGGAGTCGTCAAACGGACGGTGTCACCATGACCGACGAACGAGAACTCACGCTGACGGTCAACGGAACGGAACGGATGATCGAGGTCGAGCCCAGGCGATTGCTCGTCCACGCCCTCCGCGAGAACCTGGATCTGACTGGAACGCACATCGGCTGTGATACGGGCAACTGCGGGGCGTGTACCGTCCTCGTCGACGGCGAACCGATCAAATCCTGTCTCGCCTTCGCCGTCCAGGCCGATGGAAGCGAGATCCTCACCGTCGAAGGGATGGAGGAGTTACCCGCTGCAGCCGGCGAATTACACCCACTTCAGGAAGGCTTCCACGAGGAACACGGGCTCCAGTGTGGGTACTGTACGCCGGGCATGATCATTGCGGGCAAAGCGCTCCTGGACGAGAACCCCGATCCCGACGAGGACGAAATTCGCGAGGCGATCAGCGGCAACCTCTGTCGGTGTACCGGCTACCAGAACATCGTTCGATCGATCGAGTACGCGGCCGACGAACTCGAGTCGCGTGCGGCCGCCGACGGCGGGACGCCGATCGATTCGACGAATTCGTCGAGCCTCGGAGCAACCGGGAGCGAGGGGAAAAGCATCGACTGCGGCCTCGAGAACTGCTGTGGCGGTCCGGGAGTTGGTTCTGGCGATCACGACGACGGAGGGTCATCATGAGCAGTGATCACGAAAACTCGGCGGACACGGAGTATCAACACCCGGAAGACGACGGACCACAGCCGGAGAAACACTGCGGACACGGCCGCGGCGGCATGGGTGAATCGGTCTCCCGGAAGGAAGATCAGCGGTTCATCACCGGGCGAGGGAACTACGTCGACGACGTCAAGAGGCCGGGAATGCTCCACTGCGAACTCGTCCGGAGCCCCCACGCTCACGCTCGAATCGAGGATATCGACGGCTCGCGCGCGATGGCGCTCGAGAGCGTCGTCGCCGTGTTGACCGCGGACGATTTACTCGAGTACGGTCTGGCGACCATGCCGACGTTGATGGACGACACGCAGGACGTCCTCGTCAACGACAAGGTGAAGTTCCAGTCCCAGGAGGTCGCGGCGGTCATCGCGGAGGACCGCTACGCCGCCAAGGACGGGGCCGAAAAGGTCGAAGTCGAGTACGACGTACTCGATCCGGTCGTCGACGCCGCGGCCGCGCTCGAAGACGACGCCCCGGTTATCCGTGACGACATCGAGGGAAAAGAGGACAATCACTGTCTCGACTGGGAGACCGGCGACGAGGAGGCCACCGCCGACGCGTTCGCGAACGCGCCCGTCACGGTCGAAGAGGAGATGCTCTACCAGCGGCTGCACCCGGCACCGATCGAAACCTGCGGTGCTGTGGGTGACTACGATCCTGGCAAGGACAAGCTAACGGTCCACATGACCTCGCAGGCACCGCACATTCACCGAACGCTGTTCGCGCAGGTCTCGGGGATTCCGGAACACAAAATCCGGATCGTCAGCCCCGACGTCGGGGGTGGCTTCGGGAACAAGGTGCCGATCTACCCCGGCTACGTCGTCGCGGCTGCCGCGTCGTACGTCCTGGAACAGCCGGTGAAGTGGGTCGAAGAGCGGTCGGAGAACATCCAGTCGACCGGGTTCGCTCGAGACTACGACATGAAAGGCGAGATCGCCGCCACCGAGGACGGCGAGATCCTGGCGGTTCGAACCGACGTACTCGCAGACCACGGTGCGTACAACGCCGTTGCCCAGCCGTCGAAGTTCCCCGCGGGATTCTTCAATATCTTCACGGGGTCGTACGACATCGATACCGCCTACGGCTCGCTCACGGCGGCGTATACGAACTCCGCGCCCGGCGGCGTCGCCTACCGCTGTTCGTTCCGGGTCACGGAGGCGGTCTACCTGATCGAGCGGATGGTGAAAGTGCTCGCGGACGAACTCGAGATGGATCCGGCAGAGGTTCGCCGGAAGAACTTCATCCAGCCAGAGCAGTTCCCCTACGAGAGTCCGACGGGCTGGAACTACGACTCCGGCGACTACGAGACGGCCCTGGACAAGGCCCTCGAGATGGCCGATTACGAGGCCTACCGCGAAGAACAGCGCCGTCGGATCGAAGCCGACGAGAAGAAGCTTCTGGGGATCGGCATCTCCTCGTTCACGGAGGTCGTCGGAGCCGGTCCCGGAAAGTCCTGTGACATCGCCGGCGTCGAGATGTTCGACTCCGCGGACATCCGCGTCCATCCGACGGGGAAGGCCACGGTACGCGTTGGCGTCCAGACTCAGGGACAGGGCCACGAGACGACGTTCGCACAGATCGTCGCGGAGGAACTCGGCATGGACGTCGAGGATATCACCGTCGAACACGGCGACACGGATACCGATCCCTACGGGCTGGGAACGTACGGCTCGCGGAGTACGCCCGTCGCCGGTGCGGCGACCGCCGTTGCCTCTCGAAAGGTCCGAGACAAGGCCAAATCGATCGCGGCGAACGAACTCGAGGCCGCCGAGGACGACGTAACCTGGGACCGCGAGAGCGGCGAGTTCCACGTCGTCGGCGCGCCCGAGCGATCGATCACGATCACGGAGATCGCGGCCGGTGCGTACATGAACAAGCCGGCCGGCGAGGAGCCAGGTCTCGAGGCGGTCAACTACTACGATCCGCCGGAGATGACGTATCCGTTCGGCTCGTACGTCGTCATCGTCGAGATCGACCGCGAAACCGGCGAGGTCGACTTCGAGAAGTTCGTCGCCGTCGACGACTGCGGAAACCGTATCAACCCGATGATCATCGAGGGCCAGATCCACGGCGGTCTCGCTCAGGGGATCGGAACCGCAATGTTGGAACACGTCACCTTCGACGACAACGGCAACGTAACCGGCGGCGACTTCATGAACTACCTGCTTCCGACCGCGATGGAGATTCCCGAGTTCGAGACGGGCCACACCGTCACGCCATCACCACACCACCCGATCGGTGCGAAAGGGGTCGGTGAATCCCCGACGGTCGGTTCGCCGCCGGCCATCGTCAACGCCGTCGTCGACGCGATGGCCCACGCCGGCGTCAGCCACGTCGAGATGCCGATGACGCCCGACGTCGTCTGGGAAACGCTCAAGGAATCGGGGCTCGCACAGCAACCAGCACAGAACGTCGAGTTCGCCTTCGAAGACGAATCGAACGAGGACGCCGCCGCCGACGACTGATCGACGATCCTCGAGTCGAACTCATCGATACTGATCGACGAATGACTCACGACACGACACCACACGACGAATCCGCGACAGACGCAGCCGAGGGCGAACGCGAGGACGGACTCGAGTCCATCGAGGACCGCCTGGTCGAGCGACGCGAACCGTACGTCAGAGCGACGGTTGTTCGCCGGGAGCCCCCGGTGTCCGCGAACGTGGGCGATCGGGCGGTGATCACCGCTGACGGCGAACTTCGCGGATGGATCGGTGGCGCATCGTGCGCCCAGTCGATCGTCACGACCGAAGCCCGATCGGTGCTCGAATCCGGCGAACCACAGCTTCTCGGTATCGCCCCGGATCCGGAACGGATCGACCGCGATGGGCTCGAGGCGTTCCAGATGACGTGTCACAGCGAGGGCGTCCTCGAAGTGTTCCTCGAGTCGGTCAACACCGCACCGGATCTCCTCATCGTCGGTGACTCACCGGTCGCGCGCTCGCTCGCACGGCTCGCGAGCGAGTTGACTTTCGACGTCACGATGGTCAGCGGAGGCGGTGACGACGGGCTCGACGGTGACGTTCCGCCGGGTACGACCGTTCGACCGTCCACCGATCCCGACGCGATCGTCGACGCGATCGATCGGGAACCGATCGTCGTCGTCGCCTCCATGGGGGAGTTCGACGCCCGCGGAATCGCGGCGGGAATCATGACGGACGCGCTCTATATCGGGCTCGTGGCGAGCAACACGCGAGCCGAGGAGGTGATCGAGCGCGCCGCGACGGTCCTCGAAACCGATCCCGGCGCGGTTCGTGAGGCCGTAACGAACCCGGCGGGAGTCGACGTCGCCGCCTACACGCCGGCGGAGATCGCTGCGAGCCTGCTGGCCGAAATCGTCGACGTGCGCGCCACCGTCGGGGGTGCAACGGGGAACTACACGCCCGCGGACTGCGGGGCGGGCGACGGTTCGGCCGATCGAGAGCCGGCGATCGACCCCGTCTGTGGCATGACGGTCGTCCGATCCGACGCACCGGCGACCGTCGACCACGACGACGTACGGTATTACTTCTGTTGTCCCGGCTGTGCGGACGCATTTCGATCGGATCCGGAATCGTACCTCGAGACGACCGAGACCAGGGTGTCGACGCCATGACCGGGACCGAACCCCTCGCGCTCGAGTCGCTTTCGGAGGGGTCGCTCCGAGATCGCTTCGACGAACGGGACTACGTCGCTGACGACGCGACGGTAACGACCGTTTATCTCGCGTTGCAACTCGAGCGTCCGCTGCTCGTCGAGGGACCGCCCGGGAGCGGGAAGACCGAGCTGGGCAAGGTTCTCGCGGCGGCGTTCGACGCCGAACTGATTCGGCTTCAGTGTTACGAGGGACTGACCGCAGAGAACGCACTCTACGAGTGGAACTACACCAAACAGCTGCTCGCGGTCCAGGCGAACGAGGGGACGGTCGCCGGCACCAGCGATGGGGAGTCCGCCGTCGATGCGACGACGCCGACCGACGCGGACGGACCGTCGGATTCTCGGACGGTGTTCGACGAGGAGTTCCTCCTCGAGCGACCGCTGTTGCGCGCGATTAGGTCCGGAACCGATCGGCCGCCGGTGTTGCTCATCGACGAGATCGATCGAGCGGACGAGGAGTTCGAAGCGTTCTTGCTCGAGTTGCTCTCCGACTTTCAGGTGTCGATTCCCGAACTCGGAACCGTCAGCGCCCAACATCCGCCGATCGTCGTTCTCACGTCGAACCGGACCCGCGGGCTCAGCGACGCTCTGAAACGCCGATGTCTGTACTTACACGTCGAACCACCGTCGTTCGAGACCGAATACGAGATCGTCCGTCGCAAGGTTCCCGAGCTCGACGCCGCCGTCGCCGCCGAAGTATGTGCCATCGTCGAACGGTTTCGCGAAGAGGCGTTTCTCAAGCGCCCGGGCGTCGCGGAGACGCTCGACTGGGCCGGTGCGGTCGCCAGATTACGACAGGACGCCGGTGATGGGTCGGCTTCCGGCGACGAGGGCGATCCCGAGGCGATTTCACCCGACGAAATCGAACGAACGCTCGGCTGTCTGCTTAAGGAGGCCGAGGACGTAGACCGGGTAGACACCGACCTCCTCGAGCAGCTTCGTGATGCGGCCGCGACGGCACGAGGTCGACTCGAGGAGTGACGGTAACCACACGAGAGGACAATGTCACCACCTGGCGATTTCGACGCGACAGAAGCGATCGATGGAGTCGAGCGATCGATAGCGTCGGATTCGACGAGCCGGACCGAGAGACGGAACGATGACGACGACGCGGTGGCCCGGTTCGGAGCCGGCCGATCACGATCGGATCACGGCGTCCCCGATTTCGTCGGCGCGCGTCAGCACGTCCTGACGGAACTGGTCCGGTTCGCGTCCGCGTTGCGAAGCGAGGGTGTCGCCGTTCCACCGACGGGGACGCTCGAGGCCGCGCGATCGCTCTCCGTGATCGGTCTGGCGGACGAGTCACGCGCAAGCGCCGCACTCCGGGCGACGCTCGTCACCGAAGCGGACGAGCGCGAAGCGTTCGACGCAGCGTTTCCGACGTTCTGGCACCGGCTCAGGACAGGTCTCGAGCGGATCGCGACCGCGAACGATTGGACGTCGCCTGACGGCGAGGATGACGAGGGTGCGATCGACCCCGATCAGGATCGATCCGAGTCACCGCGGGACGCCGATTTCCTCAACGATGCCGACGCGCCGCCGATGGACGCCGAAAACTCTGGTGACGAAGACGAGTCGGTTCCGTCGGTCCGGATCGCGACGAACCGCCGGGAAGTGTCCGGCGACCGTTCGGCGTCAACCGAAGAGTCAGAGGTTCGGCGCTACAGTTCCGTCGGCGGAAGCCAACCTGTCGATGCCGAGATTCATCCGCTTTCGCGAGGAGAACGGACATCGATTCGACGATTCGTAGATGCACTCGCCACGCTTCCTGGCCGCCGAAGCAGGACGTCACCGTCCGGATCGGCCGTCGACGCACGCCGGGCGCTCAGATCGAGCCTCGGAACCGGCGGCGCACCGATCGAACTCCCAGCGACGGAGGCGATTCGGAGCGAGCTTCGGTGTTGCCTGCTCGTCGACGTCAGCGGGTCGGTCCTCGATACCATCGACCGGAGCGTGCTGTTGACCTTCGCGGAATACCTCCAAGAGAGTGCGCGCGACGCCCGCGTCTTTCTCTTCGATACCGACCTCGTCGACGCGACGGCGGAGTTCGCCCGTGCGGACGGCGACCCCGCGGCTACCCTGCGCGATGCCGAAGTCGAGTGGGGGGGCGGAACGCGGATCGGAGCTGCGATCGCCTCACTTCGTCGGCGTCATCCGAACGCAGTCGATCGGCGGACCGTCGTAGTCGTCGTAAGCGACGGTCTCGACGTCGGTGATCAAGAGCTCCTCGAAACGCAGATCACCTGGCTCGCATCCCGGGCCGATTCTTTCATCTGGTTGAACCCGCTCGCGGCTTCGCCTGCGTTCGAGCCGCGCTCGCGAGGGATGGCGACGAGCGTTCCGTACGTCGACGCGCTGTTCGGATTCGTCGCCCCGTCCGACCTCGAGTCGGCCGCCCGACAGATCGAACGTCGCGGGCTGGACGGACCGATCGGCTACGAGTACGACCCACGTCGGCGTCCGACCGAATCCGGGGGTGAGAAGAGTGACTGACTCCATTCTCGAGACCGTCTCCGACCGCCTTCGAGCGCGGGATGCGCTACGAAGCGTGAGGTGTAACCGCGTCACTGTCGGTGACTCGGTCGTTCTCGTGGAGTTATCCGACTCCTCCGAATCGGACGATCACCCGCTCGCAGGGCTCGCACACCGTCCGCGAAACACCGAACTCGATCTCGACGGTACGGAATCGTCGCGTTCGAACCGGACGGTCGACGAGCTACTCGAGCCGATCGAGGCGGACGACCGCGACTGTGACGAGAACGTCGGATCGCTCGAGAGAGCCGTCGCCGTCGCGACGGTGAACGCCCTGTCGGTTCCGTTTCTCGAGTGGCGGGCGGGTGATCCGATGGCGTTGCTCGACCCGTCGGTCGAGACGATCACGACTGTCGGGCTCTTTCGACCGGCGTTTCGGAAGTTCGAAGACGTGGACGTCCGCGTCATCGAACGAACGTCGGTCGACGACGACCTCTCGACACCCGACGGCGTGCGCGTCTCGGCGTTCGAACCCGCGGACGCACCCCGGGCGATGGCGGGTTCGGAGGTCGTCTTCGTCACGGGGTCCGTGTTCGTCTACGACGGAATAACGAACTACCTCGAGACAGCGCCGGATGCGGCGACCGTCGTCGTCGTCGGCGCGACGGCGTCGTTCCTCCCCGGTCCGCTGTTCGCATCGGGCGTCGACGTGGTCGCGGGTGCCACCATCGACGAACCGGGTCGCGTTCGCGAAGCGATTTCCGACGGATCCTGCGGAACCGGCCTTCACGATGCGGGCGTCCGAAAGGTCTACACCGCAACCGACCGTCCATCCGGTATCCAACTAGAATCCGTCAGCACGAAAGATCAGCCATGACCGAATCACAGAAGACACAGACCCAGCGTAACTGGAGCGTTCCCGAAACGGAAGTCGTACAGCGCGTACACCAGCGTCTCGAGGCCGATGGTTCGGACGTCCTCGCAACCATCGTCGACGTCGACGGTAACGCCTACCGCAGACCGGGTGCGAAGATGCTCCTCGACGACGCGGGCGACGGCGTCGGAAGCATCACGGCCGGTTGTCTCGAAGACGATATCCTGCGTGCAGCCGAGAGCGTCCGCGGGACAGGTCAGCCCGAACTCGTCACCTACGATCTGATGGACGATGACGACGACGTCTGGGGGCTAGGCGTCGGTTGTAACGGCATCATCGAGGTTCTGCTCGAGCCGTTGACGCCCTCGTATCGCTCGGCAACCGACGCGTTCACCGAGGGTCGGGACGTCGCCGTGTTGACGGTGTTGAGCGTCCACGGTGAGGATGTCGACGCCAGCGATACCGATTCGCCGCTTGCGTACGGCGACCGTGCGTACTATCACCCCGGTGAGGATCGCCTTTCGACGCCGTCGGACGACGACGGAGCGAGTGGCGATGGCGGGGAGACGACCGAAGCGGACTGGCCGATCGACGTACTCTCTGAGCCGGCGTCCGAACTCGCCGGTCGCGGACGGGCGAACGTCATCGACCTCGAGGTCGACGGGACGAGGCTCGAAGTGTTCGTCGACGGCATCGCCGCTCCGGCCGAACTCGTCGTCTTCGGCAGCGGTCACGACGTCGGCCCGGTGACCGAACTCGCGAGCAAGAACGACTTTCGGGTGACCGTCGTCGGATTTCGCGGCGCGGTCGACCTCGCTGAGCGGTTCCCGGACGCCGATCGGACCGTGACGACGTCGCCCGGTACGATCGAGGACGACCTCGAGATGGGCCTCGACGATCGGACCTATGCCGTCGTCATGACTCACAACTTCGTCGACGATCGACTGGCCGTCGAGACGCTACTCGATGCCGGCGTTCCGTACGTCGGATTGATGGGACCCCACGAACGATTCGAGGAGATGATCGAGGAGTTCGACGCCGAGGAAAGAACGATTACCGACGACGATCGTTCGTCGCTCTATACGCCGATCGGATTAGACCTCGGTGGCGGCTCACCGTACCAGATCGCACACAGTATCGTCGCGGAGGTACTCGCCGTCCACAACGACCGCGACCCGCGCCACCTGAGAGCGCGCGAGGGACACATCCACGACCGAATCGAGGTCGAAGCCGACCCGACCCCTCCGAAATAACGCGACCGGATCGACCGACTAGCGGGAGTTTCATACGGAGTGTCGTACCTGCGTATCGGTGCACCCACGAACGGTTTGCGGTTGCACCGAAGCGAGCGATAGTACCCCGCCTGATACGGTCTACTGTAAGTCGTTACCGGAGCGACCGCAGGACGGCTCGCGGTCGCTCCGGTAAAAAGTCACAGCAAACCGTATGAGTTCCTCGAGTCAGGACGTCTTACCGTCGTTCATTGCTTCGGTTTCGGAGACGACGAACTTCGCCAGTTTGCGCTTGGTGTGACCGTCCACGAGGTGTTCCTCGAGCGATCGACCGGTCAGAACCTCTCGGCAGAGCGGACACTCGACTGGTGTTCTGGTCGCCATGGGAGACGGACGATGCAGCGGCCCAAAAATCTGTAGCCGTCGATGTGATCCGTCTTCGACCGATCGAAAAAACCAACCGTACAAAGATTCAAGCAACCGGGATCATCTACTACAAATAGTGGTTCGATGGGCGTCTCGAACGTCCCCAATGCCAGCGTGTTTCCGAGATAGTTTCAGCATCGGTTGACTCGAGTGGCACCGGATGGATCGCCTCAGATGCGGTAGCTGGATCGGCTTCGCCGCAATGGGTGGACTATTTCTCATACTCTTGCTCCCCTTCTTTTATACCACCCAACCGACGGGCCGGTAACGGGTCGTGTGTTTCGGGAGCTTTATCGGCTCACTTCACCGACCGGAAGACATGACGGTCGTCCTCGCCGGCGTCGGTGCCGACAGTACGAATCTCGGCGCGCTCGGGCCGCTGTACGACGATGGACGGTTCGAATACGTCCCGATTCCCGAAAAGACGCGCGAGACCAGCGAGGTCGAAACGCTCGGTTCGTGGACGCTTCGAGCCGATGATCGCGTCGCAGCGGATCTCACGACGCGAATCGATCCACAACCCGTCCGCGGCGGTGTCGACTCGGTCACCGGCGACGATCTCGAGTCCTGGCCCCTTCATCGCGATCCGAACTTCGAGGCTCGTACGTACGGCGAACACCGGACCAGCGGTTACGTCACTCGACTTCGGTCGCTCGAATCCGGCGACGTCGTCGGGTTCTACGCAGGATTGCGCCGCCCGAACGGCGAGCGCGCCCACCGCTATCTGATCGGGTACTTTACCGTCGATCGCGTCGACGTCATCGGCTCCGAAACGCCCCCGGCCGAACGAAAGGCGCTTTTCGAGAGGCACGCGGAAAACGCTCACTCGAAGCGCGCTCGAGGCGATACGCCGTACCTGGCCGAGAAACAGATCGTGATCGTCGACGGTCGCGAGCCAGGTGGTCTCTTCGATCGGTATCCGATCCGACTCAGCGAGTACTACGTAGCGCCCGGCAATCAGCGCCCGCAGTACTATCTGCGCGAGGATCTCGCCGCCGCCTGGAACGTCCGTGAGGGGAAATCGAACATGATGTTCAAGCCGGCGTACCGCTGTTCGCTGTCCGGCGAAGAGTTTCGGTCGAACGTCGGAACGCCGGGGGATCGGTCGGTGGCGCACGGAAAGGTTGATACGGCTGAATAGCTTTCGTCTCCTCTTGATCGACACCGCCGGATCGATCGGTTTCTTGTAACGACACGTCGAAGGGACTGATAGTGAGGGGAGACAGTACCCGACACGACCGGATCACTCGCCATCCGACGCCGAACGCGCGCAACTCGCTTGCCGACTGGACCGACGCCAGACACCCGGTTCGGGTCGCGATTACCTACGTCGTCGTCTGGCTCGTTCGGATCTCGCCGAGCCTTCGGCTCAAGCGGTGGCTGTTGCGTCGCATCGGCGTGACGGTCGGTGAAGGCGTCTCCTGGGGACTCGAAGCGACTCCCGACGTGTTCTGGCCCGAACTGATCACGGTCGAGGATCATGCGATCGTCGGCTACGACGCGACGCTGCTCTGTCACGAATTCCTACAGGACGAGTATCGAACGGGCGAGGTCGTCGTCGGCGAGCGTGCGATGATCGGTGCCGGAGCGATCGTGTTGCCCGGCGTCGAAATCGGGGCGAACGCGAGCATCGCTGCGAACTCGCTCGTCACGACCGACGTCGAGCCGGGAACCACCGTTGCGGGAGTGCCCGCGCGACCGATGGGGGCTGAGAGTGACGAACGGAACCGGCGGCGAACGCGAGAGGAAAACGCCGACGAACCTGACGAAAACGACTGATACGGTCTACTGTAAGTCAGTACCGGCGTACCCGGAACCCGGTCTCCGGATACGCCGGTAAACAGTTACAGCAGACCGTATGATTGGGAACACGCTCGAGTATCGATTGGTGCTGTTGGCCCCCAGACGAACGGCCACGATCAAATAAATCGAACGGACATCTCGAGCGGCACCGAATTCGTTCCTCTCGGACTACAGCGAGGACCAGGAGCGCCGTGACTCTCCCCAGGACGTGATGTCCGCGATCCAGCGAGCGGCGATCATCTTCTTCAGGTTCTTCGCCGGGAAGCCGCCGAAGGTATCGACGGGCAGGGACACGCCGAAAGCGGGCTTGACGCCGTGGGCCACAGCCTCGTCACCGACGGAGACGACGGTTCCTTTGTCCTCGTACTCCCAGGTCTTCAGCGGGCGGTTCTCGATGGCTCGAGCGATGTTCTCACCGACGACGTCGGCGGCCTGCCAGGCGGCCTGTGCGGTCGGCGGGGCGGGCTGGTCGCCCTGGTCGATGATCGCGGAGTCACCGATCGCGAAGACGCGTTCGTCGGAGGTCTGGAAGTTCGCCTCCGTGTTGACGCGGTTGTGCTCTTTCTCGAGGTCGGCGTCGTCGAGCGCGTCACGACCGGTAATGCCACCCGTCCAGACGAGTACGTCGTGCTCGAGCGGATCGCCCTCGTCGAACTCGATGTGATCCGCCGTGGCTTCCGTGATCGGATCGTCCGTGTGGATACGAACGCCGGCGTCCTCGAGCAGATCGCGAAGCGCCTGCTGGATCTCGGGATCGTTGCCCGGGAAGATCTCGTCGAGCGCCTCGATCAGGTGAATCTCGATGGGAGCGCGGTGCTCGTCGCGGAACTCCGCGATTTCGCCGGCCGTCTGGATTCCGGAGAGTCCAGCACCGCCGATGAGGACCTGTGCCGGCTCGCCGCGAGTCGCGTCCTGACTCGCGCTCTTGACGGCGTCGTGAATCTCGAGGGCGTCGTCGAGAGATTTGAGCGTTCGCGAGTGTTCTTCGAGGCCGGGAATTCCGTAGTAGGCCGTTTTGGTTCCGAGTGCAACGAGCACGTAGTCGTAGTCGACGTCGTCGCCGTCGGCAAGCTCGACGGCTTGCTCGTCGACGTCAAGTCCGGTGACTTCGTCCTGAATGAACCGGGTCGACGGGTCAGCGATCTGGTCGACCGCGAACGTAATGTCCGATCGAACGGTCGGATCTCTAATAACGCGGTGGGATTCGTGTAAGACGAGATGATAATCGACGTCAGCGATCCAGGTCAGTCGGGCGTTTCCCCCGAGCTCCGATTGGAGCGTATTGATCGCACCAGCACCGGCATACCCGGCACCGAGTACGACGACATTGTTAGTCATACTGGGCTATCTGAAACCCTACGATACAAAGGTGTTGGAACGCGCACGGCCGTGCCGTCTGTTGCCATTCGACAGTTCCACCGAGAGAGTCGTCGATTCGATCTCGGTGATCGTTCACTCGAGAACGACGAGGACGTCGCCCATGTCCACGCTATCACCCTCGTCGACGGCGACCTGCGAGACGGTACCGCCGCGCGAGGCGACGATGTCGTTTTCCATCTTCATCGCCTCGAGGACGACCAACACGTCGCCGGCGGCCACCTCGTCGCCTTCGGCCACCGTGACATCGAGGATGGTTCCCTGCATCTCGGCGTCGACGGTTTCGCCGTCGCCCGATAGCTCCGAATCGTCGCTTTCGCCCCCCGCCGGTTGGGGTGGTCCGCCGGCTCCGCCGACGTCGACGTCTCCGGTCGGAATGGCCGGCGCGCCGTGTTCCTCGAGTTCGACCTCGAAGCGCTTGCCGTTGATTTCGACGGTGAACTCCCGCTCGACGCTCTCCTCGTCGCCTTCGGTACCGCCGCTGCCGACGTCGCCGCCCCACTGGGACTGGGCCTCCTCGATACGGCCCTCAGCGAGGTCGTTGTCGAGGTACTTCGTGGTGTGAGTGCTCGCGACGAAGGATTCGTCGGTCAGCATCAGTCGGTGGAAGGGGATGATCGTCGGGATGCCGGCGATTTCGTACTCACGGAGCGCTCGCAACGAGCGTTCGAGACACTCGTCGCGGTCCTCGCCCCAGACGATCAGTTTCGCGATCATCGAGTCGTAGTCCGTCACCAGCTCGTCACCCTGCCGAAGTGCGTCATCGACTCGGACCCCCGGACCGCCCGGCGGGTCGTACGTCTCGAGCGTGCCGCCCGTTGCAGGCGCGAAATCGTCGGCGGCGTTTTCGGCGTTGATCCGGAACTCGATGGCGTGGCCGTCGACCTCGACGTCGTCCTGCGCGAAATCGATCTCTTCGCCCGCTGCGATGCGGAGCTGTCGTTTGACGATATCGATCCCCGTGATCTCTTCTGTGACGGTGTGTTCCACCTGAATTCGTGTGTTCACCTCGAGGAAGTAGAAGTTCGTCTCGGGTCCGAGGGGACCGTCTCGGTCGGGATCCTCTTCGACCAAGAACTCGACCGTTCCCGCGTTCGTGTAGTCCGCTGCTGCGACGCCCCGACGTGCGGCCGCACCGATCTCCTCTCGCAGAGCGTCCGAGAGCGCCGCCGACGGTCCCTCTTCGATGACCTTCTGGTGACGGCGCTGGAGCGAACAGTCACGCTCTCCGAGGTGGCGGACGTTTCCGTGACCGTCTGCCACGATCTGCACTTCGATGTGGCGTGGGTTCTGGAGGTAGCGCTCGAGGTAGACGGAGTCGTTATCGAAGTACGCCTCGCCTTCGCGCTGGGCGCTTTCGAGCTGGTCTTCGATCTCGCTTCGATCGCGAACGACTTTCATCCCGCGCCCACCACCGCCGCCTTCGGCCTTGATCGCGATCGGGTAGCCGTACTCCTCTCCGAACGCCTCGACCTCTTCGGGTTCGGTCACCGGCTCCGTCGTCCCGGGTACGATCGGCACGTCGGCGTCGTTCATGATCGTCCGCGCTTTGGTCTTTTCGCCCAGCGACTCCATCGCCTCGCTCGAGGGACCGATCCAGGTAATTCCGTCGGCAGCTTCGACGGCTTCCGCGAACTCGGCGTTCTCGGCAAGGAACCCGTAGCCGGGATGGATCGCGTCGGCGTCGGCCTTGCGCGCTGCTTCGAGAACCGAATCGTGGTCCAGGTACGAATCCGCCGCTCGAGCCGGGCCCACGTTGTAGGCCTCGTCAGCGTACCTGACGTGGCCCGAATCCGCATCCGCCTCCGAATAGACCGCAACCGTTCCGACGTTGAGTTCTTCACACGCGCGCATCACTCTAACCGCGATTTCTCCCCGGTTCGCGACGAGAACCTTCCTAAACATCCCTTTTGGAACCGTCACGGGGCTCCTACCTTACTTTTTCGCAACGAAAAATACGGCGATCGACACGGCCCCTATCAAAACCGATCGGTTCGTCCCGCCGCCGACCACGGATTCGTCGGTGCATGGCGCGGAACCCGAACGGTTCGACCCTGCTGAGTGCGAATCCGTCCGGAGAACGCCCACCGCTTTCCATCCCATTCCTGGTCGTCGTCGGCCGCGGCTGCCGCGACCGCCAGCGCGTGATCGTGGAGGTGAGCGCCCATCGCGGCCGCGATCGCAGCGGCCTCCTCGTCGCTTGCGTCGTCCGGTACGTCGATCTCGACGGCTGCCGGGACGGAATCGGCGGCCGCCGCGTCGCTTTTGGGTCCTGGCTCCGTCGTCTGCTGGTCCGTCTCCGCCTGATTCTGTGATGCCATCTGATCTCGTTACAGCGGAATGTTGCCGTGTTTTTTGTCCGGGTTCTCCTCGCGTTTGGTCTCGAGCATCTCGAGATCGTCGATCAGGCGCGGACGCGTTTCGGTCGGGACGATGACGTCGTCGAGGAAGCCCTTGTCCGTCGCCGTGTAGGGGTTAGCGAACTCGTCGCGGTACTCTTCGATCAACTCGTCTCGCAATTTGTCGGGATCGTCCGCTTCCGCGAGTTCGTCACGGTAGAGGATGTTGACCGCTCCCTGTGGGCCCATAACGGCGATTTCGGCTGTCGGCCAGGCGTAGTTGACGTCCGCGCCGAGGTTCTTCGAGGCCATCACGCAGTAGGCACCCCCGTAGGCCTTGCGCGTAATGACCGTCAGAAGCGGAACGGTCGCCTCGGCGTAGGCGTAGAGTAGCTTCGCCCCGTGGCGGATGATACCGCGGTGTTCCTGGTCGGTTCCGGGCATGTAGCCGGGAACGTCGACGAAGGTAACGATCGGGATGTTGAACGAATCACAGAAGCGGATGAATCGCGATCCCTTCATCGACGCGTCGACGGTGAGCGTTCCGGCGTTCACCCGGGGCTGATTTGCGACCAGTCCGACCGACCGACCGTCGAGTCGAGCGAAGCCGACGACCAGTTCGTTCGCGAAATTATCCGCCACCTCGAAAAACGAGCCCTCGTCGACGACCGAATCGATCACGTCGACCATGTCGTAGGGCTTTTGCGGGCTCGAGGGAACGATGTCGGTCAGATCCTCGTCACGGCGGTCGGGATCGTCCCAGGGATCGACGCGTGGTGGGTCCTCGACGTTGTTCTGAGGAAGATACGAGAGCAGTCGTTTGATGTCGTCGAGTGCGTCCTCTTCGCTCTCGCAGGCGAACTCCGCGACTCCGGTCTTGTTCGCGTGAGTCATCGCGCCGCCGAGTTCCTCGTGGGTCACCTCCTCGCCGGTGACGGTCTTGGTGACGCCGGGGCCCGTGATGTACATGTGGCTCGTGTCTTTGACCATGAAGATGAAGTCGGTGATCGACGGGGAGTAGACGGCACCGCCGGCACAGGGCCCCATGATCGCAGAGATCTGCGGAACGACGCCGCTGGCTTCCTGATTTCGTCGAAAAATCTCCGTGAACCCGGCGAGGCTTTTGACGCCCTCTTGAATGCGAGCGCCGGCGGAGTCGTTGAGTCCGACGATCGGCGCACCGACCTCCATCGCCATATCCATGACCTTGCTGATCTTCTCGGCAAACACTTCACCGAGCGAGCCGCCGAAGACGGTAAAGTCGTGTGCGAAGACGAAGACGGTCCGTCCGTTGACCTCGCCGTATCCCGTTACGACGCCGTCGCCGGGAATCTTCTTTTCTTCCATGCCGAATTCGCTCGTCTGGTGGGTTCGAAGCTGATCGAACTCGGTGAACGTATCCTCGTCCAGAAAGTAATCGATCCGCTCGCGGGCGGTCATCTTTCCCTTCTCGTGCTGTCGCTCGATTCGATCTTCGCCGCCGCCCAGACGGGCCTCCTCGCGCAACTCCTCGAGTTCGTCGATTCGGTCACCCATCGTCATGGTTGCCCTCTCCCGTCGTCGGTCATTGGGGGGAGAAACGGCGAGGCAAATGAAAAGCGTTCTGCAATTCGAAGGGACAGCGGCTGACCGTTGCCACGATCTGCCTGTACCGGGATGGGAGTCGCCGCTCCCATCGACGATACTTCCGATCGGAGCTCAGATCCGTCGGTACGAGCCGAGCCGAGTGCCATCCAGCAGATACGCTTCGCCGTCGTCCAGTCCATCCGGCAGGAACGGCGAGAGAAACGATCGTCCTGAAACGTTCACCCACGTTCCGCCGACGAGATCGTTGAACGCCGGAACCACGACGACCTCGGGCGTGGCTCCCGTCTCGAGCCAGGAGACGCCCTCGTACTCTGGTCGGTCCCGAAACGGCGTCGGATCGATCCGGCCACGGAGCCAGGCGCGTTCGGTTCGACTCCCGCCGAGTTCGTCTTCGAGTCGAACGCAGGGATGTTCGTGGCCGAGACAGAGCACGTCGCTCTCGAGGGCGGCCGGTGCAGGCCAGCTGTGTCCGTGACAGACGCCGAGGCCGTCGAACGCCACGCCAGAACCGGGGACGATCGCCGTTCTCGAAAAAGCGCGAGCGTCCGTCCCGGAACTCTCTCCAGTTTCGATACCGCGATCGTCGTCGTCGATTTCGTCCACACCGGTTCCACCGAGCCACGTCTCGATCACCCCGTCGTGATTTCCCTTGACGACCGTTACATCGAGTGCCGCCGGGAACGACTCGAACAGGATCTCGAGTTCGCCCCGTTCGGCTCCACCGGGATCACCGATCGAGTGCATCAGATCACCGAGTACGACGAGTCGGTCCGGGTTCGTTCGCTGGAGGAGCGCGAGCAACCGCTCTCGTCGGTCGGAAGCGTGGCTGGGCACGTCGACACCACGCTCGTATCGGAGCCCCGCTTCGTAGCCGGCGTGGTAGTCCGCGATCAGGAGGATTCGCTCGTTCGAGACGAGCGCCGTCGCCGCGGGCTCGCCGGGGACCGGTTCGACGTGAACGGAAGACGGAAGATCCGACATCGCGCTTCGGGCGAGTTAGATCGGCTTTACCGTCTCGTCGTTCGGCTCGTAACACTGTCCGCCCATGAGCGCGTCCTGAATCGCGTCCTCGACTTCGTCCGCTGTGAGGCCGGTCTCGGTCGTCGCCGTCTCGATCAGCTCCGTTCGATCCGCACCGTCGCCGTCGTCCAGTTCCGACATGGTGTCGATAACGTACTTCTGGACGTCGAGGTCCTCGTCCGGGTCGGCCTCGTCGGCCGGCTCCGAAGCGCTCTCACGCTCGACGCCGTCGTCCGAGTCGTCATCGCGGCCCGTCTCTGGCTCGTCAGACGCTGTTTCTGCCTTGCCGGAATCGCCTGCAGACTCAGCCTCATCTGGTTCGTCGGCCGTCTTATCCTCGGATTCCGCTGACGGTTCCTCGAGTCGAGATGTCGGCGGCGCGCCGAGATCGTCCGACTCGGGAGCGGCCGACTCGTCTTCTGTCGGTTCGTCCTCAGTCGGCTCGTCCTCAGCCGATCCGTCTTCGGACGACGGAACGTCGATTCCCGCCTGACCGGGCTCGTCGACCTCGCCGCCGGTCGTAAATTCGGTACCGAACTCGGCTTCGAGCTGTTCGCGTTCATCGTCGTCCATCTCGTACATTCCGTCGCCGGCGTCGGCGGCGTCGAAGTCACCGAGTTCGTCGGTAGCTCCGTCGTTGCCGTCACGCAGGTCCTCACCGGCGTCGACTGTTTCGGCCGGCGACGATAGCCCATCCGTCTCGTCGACCGACGGAGTGTCCGCTCCCTCGTCGATCGACGGCGCGTCATCCTCCTCGTCCATAGACACTGTGTCACTCGCTTCGTCCGTCACGGCAGTCTCATCAGGCACAGCAGTCTCATCCGTCGTCTCGCTCTCGTCGTCGGATCCAGCACCGCTTGCGTCGTCCGCGCTGGAGGGGGCGCTCGTCGCGCCTTCGCTGGCGACCGCCACGGACGCCTCCTCGAGGGAGTCGACGTCACCGAGCGTCGAAAGCGCGTCGAACGTCACCGACGAATCGCCTGCATCGCTGGGAGCCGTTCCGATACCGCTCACCTCGTCTCGATCGCCGGCGACGACTTCGACGGCCTCGAGTGCGCAGTCACGAACAGCGCCGAGGTACGACGGCGTCGTGTCGTAGTGTTCCCGTGCGAGCGGAACACCGGACGCGAGCCCCTGTTCGACGCCGGCCTCGAGCAACGCGGCCGTCAGCTCGTCACCGGTCACGTCGAGCCCAGTAGCTTCGGCGTACGTTCCGATTCGCTCGAGCGTCCGCTCTGTGGCGGTGAGGACCCAGCGGTCTCGCGTATCGGCGTCGACCGTCGCGATGCTCTCCGGGCGGATCGAAGTGTAAACCTGATTCGAGTCATCCGGCTGGAAAGTCCGTGCCTTGCCGGTGACCGCGACGAACGCCGGCGGGTTCGTCCCCTCGAGGAACGCGAGGGCGTCCGGCTGGTACTTCCCGGCGTAGACGACGAACGCGCCCGTCGGATCGACGACGCGAGCACGGACCATCTCGTCGTTGACCGACGTCACCTCGGTGAGCGTTCCGACCGCAAACAGCCGGTTGACTCGCGCGCCGGTCGGCGTGATCACGTAGTTCGGCGCACGCTCTTCGTCGCTTTCGGTGTGAGAGACCGAGGCATCGTCGTACTCGGCCGCCAGAATCCGATAGGCGATCTCTCGCCCCGGAATTTCCTCGCCATCGTCGCCGGTCTCGCTCATAAATCCACCTCGGTAGCCTCGGCGTCAGCTCCAAACTCCTCGAGGAACGCTCGCGCTCGAGTCGTGGGATCGTCGGCGCTCTCCTCGAGGGTTTCCGCGTCCAGGTTCGCACCGTAGTCGTCTACGGAGAGGTGACCCCGAACGCGATACTCGCGACCGACGATCCGTTCCCGGATCGTGTCCGCGACGACTTCCTGATCCATCGCTTCGCGGGCCTGCTCGAGGGCGTCCTCGAGCGTTCCGTCGTAGACGTCTTCCGTGAGGTCGTCGTCGAGGACGACGGTGACGGTGCCGGTACCGTCATCGAGAATCGCTTTCACGCGGAGGTCGTCGACGCCGTCGACGTCGCCGTGGGTTCGACACTGTCCCTTCTGGATCACGCGGTAGCACTCGGGACAGCGCTGGATGAGCCCTGAGCCGTCTCGAACGGCGATGAGATTCCCGACGATCTCGACGTCGTAGATACCGCCGGTACGGACGGCGTCACCGATCTCCATCGTCGTCGCATCCGCCCCGACGTCGACCTCGCGCTCGAGCGCGCTGACGGTCGAAAACGCCGAGACGTTGACCTCGGGAACCCCCCGAAACTCCTGGACGTACGCGTTCTCGATACGGACGGGTCCGCCGTCTTCGATCTCGGGAGCGGGATCCCAGTTCGTAAACGGAAGACGGCCACTCTCGTCACCGAAGACGCCGCTCAAGATCTCCGTCTCGCCGTCGCGGCCGTCGATCGTCCGACGTTCACACTCGAGGACCGAGACCTCGATCGACACCGCTCGATCGCCCGTCTGTAGCTCCGCGAGCTGTGCGTCGCCGCCGATCTCGTAGTCGACGTCGAGAGACTCGTCGACGAACGACAGCGAGGTACTCTCACCGAGGTTGAGTTCTGGCTCGCCGTCCCACTCGCGGACGCCCGCGTTGCCCGCGGTGATCGTCTCTCCCGGAGAGAGTCCGAAGTCCTCCCAGGCGGTGTAATCGATGACGCCGGTCTCGTCGGCAAGTCGCCCTTCGACGATAACCTGATCGTCACCCTGATACCGGATCGACCGCTCGCCGGCCGTCAGAACGACTCCCGTAACGGTAACGCTCCCGTCGTCGGGCGTAACGTCTCCGAGATTTCTCGCTGACGGCGTCGAGCTTCCAGCGCTCGAGCCGTCGCCGTACTTCCGCCGAAGGCTTCCTTTGGCCTCGTCGATCGGAACACTGTACTCCACCAGATTCTTCAGGTCGGCTTTGACCTCCTCTTTGTCGACACCGAGGTCGGAGGCGAGATCCTCGGCATGGCTGTCGAGTTCCATCACTGGGTATTCGGGGTGGGCCGTAAAAAACGTTCAGTTCGGTGCGGATCGTCACGCCCAGCAGACAGTCTTTAGAAAGGAACGCTCATAGCCCAGATAGTTCACTTCCCACAACCGTTCCCCGGTGCGGTTAGTTTTTATACTGCCGTTTGCTACGGACTAACTGACGATTGACCGATTAGAGAGCAATGCAAACTGAACTGTCCTCCGCCGACGACGTGAACGTGCCACAGTACGACCAGCCAAACGACAGATACGTCTTTCACTACGACAGCGATGGAACGGCAACGATCACGACCACGATCGTCCACGCGATCGCATCGATCGCTGATATCGATGTCTCCCAGGGAGAGTTCTCCCTCTACGACAGTGTCGACCCGGACGCCCTGGAGCACATCTTCAGTCAGAAGGCCGACGGAACGGACCGGACCGGCGGTCACGTCGCCTTCAGTGCCCTCGAACACGAGGTGTACGTCTATGCAAACGGCGACGTCATCATTTACCCGCCGACGGACGCGAACGTAAGCCATCCGCCGGTCTCGAACTGACGACGGGATAGCCCGGCTTCCCACGACAACGAAGGCCACGGATTTAGGAACGCCCGTCGCGACGGTACCACCGATGACAGTCGTTGCACTCCTCAGCGTCGCACCGGTGATCGAAGACAGTATGGCGAGCGATGTCGCGGACGCCGTCGACGCGCTCGAGGCCTACGACGTCGAGTACGAGACGAACCCGATGGGGACGGTGATCGAAGCTGACGACGCCGATGAGCTGTTTTCGGCCGCACAGGCCGCCCACGAGGCTGTCGACGGCGATCGGGTGAGTACGTTCCTGAAGATCGACGACAAGCGAACCGTCGATACATCCGCGGCCGAGAAAGTCGAGGCCGTCGAGGACCGCCTCGGTCGCGCCGCAACGAGCGACCGGGTCTGACGGTCGTCGGACACGAACTGACAAACGGTTTTACGCCGGGCGCTAAAGCGACGGTATGGAGAGTCTCAACCGAATGGCGATCGAACTGGTCGACGAGGCCCTCGAGTACGCCGAGGAGCTGAACGTTGGCGGATACGATCTCGACAACGAGGCGACGGTGCTCGATTTCGGCCTCGACTTCGACGGGGGAATCGAGGCTGGATTGCTCCTGACGGAGATTCAGACGGCCGGAATGGCGACGCTGAATTACGACCTGGGCGAGATCGGTGACGCGTCGGTTCCGTTCGTCCAGCTCTCGAGCGACCAGCCGGCGCTGTCGTTACTCTGCTCGCAGAAGGCCGGCTGGGAGCTGACCACCGAGGATTTCGAAGGCCTCGGGAGCGGTCCCGCTCGCGCACTGGTCGCGAGAGAAGAGGAGTTCAGACGGATCGGTTACACCGATGCGTTCGATCTGACCGCGCTCGCACTCGAGGCCGATTCGCACCCGACGGAGGCCGCGGCCGAACAGGTCGCGGAGCTCGCGGAGGTCGAGACCGGCAGCGTGTTCTTGCTCGCGTATCCGACCGCGAGCCTCGTCGGAAGTATCTCGAACGCCGCCCGCGTGGCCGAACTCGCCACTTTCCGGCTCGTGGAACTCGGCTACGATCCGCTCGACATCGTCTCCGCGACGGGACGAGGGCCGGTCGCCCCCGTTCCCGGGGACGAACGAACGGCGATCGCCCGAACCACCGACGCGATCGCCTACGGCGGGACCGCACACCTCTCCGTCAGGGAGGACGCCGACGTGTTCGACGCCGTCCCATCGACGGCCGGAGACGATCACGGGCGGCCGTTCGCTGACGTCTTCGACGACCTCGAGTGGGAGTTCGAGGAGGTTCCCTCGGACCTGTTCGCACCCGCACGCGTGACGGTCGACGTCGTCGGCGGGCCGACGTACGTCCACGGCGAGACGGACGAGGAACTCCTCCTCGAGTCGTTCGAGCTGTAACCGTGCAGTTCAAACCGATCCCCGAGCCGCCGTCCGACCTCGAGACCGTCGGAGACGTCCGGGCCGCGACGCCGTTGCCCGCCGAGTCGCGCCGGAACGATATCGACTGCTGTGCCCGCCTGATCGACGAAACCCACATCCGGAGTCGAGACGACGCCGGCGACTGGCTGACGTTCCTCAGAGCGCTCGAGCTGGTTCGGTCGGAGCCGCATGGGTACGTTCGCACGAGCGAGGGCCGGTCCCCGCCGACGTTACGCGAACGGTTTCGCGAGCGAGTCTACGGCTCGGCGGCGGTACTCGACGTCCTCGAAGAACACGGGGAACCACTCGACGCACGAGCCGTCGTCGAGCGGACCGAGGATCGATCGTCCGGTGACGCCGGTGCTCGAGACCGGAATTCGACCAATCGTCGGGAGTTCGATCGGACCGAACGGATCCTCGAGTGGGCCGTCCTGCTCGGGGCCATAGAGCGGGTCGAGGGCAAACAGACAGGGGATTCGGACGACCGCCGGCCACGGTATCGAACCCTCGTCTCGGATCGGTAGCGATCGGCTTTTGTGCGAGACGACGGTACGCTTCGACATGACCGACGGGATCGATACCGTCTGCTTCGACCTCGATGACACGCTGTGTACGTACACGCAGCCTGGCGAGGTCGCCCTCGAGGCGGCGTTCGAACGCGTCGGCGTCGACGATCCGTGGACGATCGACGCCTACCACGGACAATACGGCGACTATCTCGAGGAGAGTGCGGACATCGAGGACCTCCGGCGACGCTGCTTCGGGGACCTGGCCGTCGCTACCGGATACGACCGCGAGACGGGCTGGACCGTCGCTCAGGAGTACGCCACGGTTCGGGACGGCGCTGGCGTCGAACGTCTCCCCGGCGTCCGGCGGGTACTCGAGTCGCTCTCCGGGGAGTATCGACTCGGGCTGATCACCAACGGTGCGCCGGGAATGCAACGGGCGAAACTCGAGTCGACCGGCCTTGCCGAACGCTTCGAGACGGTCGTCTGTGCCGGATTCGACACGGCACCGAAACCGGACCCCGAACCCTTCGACGTCGCGCTCGGGCGACTCGAGTCGACGCCCGAGCGAGCGGCCTACGTCGGAAACTCGCTTTCGTCCGACGTCGCGGGGGCGAACGCCGCCGGCCTGCGGTCGATCTGGGTACCACACGGCGAGACCGTTCCCGACCGTCCCGACCCGGTTCCGGATCACCAACTCGAGTCGCTCGCGGAGTTGCCGTCGCTGTCCTGGTAGCCGGGCGCGTTCCGCCGCTATTCGTCCGACCCTGACCTCGGGCGGACGGTCCGGTGATAGTGATCGATGAGGAGCGTTCCCCCACGAACGAGGACGTACAGGAGCGACGTAATCACCGCCACCAGAAGAACGAGGTCCGAGAGCGGTGTCGTCAACTGAAACAGTTCGATAAACGGCCTCTCGACTCGGACGCCCAGTACTACGAGCGGGAACACCAGTATCCGTATGCCGACGACGGTGGCGATGGCAGCGACGATCCAGAACAGGAAGATTCCGAAGACGATCAGCGATTCGACGATCGCCCATTCGAGGCGATTTCGGGGAGACTCGGAGAGCATCGACCGGAAAACGTTCTGGCACGACAAAAAGTTCACCGAATCATCACGAACGTCTCCGACGTGATCGCGTACGACGAGCCCCCCATCTACGTGTCGCACCTGGCGTCGAGATCAGTCGGTCGGGTGGATCTCGGTGACCGTTCCGACTCCCTTGCTCTGGCCCTCACGGAAGACGAACTTCTGGCCCTCCTCGACGAGATACTGTCGGAACTTGAATCGAACGCTGGTCTCGCCCGTGTCGCCCGGCAGGAGACGGCCGCCTTCTGGATGGAAGGCCGCGGCTTCACCGATCGTCTCGAGGTGGACGACGGGTTCGTAGCCGTCACCGATTCGGGTCGGATGGTTGAGCACCATGACTTCGGCCTCGAACTCCCGGACGGGTTCCGGTGTGGCGTCGCGCGGAACGAGCGCCATCCCGCGTTCGATGGCACTCTCTTTGATCCCCTTGAGCGCGATGCCGACGATCCGGCCCGCTCGGGCCCTGTCGACGCGGTGGTAGTGCATCTCGATCGATCGGACCTCGACCTCCTGAAACCGACCGTCCGACATCGGTCCGATCAGGAGTTCGTCGCCCGCTTCGACTTCGCCGGACATGACCGTACCCGAGGCGACCGCGCCGACACCCGTGACCGAGTAGCTCCGATCGACGTACATGCGAAACTCGCCGGCGTCCGTCGACGTCTTCGGAAGCCGATCGAACAGCTCGTCGAGCGTCTCGAGGCCGTCCATCGTGATCGCGCTCGTTTCGACGATGGGGACGACGCGCTCGTTGATCTCCTCGACGGCGGCGTCGACGCCGTGTCGTGAAACTCGCAGCGGTGATTTCTCGACTTCTCGGAGGAGACGCTCGACATCGCGTTCGACTTCTTCGACGCGCTCGTCGTCGACGGCGTCGGTTTTGGTAATCGCGACGATGGTCGGCAACTCGGTCGCGAGCAGGACCCCCAGGTGTTCCCGCGTCGTTCGGGTCGGACCGTCGTCGGCCGCGACGACCAGCAATCCGTAGTCGAGCTTTTGTCCGACGAGTCCACGGATGGTCGTCCGAAGCCAGGGCTCGTGACCGACGGTGTCGACGAACGAGACGAGCCGGTCGGCTTCCTCGACGACCGCCGCTCGGTCTTCTTTTCGGTTCGGATTTCGAACGTGCACTGGACCGTCGTCGTCGAAACCATAGACCGCATAGGAGAGATCCGCCGAGAGTCCGCGTTCGACTTCGTGAGGCTGAACATCGAGGTAGGCACGCGTTGCGCCATCGCCGTCGTCCGGTCGACCGGTAACGAGCGAACCCACGAGCGTACTCTTTCCGTGATCGACGTGACCCGCCGTCCCGACGACGACGTGTTCGTCGTCCGTCTCGAGTACGCCGCCGTCACGGATGGTCGCGACGCCGACCAGGCCGCGTCCTACGTTCTCAGTCGACGGAGCGCTATCGACTGCGCTTGAGTTCGTTCCCCCGTCGACACCCCAGGTCTGGACGTCGTCGATGTGGGCGTCGGCCTCCTCGGCTAGCAACGAGAGCACGTCCATCGATTCCGAGAAGGTGTCGTGGTCAACGCCGGCCAGTCCGCCGTCATCGGTGACTCCAACGACGTACGTCGCCTCGCCGTCACCGGATAGCAACCGGTGGCGAAGCTGTGCAGCCAAACTCTCCCGACGTCCTCCCTCGAGGTGGACGTCCCGTGAAAGCCGTTCTTTGAATTCGACGCTCCCACCGTCCTGTTCGCCACGGTCCAGGGCCCGCTCGAGGAGAGCCCGGTCACGGCTCATAGGGTCCGGTAGCGGCCCCCACGTGAAAAGCTTTCTCGTCGTGTGTTACCAGAGGGCGTGGGCGTTCACCGCTCACGAAGCAATTTTCGACCGTCACGTCGACGTGTTTCGGGACCGGTTTCAAGACACTCGAGCGCTTACGTACCGTATGAGCGTCAGCGGCCTCTGCCAGATCTGCGAGTCACGGCCCGCCCAGGAGCGCTGTTCGAACTGTGGCACGCTCGCGTGTGAGAAACACTACGAGCGGGGAACGGGGTTGTGTGCCGACTGTGTCGCCCGCGCGGATCCGGAACGTGGCCACGATGACGTGGACGTCCACCGGTTCTGATACGGTCTACTGTAAGTCGTTACCGGAGCGACCGCAGGACGGCTCGTGGTCGTCCCGGTAAAAAGTCACAGCAAACCGTATGAGGTCACCGATGACGCGGGCGCAGGACCGCCCCTGTGATCGTCGAACACGAGCCATCGCCTACCGAGAACCCCGCCTCAACGACGAAAACCCATGACTTCCATTCGAGACCTGCTCGCGGACCGAGTCGGCGTCGGAGAGACCTATCGTCTCACCCTCACCGAGCGCGACGGAACGCTCGTCGCGGTTCACCCGGACGACGACAGTCCGATGGACGTCGCCGTCGTCGAGGGACTCGAGTCGATCACACGCCGTCCGCCACCCCAGCCAGTCACGGTCGAAATCCTCGACAGGGTCGTCGACGGCCGAGTCGCAGGCAAAATCGTCGACGCCGACGCGGACTGACGACCCCGTCCACCCGTTCCGTCTCAAGACGGTATCGACGCGCTATCGACGGTACTGATTGAGCCGCTCTTTGAGCCGCTTTGCCGACTGTCCGCTCGCGCGTGCGAACTCCTTGCCGCTGCTCTCGCCCGCGAAAATAATCCCTCGGGAGGAGTTGACGAGTCCGACGCCGTTCGACAGTCCGTGCTCGATCGCCGCCTCGGCGTCGCCCCCCTGTGCACCCACGCCGGGCACGAGGAAGGGGAGATCCGGGACCTGCTCGCGGATCTCCGCGAGTTCGTCGGGGTTCGTCGCTCCGACGACGAGGCCGACGTTATCGCGTTCGTTCCAGAGGTCGGCCAGCGCCGCGACCCGCTCGTAGATCGGTTCGCCGGTCTCGAGTTCGAGGTCCTGAAGGTCACTCCCGCCAGGGTTCGAGGTCCGACAGAGGATGAAGACGCCGGCCTCCTCGTTCGCCAAGAACGGCTGGAGTGAATCACGACCCATGTAGGGATTGACGGTGATCGCGTCGACCGTCTCGAGAATCCGGGCGTACTGGCGCGTCGTGTTCCCGATATCCGCCCGCTTGGCGTCGAGGAGGACCGGGACGTCCTTTCCGTGTGCGTAGGCGACGGTCTCCTCGAGCGCCTGCCATCCGTCAGGATCTTCGTAGAACGCGGCGTTTGGCTTGAACGCCGCCGCGTGTTCGTGGGTCGCATCGATGATACGCCGGTTGAACGCCCACCGGGGAAGATCGTGCGATTCGAGATGGTCGGGAATTCGCGAACGGTCGGCGTCGAGTCCAACGCTGACGACGCTGTCGACCGTCCGAATACGGTCGTGCAGTCGATCGAAGAAGTTCATTATCCTCGAGTGGACGCGCAACGGCCGAAAAGGTTGCTATCGTCGTCGTTGAAGCGAGTACGATGCGCGCTTCTCGAGCGGCGCAATCGTTTTCGGCCGCACTGCACTGGGGAACGTTCTCGCCGTCGAACGGTTAAGTCTCGTCACCGGACGTCATTCGTCGTTCGCTGTCTGTCGCGGATCCAAATATGTTAGGGGGTACGTACTTGTCTCGGATGATTGAGTCCCATCCTATGGATAGTCGAAACAAACTGACGTCGGTGCCGTCGCTTGGATCCCTTCGCAAACGCGTTCGAACGACGCTTTCGGGATCCAGACCGCGGACGAACCGGTCTACGGACGCCGATCTGGAGTGCGATTCCGACGGTAAATCACCGAGCGGGTCGCCTGACTCACCGGGAAATCTCTTTCACTGCTCGACGTGTCGAACCGTCTATATCGCCCACGACAAGCGCGTCTGTTCCGAGTGTGATGAGGACCTAGAGCAGGTCTCTTCGACGCTTTCGTGCCGATAAATTTCCGTCGGCTGTGACTCGGAGCTCATCGAGACAATCCTCTCTCAGTTCACATCGATCGGACAACCGGCGACGAGGCGAATCCGCCGAGTATCCGGGTCCTCGAACCGACGAGACCGGTCTCATCCAGCGGGTAGCAGCGGCTGGCCGGGACCGAATCAAAGTATCTACGATGCGCTCGAAAACGAGTAGCGTACTCGACTCCAATGTTGTCAGTTAGTACTCACGGTCTTGATCAGTACTTCTGAGTACTCACAACGTACACAACGGATAAATCCAGTCTAACTCCGTGAGCTGCAATAGCAAGGATTACGTCGGGTGCAGTCTGATTGAACGAACGAATGGCAGACTCGTTCTGGTATCCGTCAGTGGGCGACGTTCTTGCCATCCACGACGACATCGTATCAGAGTATTCTGACACGCACGCTGGCGTCCAAAATCGTGGAGATCTCGAGTTTGCCCTGAACTACATCGAGGACGGGAGTTTCGGAACGGTACCCGAGACGATTCACGGGAAAGCGTTCCACCTCATCCGGCTGTTGGTGGCGAACCACCCGTTCGTCGACGCAAACAAGCGTACTGCACTCAACACGACGGTCGTGTTCTACTTCCTCAACGGATATCGGTTCGCGTACGACAACGAAATCAGGACGATCCTCAAACAGTTCGGCACCGATCAGACGACCGTCGAAGAAGCAGAAACCATCGAATACCTGCGTTCGCACACTGAAGAGATCGACCTCATAGGCGAGGTTGAACAATGGCGCGACGACCTCATCCGGTACGGACTGGACGAACTAACCGGCGACTCATCTAACCCAAACGATTAACCGCAGTCGAGACGATACTCTGCATATGGCAACCGAGGAGGGTTCAGAGTCTGGTTCCCCGCTCGATGAAGTGATGGACGACATCCGACGAGAACTCGTCCAGCGAGTGGCAACGGCAGACCGTGACGCGAATCGAGATATCTACGACGCGCTCGAACACGAGTAACACGCTACGGTTCCGATTGTATCAGTTCGTACTCACGATCTTGATTTCCAGTTCTGAGTACAGACAACGTACACAACGTATAAACTCGCTTTTGATTCGCCTTGATCTTCGCGGTCACTACAGGTACGGATTGATCAAATTGGGGTTTGAGCTTCCCGAGGACATATGATGAATCATCTCAAACATTTGATTGTGAATCGACGGAAGTTCCTTGCTGTCGGTGGTCTTGGTCTTGGGACAGGAGGGTATCTCGCATGGAACAGATTTCAATCTCCGTCAATACCCGATGGTATGACCGTAGAGACATTATATCTCGAACGAAATGTCTTCGACCCACGTGATGTCTTTGCCCTGAGGGAAGAATCTTATACGCTTATCGCAGACGAAGAAACTGCAGCCAGCGAATTTGACGATGTTGAACAAGTATCGGCTTTTAGTGACGAGACGGATTTCGACGAATCCTATATTCTTGTTGTTCAAAACGGAATGCGATCTGAAGACGATCTCGAAGTAAACAACCACGGGTCAGGTGACCCGTGGCTTTTGTAATTCCCTCAGCCTACGTCGTAAGCACTCCACGCGAAGCGATTTCGCGGGATGAGGATGGGCGGTTTACAGAGCGCCCCGACCCAGACAGGCTCACCTTCCGAACAAACGGTTGGGTTTTGCGAGTCCGGTAATTAACTGATTCAACGTCTACACCAGCGTGTTTCGCCCACGATCGCCACGCCACATTCACGCTCGCGTTTCGATCAGCGTGATCTTGCTGAACTGCACACGAGTCGTTCGTACACCGAAACCGCCGACCTTGGCGGTAGCCACGGTGTCCACAGCACGAACACGACTTCGAGTTGTACGGCGACTCAACCGTCTCACACGGAATCTGATTCCACATTGCTTTGTATCGAACTTGTTGCTCGAACTTGTGGAACGGCAGTTTGTGCAGACGACGGTTCATGTACGTGCCGTACTTGATGGCGTCTCGAATCCCGCTCAAGTCCTCGAACACGATGACCGGGTTTGAGAACTGTTGGGCGAACTCCACCACGACTCGCGACAGTCGGTGAAGAATCCACTCGGTGTAGCGTTCTTCTTTTTCACCGAGTTGGTTGTGGATAGAGTGTTGCCCATGTTCTTGACAGCGTTTCGTGATGGTGTGGTAGCGTTGGCGTTCGGCTTTCACCGAGCCGTAATCAAGCACGAGTGTTCCGAGCGTGTCCATCGTCTCACGGTTAAGAGCGGTGAGAGCGATGTTGCGTTCGTTAATATCGACGCCGACGAGTGTGTCAGCGTCTTCGGGTTCAGGCACTTGAACTTCTGTTTTGACCGTGACGTGTAGGTAGTACACGCCATCTCGGTACAGAAGCTCGGCCTGTCCCAACGACCACTCCTCTTCGGTCAAGGCTGCCTCGATGAGGTTGAGGTCTTCTTGTCTCCCTCGAAGATGTCCTCTCACCTTCTTGTACGGCTTCGGACTCACACGAAACCTAAGACGGTCAGTTTCGTCATTGTAGGTGAGGCGGTACCCTTCGCTGTGTGCCATGACGAGTGGGTAGGCTCCTTTCTTGTCTGTGGCTGGTGGCGACGGTTTTCCAACGTTGGTGTCGTCTTGGTCGTACCACCAGTTGAGGAGTTCTTTGTAGGAGTCCCACGCTTGCAGGGCTTTGCCGACGACCGCGCACTTGTTGTTCCGAAGGAAGTCATCGCGGTCAACCTCGCGTTGAATCTCGGTCTTGTTGTAGCCTTGTTGTTTGAGTCGGAGTGTGTCGTTGGCGATGTCTCGTGCGGTGTAACGGGCATCTTTGAGCCACGACCGCTCACCAGACTCTATGCAGAGTCGGGTGCGTGCGGTCTTCGTGACTTCTTCGATACCCATATCTTGACTATCGTATCAAATGATGATAAAAGTAGGGATTATGGTGGAAAGTTACAAGAGTCATGCACATTCGATTAGTTTGTGTAAATATCATTTCGTGTGGTGCCCGAAGTACCGGCACGAGGTGTTGGAGTTAGTTCAAGACGAACTTGCGGAATTGTTCCAAGGAACTGCTGAACGGTTCGGTCACGAGATTGTGTCCAGAGAGATTGCCACCGACCACGTTCACTTGTTCGTCGAGGCCGACCCGAAATGGAGTCCTGCCGAGATAGCGAAGCAATTCAAGGGCTACTCGGGACGAACGATTCTCAAGCGTCACCCCGAGATCAAACAGCGGTACTTCTGGGGAAGTGGTCTGTGGAAGGACGGATACTACGTCGGAACAACGGGTGCAGTTTCTGAGGATGTGGTTCGTCGGTACATCGAGGAGACTGAACATTAGGCAAGCGTACGCGATTCACCCACGGGTCAGGTGACCCGTGGAACTCTCGCTGTTCCCTTTAGATT